>JAJYCN010000108.1 GCA_021778335.1 Acidobacteriota bacterium | reverse complement strand
CCGATCTAGGAGATAGCGTTTCATGACGGATGTTATTGGAATAACTGCGGCGCGAATTGGTCGAGATAGTTACGCCAGTTGATCCAGGTATGTGCGCCGGGGCTGGGCACAAAAGTCGGCGAGAAGCCGTGCTTGCGGAACATCTCCACCGTCGCCTTGCTCGTGGGAAGCAGCCGGTCCTCCGAGCCGGTGGAAAACCAGAAGAGTTTCAGTCCCGGTTTTAAGTTGGCGTCGTCGAGTTGGGCGGCGTATTGCAGCTCCCAGGTGTTGTCCGGCGCGGGCGCGGGCTGGCCGGGCATGGCCATGGGAAACATGCCGAACAGGCCCGAGGAGAACACGCCGATATAGGCGAACTCGTCGAGGTGAGGGATGCCGATATTCAGCGTCTGGCCGCCGCCCATGGAAAGGCCGGCGATGGCGCGGTGGGCGCGGTCGCCGATGACGCGGTAGCGGGATTCGGCCAGCGGCATGATGTCGGTGGTGAACTCGCGGACGAAGTCGTCGTTGAAGTTCATGCGGCGGCGGGCGGCGGGGGTGGCGGGCATGCGAAGCGGTTCGTGCGTCGTGTGCCCGGCGGGCATGACCACGATCATGGGTTTGGCCTTGCCCTGCGCGATTAAGTTGTCGAGAATGAAACTGGCGCGGCCGACGGAGGTCCAGGAATCGTCGGAATCGCCGGCGCCGTGGAGCAGATAGAACACCGGATACTTCTCCGTGCTGGTTTCATAGCCGGGCGGGGTGTAAACGTGCATGCGTCGGAACTTACTCAGGGCTTTCGAGTAGTAAGTGACCGACGATACAGCGCCGTGCGGCACATCGTCGGTGTCCATGAAGGCGGCGCCGGGGATGTAGACAAGGCTCCAGGGGTTATTGTTCGATTCGCTGGTCGCGGGGTTGTGGTCGTCGAGGACGGTGGAGCCGTCGACGAGGAAGTCATAGCGGTATGCGCCGGGGTCGACGGGGCCGAAGGTAAGCTCCCAGATGTCGTGCTCGCCTTTAGTCATAGCGGGCGCTTGCGGGAGGCCGGGCATGTCGGTACCGTACACGTGGACGCTTTGGGCGTGCGGCGCGAAGATGCGGAAGATGACATGGTGGTCCGGCGTCACCTCCGGCGAGACATAGTGGGGCGCCTGCGGCGGGTGGAAGCCGGGCTGCGCGGCCGGCTGGGCGAAGGCGGCGGCTGCCGCGAATAGCAGGCAGGGAGCGAGGTAGCAGGTCCGGGCTAAGGGACGCATTGGGTGAACCTCCTTTGTAGGCGCGGTGACGGGTTGTATGCAGCAGTGTCCGGATTCGAGCGCCAAACAGGGATTCTACTCTCGGCAGTTGGGATTTACAAGGAAAGGGTTTGGATGGGTGGGGTTGGAGGGGTGGTTCTGCATGCAGGGGTGCCTGGAAACCGATTTTGCGCGAGAAGCAGAATACGTGAGCGCAGACGTGAGAGGCTGCGCCATCAAACGACGCTGTTGCGGCCGCGTTTTGAAGCAGTTACTCACACCGTCTTCTGGCCGGCTCAAGCAACGGAACGTTTGTGGCGGACGTGCTTGCCAGGCGCTTCGTCCTCGGCCAGGCCGGACAGTAAGACGGGTGCGCGGTCCGGGAATTCCGCGACCAGCGACAGATTCCCGCCCATCGCCTGAACGGTCTTCCGCAACGTGGAGAGCAGCAAGTCAGTGCGCTTTTCCAGGCGCGATACGCCATCCTGCGTGATCCCAAGCTTCTTCGCCATGCGGACCTGTGTGAGTCTGCGTGCCTTGCGGAGTTCGCGCAGAGTCATCTCCTCCGCGATGAGTTCCTTTGCGCGAGCCTCGACCCTACGACGCCGGGCCGGGCGCAATTTTCGAATCTTGTCGTTCACGTTCACAGACATGGCTACTTCTTCTCCTTCTTGAGGCGGGCGAGATGGGCATCGAGGCGGTCATCGGCCTTGCGGAGCAGTTCCCGGTAGAAGCGTATCCCGCTCCCGCCGGCCTTGTCGCCGGCCGCCAGCAGGATCGCCCGCCTGCGCGGATCGAACGCGAATGCCACCCGCCATTCACCTCCCGCCGCACTGAATCGCAACTCCTTCAGGTTGGCGTGGCGCGACCCCTTCAGCGTGTCGACGCGTGGCCGGCCGAGGTTCGGGCCGAACTGCTGTAGCAACCGCGCCAATGCCAGGACCTCGGTCTGGACTTCCTCGTCGAGCGCGTCGAACTCCGGCTCGAACTCATCGGCGATCTCGACCGCCCAGCCCACGCTCCTATTATGCAGCGTAGATCATATGCTGTCAAATGCATGTATTAATGGATGACGATCCTCCCGGCATGAAGCTCGGTGGTGACTTCGCCTGGCTTCGCAGGGAGCGGCCATCGAAGCGGGAGGCATCGAAGAGAAGCAAACGAGCGTGCGCAACGATAGTGAGACACCAAAAATGATAGGGCGCTAGTGCGATTGCCCCAACTAGCCACACGATGTAAAGCGCGGCCCCGCCACGTCCGCTCGTTCCGTTCGCAATAGGCCCTCTGGCCGGCGGCGCTACGACGAAAGACGAGAAGAAACCGGCCGTATCCACATACACGACTAAGAAGGGCAAGAAGGTAACGGCGTGCACCCGGATAGCGAAGTGATCTTCTGACGCCCTATGCGGTCGCCCGTCGGCATCACGGGCGACCTCGGTGTCGACTGGATCACCTTCGCGATTCGCGCGCTAGTATGCCCTTACTACGCGTTCTTCTCTACTAGGCAGCGGTCAAGCAGCCGTGCGCTCACCGGGTAGGGAGGTCGTATCCTGGCAGGGCTGCGCACGCTCTTTCGAGCGCCAACAGTTCCCCTCGGCGGCATATGGCGGTGGTCTTCGGAGGCGTGCAGGCGACGCTTTCGTCGGCCCGTTTGGCCAGGATGTGCGCCAGGGCGTCGGCTTCTGGATTGCTCACGGATAATGATATTCGATAGCCCCTCTGAGATAGTGGTGGCCACAGTGCGCGGTGGCCAGACGCCCCCGGCGCAGGAGGCTAACGGATTCTGTGACACTGAAGCATATGGAGCAGGGTGAGCGGCGGGCCGTGTGTCTGCTGAGCGGCGGGCTGGATTCGGCGACGAGTCTTGCCTATGCGCGGCGCGAGGGGTTTGCGTGTTATGCGCTGAGTTTCGATTACGGCCAGAGGCACCGGGTGGAACTCGAAGCGGCGGCGCGGTTGGCCAAGGCGCTTGGAGCGCGGCGGCACCTGGTGGTTCCGGTGGATTTGACGGTGTTCGGCGGGTCGGCGCTGACGGCGGATATCGCGGTGCCGAAGGCGGACCGCGTGGACGACCTCGCCCAAAACATTCCCATCACTTATGTTCCGGCGCGGAACACGATCTTCTTGTCGCTATCGCTGGCGTGGGCCGAGGTGCTGGGCGCGGCGGACATTTTTCTGGGCGTGAACGCGATCGACTATTCGGGTTATCCGGACTGCCGGCCGGAATATATCGAGGCGTTCGAAAAGATGGCGAATCTGGCGACGCGGGCGGGCGTAGAAAGGCGCACGCAACTGAAGATTCACACCCCACTGATTCAGCTAAATAAGGCGGGAATTGTGCGGCTGGCGCTGGAATTGGGCGTGGACGTGAAGCTGACGCGGAGTTGCTACGATCCGGACCCGCAAGGGCGCGCGTGCGGTCACTGCGATTCGTGCCTGCTGCGCCGCAAAGGCTTCGCAGAAGCGGGTGTCGAAGACCCGATCGAGTACGCGGCTTGAAGATATCCGAGATTTTTTATTCGCTGCAGGGCGAAGGGATGCTGACGGGCGTGCCTTCGGTATTCGTACGCACCAGCGGATGTAACTTGCGGTGCGTGTGGTGCGACACGCCGTACACGTCCTGGTCGCCCGAGGGCGGCGAGATGAGCGTGGAAGATATCGCGGCCGAGTGCGAGCGGACCCGCGCGCGGCACGTGGTGGTGACAGGTGGCGAGCCGATGATCGCGCCGGAAATCGGGGCGCTGACGCGGAGACTGCGCGGGATGGGCCTGCATATCACGATCGAGACAGCGGGGACCGTGTTCGCCGAGGTCGCCTGCGACCTGATCAGCATCAGCCCAAAGCTCGAAAATTCTACGCCGTACGAGCGCGAGGGCGGACGGTGGGCGGCGCGGCATGAGCGGCTGCGGCGGCAGCCCGATGTGATCCGGCGGCTGATGGCGGAGCATCCATATCAGCTCAAGTTCGTGATCGCGGCGCCGGAGGACGTGGAGGAAGCGGCGGCGCTGGTGCGCGAGGTAGAAGGAGATGCTTCGCGCGTGGTGTTGATGCCGGAGGGCACGCGGGCTGAGGTGCTGCGAGAGCGCGGGTTGTGGCTGGCCGAGATCTGCAAGGAACGCGGGTGGCGTTTCGGTCCGCGGCTGCACGTGGAGTTGTGGGGCGACCGCCGCGGAGTGTAGTAGCGCGGCTTGTAGTAAGATAAGCCCGCAATGGGCTCCACAACAGGCTCCTCGCCGGTAACCGCCGCGCCGGTTCGTGCGCTAAGTCAACGCGTCGTTTCGCTCGACGCCTTCCGCGGGTTCACCATGATCTTCCTCACCGCCGAGGGGTTTCTGTCGGCGATGAACAACCACCCGCTGATGGGCGTGGTGGCGCGGCAGTTCGAGCATACGGACTGGCACGGGGCGACGCCTTGGGACATGGTGCAGCCGTTCTTCATGTTCATCGTCGGCGCGGCGATGCCATTTTCCTTCGCGAAGAGGTGGGAGTCGGGCGAGAGTTACTCGTCGACTCTGCTGCACGTCCTGAAGCGGTGCGCGCTACTGATTCTGTGGGGGCTAATTGCAAGGTCGGTCGAAGCCGGTCGGCCCGTCATCGATCTGATCAACGTGCTGGCGCAGGTTTCGTTTACCTACCTCATCGCGTTCCTGGTGCTGCGCAAAGGCTGGAAGGTGCAGGCCGTGACGGCCTTCGCGTTTCTGGCGGCGGACTGGGCGATCTATACGTTTTTCACGGCGCCGGGCGTGATCGGGCCATGGGTGAAGGACGCCAACATTGGTTATTGGCTGGACGGGGCAGTGCTGGGCAAGCACTGGCCGGGGTCTTACGCGACGATCAACTGCATTCCCTCGACGGCGAACACGGTGTTTGGCGTGATGGCTGGTGCGCTACTTAAGTCCTCGCTCGACATGGCGAGAAAACTGCGCATTCTCGTACTGACAGGCATCGCCGGTGTCGCCTCGGGCCTCGCGCTCGATTTCTGGATTCCGATCGTCAAGAAGATCTGGACGCCGTCCTTCGCGCTGCTCAGCGTGGGCTGGACGCTGCTGGCGCTGGCGGCGTTCGTCTGGGTGTCGGATATCAAAGGCTGGACGCGCTGGAGCCGCGTCGCCGTCATCGTCGGCTCGAATTCGATTTTCATCTACCTCTTCCACGAGATTCTCGGCCACTGGATGCGCACGACGGCGCAGGTGTTTCTGGGGTGGTCGGTCGGCTGGTGGGGCGACTGGGGACGCGTGTTCATGGCTTGCGCCGTGTCGGCGTTCCAGATTTACCTTTGCGCGTGGCTGTACCGGCGGAAAATTTTCTTCAAGCTGTGAGGGTAAAGCCCTCGTGCGCGATGGCCGGGAAGAGAACCTCGGCGCTGACGCCGTGCCGCGCGAATTCATCGGCGGCGAGCGAGCACACCTCGCCGTGACCGCGCTCATGGAACACAAGAATCGACGGACCGGCGCCGCTGAGTGTACAGCCGAGGAGTCCCGGAGCGCGAAGCGTCAGAATTTCACTGAGGCCGGGAACGAGCGGCGCGCGATAAGGCTGGTGCATGCGGTCTTCGAGCGCGGCTGGGAAAACTTCGACGGATCCGGTGGCGAGCGCGGCAATCAGCAGGGCCGACCGCTGCACGTTGAATATGGCGTCCTGGCGTGTGTAGGAAACGGGCAGCACGGCGCGGGCTTCCGAGGTGGGGAGGATGAAGTCCGGCACAACGACGCCTACGGCAAAGCTGGGCGGAAGATCGAGGCGGACGGCTCGCGCGATGCCTTCGGCGTCAATGGCGCTGGCGACGATGGAGCCGAGCACGCAGGCGGCAACGTTGTCCGGGTGGCCTTCAATGTAGGCGGCTTCGTCGAGGATGCGGTGCGCGTCCCAGCCAAGGCCGAGCACGCAATCGGCGATGACAACCCCCGCGGTAAGCGCAGCAGCGCTCGATCCGAGCCCTTTGCCGATGGGAATGTCGTTTTGAATTTCGAGTTCGATGGGTGGAAGCGTGCGGCCCACGTCGGAGGCGACGGCAAGCGCCGTTTGCCAGATGAGGTTGTCGTCGGAGGAGGAGATGCGATCGGCGTCGCGGCCGCAGGCCCGGATCGAGAGTTCGGCCGCGGGACGGAAGCGGCACTCGAGGAAGATTTCGAGCGCAAGGCCGAGCGCGTCGAAGCCGGGGCCGAGATTGGCGCTGGACGCGGGCACGCGGACGGTGGAGAATCCGGCGCGGCCGCCGGCGTTAGGCATTCAGCGCTACCTGCCGGCCTTCGCGGCACGATTGATAAACGGCGAGCACCAGTTCGAGAGCACGAAGGCCGTCTTCTCCGGAGGAAGCCGGTGGACGCCCGGATTCGATGGCCTGGGCGAAATCCTGGAACTGGCGCTCGAAGGGCGTGAGCGAGATGGCCATCGGGTCGGAGGCGCCGCTGGCGACATCCTGGGCGAGCGGCGCGGGCTCGCCGGAATCGTTATTGACGTCCCAGGTGGTGAGACGGTCCCCGGAGATGATGGCGGTGCCCTTGGCGCCGTGGATTTCGATGCGCTCGGTGTAGCCGGGCCAGAAAGCGGTGGAGGCTTGCAGCACGCCGGTGGCGCCGCTTGCGTATTGCATGACGGCGTTGACGACGTCTTCGCTTTCGATGCGGTGCGCCGCGGCGATCTGCCAGAAGCCGGAGACGCTGCGGACGGCGCCCATGAGCCACAGCAGAATGTCCACCTGATGAATGGCCTGATTGATGAGAGCGCCGCCGCCTTCGGTTTTCCAGCTTCCTTTGATGGGACGCGAATAGTAAGCATCTGACCGGTACCACTTCACGTAGGCGTCGGCTTGGAGCAGTTTGCCGAGGCGTCCTTCAGCGAGGGCGCGGCGGAGGAAGAGGCTGGAATCGTCGAAGCGGTGCTGGCTGACGACGCCGAGTTGGATGCCCGCGGCTTTGGCGGTTGCGATCATCTCGCGCGCGGTCTCCGCCGAGGTCGCAATGGGCTTCTGCACCTGAATGTGTTTGCCATTTGCGGCGCAGAAGCGGACGGGCTCGATGCGGTAGTCCGGAAAGGTGCAGACGTCGGCGTAATCGACGCGGGGGTGGCGGCAGAGTTCTTCGGGCGTGGAGACAAACTCGCAGCCCCACTTTTCCGCGAACGCGCGGCCATTGGCTTCGATGATGTCGGTGCAGACGGTAAGCTCGAAGCCGATGTTGCGATATGCCTGGGCGTGTTTGTGCGAAATAGCTCCGGTGCCGATGATGCCAACGCGCATTTTTTCATTGTCTCAGGTTGCTGGGCTTTTCTATGGTTGGCCGGTTCGACCGCAATCCCAGCGGCCGCCCGGTTTCGCCTGTGAATATAAAATGAGGCCATGACGAATCGTCGCGATGTCCTCGCCGGCGCACTGGCAGCCCTTGCCGGAGCAGCAGCCCAAGCCCAGAACCAGACCGCGCATTCTGGCCCGGACACTGTCTTCCAGCACGAACTCCCCAACGTCACCATGGATGGCTGGGAGGTCAACGTCAGCACCGTGGTCATGCCGCCAGGGCGCAATGGACGGCCGCATCACCATCCGGGCTTCGTGCTCGCGTACGTCCTCGAAGGTGCGATCGTCACCAGGATTTCCGGCCAACCGGAGACCACATACACAACCGGGCAGATGTTCTACGAGCCCCCGGGCAGCACACATCAGGTTTCGCGCAATGCGAGCAACACGGAGCCCGCCAGGCTGCTGGCGATGATCTTCGCCAAGAAAGGGCTGCCCTTGGTTACGCCGGCTTAGACTATCGCGCTGCGCTGTAGACGCCGGTATTGGTGTGAAATTCCGACCAGGCGAACCAATACTCCGGTTCCAGAATGAGCGGCGCCAGGTGTGACCCGGCCAGCGTGCCGGACTTGCAGTTGCCGTAGGCATCCCAGCGCGAGTGTGTTTCGTTATCGGTCAATTCAGTGCTGTCCTGATTCGCGGCGCTAAATTTGAGAGTCCGGCCGTTCAGCCGTGCAAGAAATGCAGTGGTCGTGTCGGAGCCGGGCTGATGCACGACAAGGATCGGTTCACCACCCAACTGATCGTTGATGACGCGTGACGCGCGCAGCGCAGCGAGCGGGAAAGCCTTGTTCGAGCCTTTCACATCCAGGCCCAGGATCATGGTTTTGGGCGGAAGACGGCCGTCCTTGCGCAGGACGCCCTCGGGTGCGCTGCCGCGCCCCGACAGGCCTGCACGGATCAAGCGGTTTTCTTCGGGAATGCGTTCGGCATATCCGGGCGTAGGCTTCAACACCAGCGTATTCGGATGCATCCTGCGCCACTCACCCCAACTCGTGAGTAAGAACGGGTAGAGTTCAAGACGCTCGCCTTTCAGCGGCCCTGAGATCGCCGTCAGCGTCGACTGTTGCCAGTGGCTGCCCGTCTCCTTGTCGCCGAACACCTCGTTACCGCCGATCACGCCGACGGTTTCAAAGCGCAGCTTCCTGCCTTTCGCTTCGGCCCTGAACACGAGGGCCGTATTGCAGTAGGATCACCAGGTGACCGCGATGGGCCCCGTAGGAAGGTCGTCGAGAACCACGCCATGTTGCGCGAGAATGGCCGCCGGGTATGCCTTGACGACATCGCCGCTGGTAACGCCGATCATACGGTCGGGGCCGGCCAGGAACGTGGCCGCCGAAGCCGGGATGAATTCCGGATTGTTGACTGCTGTGTATGGCATTTCCTTGGCCTGCGGAAAGGCCATCAGCGGCAGCGCCACGAGAAGCAGCGCGACATGGGCTCTCATGGGAGCTATTATCTCACCCGCATCGGACGTTGGGTTTCAACCGTGCAAGGGCTTGATCGTGCACGGTATTACCGTACACAATGAAAGAAGGATGTGACGTGCAATTCGGCCGGTTTCGCCATAAAGGGCTTCGGGCGCTGCATGACGACGACAACGCCAAAGGTGTTCCCGGCGCGATGGCCGACAAGCTGCGCAAGCTCCTGTTCGCGCTGGAAACGGCGGACAGCCCCGACCAAGCCGGCCGGTTTCCGGGATGGAAACTGCATCCGCTCAAGGGCGACCTGAAGGGATTCTGGAGCCTGACCGTTTCGGGGAACTGGCGGCTGGTTTTCACCTATGACGAGAAGACCAACACCGCTGACGATATCGACCTCATCGATTACCACTAAGGAGGAGCAAGATGCCGATGAAGAACCCGCCCCATCCGGGCGACCTGATCAGAACCGAGATCGTCGAGGAACTGGGCCTGACCGTAAAGAAGGCGGCCGAGATCCTCAAGGTGCGCCGCGCGACGCTATCAGACCTGCTGCATGGCAAGGCCGCGCTCACGCCGGACATGGCCTTGCGCATCGAAAAAGCCTTCGGCCCCGACATGAACCACCTCCTGCGTATGCAACTGGCCTATGACGTGGCGAAGACTCGAAAGTACGCCCGGCGCGTCGATGTTAAGCGGTACGTGCCGGCTTAGAGCAGCGCCCGCCGGACCAGGGCGACCACACACCCTGGCTGATTGGAACCGGCTCGGCGGCGGTCAGGACACGAGTGGCGGATAAATCCCAACGCGGTCCGGTTTTGGGCGGAGGGCAGAAGCACGATTTGGGCGTTGGACGGCCAGGTCGCGGGTTGCCATGGGTTCGTGCGGGCGCATTCGAGGTTCCATGGTCAGTTCAGGCTGCACAGACTCCGGTCCGCAGTATAATCGCTAGGCACGTGTGCGGCTAACTTCAAGACGATGACAATAGAGCCGACAGCTAAAGATCAATTGCAGCCGGGCTGCAATTTCGATTGTCACGTTTGTCCGACGGCCCAGTTCGGATTCGACGCAGTTTCTGGTACGGGCAGGCTAATGAAATTCCCTCCGGGCATCGGTTGCCAGTCCGTTGCATTGATGGCGTTCGTCGGCTTCAATCCGCGTGTTAGTAAAACGAATCGTGCTTTGCACCATGAACTCATGACCGACCGAAACGCTTTCGTTCGGCTGGAATCGAACCGCACCGGTATTGAGCCATACATTGCTGTCGGTGGCAAAGAGCGGCACTACCGAACGCACGCCATGATTGCGGAGGAATCGATACGAGGGACTGATTACGAAGGCCGGGCATTCGAAGAGGTTGCTGTCGCGACAGAGCTCTTTTTGTGCGCGACTGAGAAACCGACGTCAGCGCTGCGTCGGGCACTTTCGGACGGCAGTGCGGAATGCCCCAAGCGACACTGCTGGCCCGTCCTGCATCGTGCTGTAGCGAAAGTCATTGTCGCGCTCGGCGATGACGTCTTCAATTATCTTCGCCGGGGTCTGGCCTACCCGCAAGAATGGACTTTATCGCCTCAACACCGCGAGCGCGTCCGTCTTGATCGTCATTCCCCATCCGAGTAGACACCGTTTTTCGGAGGCAGAAATCTCCGCAATCGCAAAGTCGTGTCGAGTTGCTTTCCAGGGCGCTGACCCTCAGCAGTGGGATTTCAGAAGCGGGCCGGCCGCGGACTCAACGACCAACGAGACTTGCCGCATCCGAAGTTGCCATTGGTCGCGAAGCAAAGGGTGGCACGTGGCGCACCGGGTTGTTGATATGGAATGGCTGCAGGCGGACTCAGCCAGAGTCATTATCTACCACCTGTATCGAGAAGGCCGGCTGAGGTTCACGATGACGCTCAACGCAACCCAACTGAGGTCGGCGATAGGCAGCTATGCTGACGGCAAGAACTGGCCCAGGACGGGGTACAACAACCCGGTCACGCGGTTGATTAACGGTGACCGAACGGAGGTTTTCCTGCCTCAGTGGGAACCGTACGTGTCTGCGGCGAGCAACGCACCGAGTGGAATATCCATCGTTCCTAGACCTCTATCTTCAAGTCCGTAGAGTTCGATAATCACGCCGGATGGACTCGATTTGTATGCCACCTGGCCGTATAGTCCCCTTCGCAGTGAATAGACAAATGGAACGCGCCGGAATCCTAAAGCTGAAGCACCACGCGCAATCCCTCGTCTACAGATCGCTGCAATCGCGGCGGCAGCGTGCTGGCGTGTTCGGCCAGAAAGCCCCGATCGAGGGTCAATAACTGGCTGACGTTCACGACTGAGTCGCGGGGCAGCCCCGACAAGCGCGCCGGCAGCAGGACGTTGCCCGGGGCTTCGGCGAGGTCGAGGTTGGTCGTAATGACCGCGACGATTGTGGTCTGAATCCGGCTGAGATTGAAGGCATCAGCTTGGACCACAAGCACCGGTCGACGGTAGCCAGGTTCAGAACGCCGTGGCTCCGGTATATCCGCCCACCAGATCTCTCCGCGCTGAATTTCGCTCACACTCTACCAGGCATCCTTTTTGAGAGATTTCACTTGGGCGCGGTGCAGTCCGGGGTCGAGTTTCGCCGGACGACGCGCGTACACCTCGTTCAGACGTTCCGTTATGGCATTGTCCTGCTGCCGCGTCAGGTATTCCGCAATCGCGTTGGCGTACAGTTTGCTTCTGGAAACGCGGAGCCTGCGGGCAGCGGCTTCCGCTAAACGGAAAAGATCGTCTGGCATCGATACCGCAGTCTTCACAGCTTTAGTATAACCCGGGTTATACCAGGGCGGACTCAGACAGAAGTGACCCGCCGGCCTTTCTGTACATCGCGCACGACGGCGCCGCGCGGCCCCGTGGGTCAACTCAGCCCGTGATCCGAACCGCAGATGGCCACTTCGAGGCCCAACTCATCGAAGAGCGCAGCTTTAGCGGCCAGCGCCCGGTTTGCCGCTTCCTCCGACGGGGCGTAGGCCACCTGGATGTGGTTCGCTTTGTGGCGGGCCATCATCTGGTCGCGGCTGACGCCGCACGTGACGGCATGCATGATGGGCCATTGCGGCGTGGTGATCGCCCAGCGGCGTTCGGTTTCCTCCCGCGGCAGCTCGCGAACCCTGGCGCGGCCGAGGTCGGCCTTCAGCTTGCCGTCGGCGATGAAGATGCGGCTCCATACGACTTCCCCAGGCTTGGCGACGCCTTTCAGCGTTCCGCCGCCCAAGTGGAAGTACATCGGAGGCTGCCGCTCGCTGACCGTGCCCGCGTAGCCGCCGGTGTGATGCGCGGGCGGCGCGGCTCCGGAAATCTCGAACACCCAGACGAACTCGCCGTTGTAGTCTTCCCCGTAACGCAGATCGTGCAGCGTGGTTTCGGGCGCGTAGCCGAGCCTGCGCCACAGACGGTTGGTGACGAGTGCGTCCAGGCCGGCGCACTCGTCCACTTCATTGAAGTGCGGCAGGGCGTTGCCGGGGTAGAGCTCCTCGCCCGAGCGGGAGCGGACCGGCGGGCGGTCGACGTTGTTGAGCAGGCCCTCGGCGAGGTCGGATGCCGGGCAGATGTCCTTCAACCCCTGCTGATACTGGATGCCGATGGCGTCGCAGCCGAAGTCGGCGGCGATGCGGAGCGCGGCGATGTACATCTTGCACTGCTCGATGATCTGCGCGTCGGTGAGGTCGGTTTCCGGGTTCAGACCGGTGCGGAACTGCACGCCTTTCGCGTCAAGCCACGCGCGGACAGCACGCGCTTCCTCGTCCGAGGTTCGGCGCATTTCGGCGTAGAGGGCGGACTGGCTCAGGCGCTCCTTAAAGACGCCGGTGGCGTGCAGCAGTTCGTCCGGGATGATGGCGTTGTACATGCCCATGCAGCCTTCGTCGAAGATGCCGAGGATGGCCTTCTGTTCGCGGAGGTCTCCTGCGATGGCGCGTCCGGCCTCCGCCGCTTCGGCGGGGAGATGGAGCGAGGAGAGCGGATGGACGTGGGAAAGGTCGTATTGGACGCGTTCGCCCCGCAGCCAGCGGCTGAGGTTATCGCGGAAGAAGGCGTCCTCAAAATCGGAACTCCAGAGCGAATCGTATTTCACCCCCGCCTTGGTGAGCGACCCGTTGAGGTTCAGCATCCCGACCAGGCCGGGCCATTCGCCGCTCCAGTTGGCCACCGTCAGGATCGGGCCGCGATGCGAGTAGAGGCCATGCAGCACGTGATGGCTGTACTGCCAGACCGCCTCGACGACCACGAGCGGCGCGGTGCGCGGAATATGGCGGAAAACCTCCATGCCGTGCTTCTGGCTGTCGATGAAGCCGTGCCCCTTCGCCGGGTCGAACGGATGGCCGCGCCGAACCTCGAAGCCGGCCGCGCGAATCGCCTCGCTCACGGCGGCCTCCACTTTCTCCTGCGCGGGCCAGCATTTTTGATTGGCTGCCAAGCGGAGGTCACCGTTGGCAATGAGAACAACCGGATCGGGCATAAGCCGTATTCTGTCACAAGCGCGGCAATTCCGGGCCTGCGTTGAGGGTGGACGCTTGTGCCGTAGGATAAAAGAAATGGGCGCGGCTGTGACCACCGATTCCGAACTGGCGCGCAAGTTAATCGAAGGCGCGGACGGAGCCTTCGAAAACTTTGTCGATGTGTATTACGCCAAGCTGTTCCGCTACAGCTACACGATGTGCTCGCAGCGTGAGGACGCCGAGGAAGTGGCGCAGGATACGCTGCTGCGCGTATTTGAGAGCCTCAACCAGCTTCGCGAACCGGACCATCTGAAAAGCTGGGTCTTCCGAATCGCGAAAAACGCGTGTTTGATGAAGCGGCGCAAGAGCGTATTTGCGCCGAAGACGGAGATTTCCCTCGATGAGCTCAAGCCGAAACGCGTAGGCGACGATGGCGGGATGCGGATCGAGATCGCCGATTGGTCGGCGCTGCCGGAGGACCTGGCGCTCGACGCCGAAATGCGGCGGCAGCTCCAACGGGCGGTGCACGAGTTGCCGGATTCCTACAAATCCGTCTTTCTCTTGCGCGACATCGAGGAACTGAGCACGGGGGAAGCGGCGGACGTTTTGGGCGTCACCACCGACGTAGTGAAAACCCGCCTGCACCGGGCGCGGCTGGCGCTGCGCAAGAGTCTGGACGAATACATGCGGGAGAGCCGGGCATGAGCAACAAGCGCGACTGCGACAGAATTTTCGCCTTACTGAGCGAATATCTGGACGCCGAGGCGGCGCCGGGCGACTGCGAGGAGATCGAGCGGCACATCGCCGGCTGCAAGCCGTGCGTTGAGTTTCTGGAAAGCCTGAAGAAGAGCGTCCGCCTGAGCCGCGCGTTTCAGACACAGGAGCCCCCACCGCCCATGAGCGACGACGTCCGGGCTTCGCTGCGCGAGGCATACCGCAAGTCTCTCCAATCGCGCTCCGAACACAAGACTTAGCCCAGCCCTTTCTCCCCGAATCCGCGCCCGGGCCTGTCACCTTGGCCCTTCATTTGCATCTACTTCCGCGAAACCATATGCGGAAAATGGCGATCATGATGTGGTTGACGGGGGCGGCGTGGGCCGCCGAGCCGCTCAGCCTGCGGGAGGCCGTGCAGAAAGCCCTGACCGGCAACCCCGCGATGCAGGCCGGCGCCGAGGGGGAGAAGGCGGCCACAGCCCGGGCACAGGAGGCGCGGGGCGGCAGGCTCCCCAGGGCCGATTATACAGAGAGTTGGACGCGCAGCGACAATCCGGTGTACGTCTTCGGGTCGCTGCTCGAACAGCGGAAGTTCACGGCGTCTGATTTCTCACTCGGTTTCTTAAACTACCCTCCGTTTTTGAACAACTTCCAGTCACGGATCACGGTGCGGCAGGACATCTGGGACGGGGGACTACGCGGTGCGCGGGAACGCGCGGCGAGCCTCGGGCGGGACGCAGCGCACGAAGGGGCGCGGGGCGTAGAGATCATGGTGATCGCGCAGGCGATCGGGGCTTACTACGACGCCGAACTGGCGCGGGAAGGCGTCAAGGTGGCCGGCGACGCGGTGAAATCCGCCCAGGCCGACCTGAAGCGGGCACAGGACCGGCGGAGCGCGGGCATGGCGACCGACGCCGACGTGCTTTCGATCCGCGTGCACGAAGCCTCGGCGCAGGAGGAGTTGATCCGGCGCAAGGCGGAAGCCGAACTGGCGATGGCCCGGCTGGCAACCGTGATGGGCGCGGGGGTGGATTCCCAATTTGACCTGACGACGCCGCTCCAGGCCGCCAGAAGCATAGTCATGGTGCCGGAAGGGGAAGCCGAAACCGACGCCGAGAAGAACCGGCCGGAGGTGCGGCTGGCGCTGATTCAGAGTTCGATTCGCGACACGCAGGTCCGGGCGGCGAAGGCGGCGATGCTGCCGCAGTTTTTCATCGAAGGGATGTTCGAGGCGGACCGGCAGGAGTTTTTCAACAAAGGCGGAGCGAACTGGACGATCGCCGCGGGCATGCGGTGGAACCTGTTCAACGGGTTCTCCGACACCCATGAGCGGGAGGCTGCGCGGCACGATGCACTGCAGGCGCGCGCCAATGAGCGGCAGGCCGCGGCGGCGGTGAAGGTGGAAGCCAAACGGGCGTGGCTGGAGACGCAGTCGGCCCAGCAGCAGTTGGAAGTGGCGGGGACGGCGACGTCGATGGCGGAAGAAAGCCTGCGCATCATCCGGAACCGGTACGCGGCGGGCCTGGCGGATGTGACGGACCTGCTGCATGCGGAGACGGCGCTGGTGGAAGCGAAAACAAACAGCCTGCGCGCGGCGCGCGATCAGCGCCTGGCTGCGGTCGAGGTGGAAGCAGCGAAAGGGACATTGAACCGGGACTCGGAGGTTGTCAACCAGTGAGGAAAACAGTGAAATTCGGATCGGTGGTGATTGTGGCCGCGTTGGGTCTGGCGGCGTGCGGCGGCGGCAAGAAGGAGAGCGAAGTTCAGGCGGCGGCGCCGGCTCCGATGCGGCTCTCCGTCGCCACGGCAACGGACGTGAACTGGCCCATCCAGGTGGAAGCCTCCGGCGCCGTGGCGGCCCGGACCGGCGCCAAAATCGCCAGCCGCGTGATGGGCTACATCCGCGAAGTGACAGTGCACGAAGGCGAGACGGTAAAGGAAGGCCAGACGCTCGTCGTCGTCGAAGCCGAGGAGCTGAAGGCGCAGACGCTCAGCGCCCAGGCGGCGGCCCAGGCGGCGCGCGATGCCGTGGCCGAGGCGGAGCAGGGAATCAACTCGGCCCGCGCAAACCTCGACCTGGCCAACAAAACGTTCACGCGCATGCAGGACCTGCACGCCAAGCACTCCCTCACCGATCAGGAGTTCGACGAAGCGGCGGCGCGGCAGCGAATGGCCGAGGCGGGCCTGAAGATGGCCGAGCAGCGCAGGAAGCAGGCGCAGTCCGGGATCGCAGCCGCCACCGAGCAGGCGCGGGCGGCGAGCATCCAGGCCGGATACACGTCGCTTGTCGCGCCGTTTGCAGGAGTCGTGACGGCACGCAACGCCGACCCGGGAAGCCTGGCCGTGCCGGGCGCTCCGCTGCTGACCATCGAGCGCGCCGGGGTGTTCCGGCTTGAAGTCGGCGTGGGGGAAAACTGGGTGGCGCGGCTGCACATGGGCCAGCCGGCGGAAGTACACATCGACGGCATTGACGCGGCGATCAACGGGCGGGTGAGCGAGATCGTCCCCTCAATCGATCCGGGCTCCAGAACATTTACGGCGAAAATTGATTTGCCCCAGGCGCCGGGCCTGCGGTCCGGCTTGTTCGGGCGCGCGACGTTCCTCTTCGGGGAGCGCAAGACCATCGCGGCGCCGGAGACCGCGGTCAGCGACCGCGGGCAGACGAAGTGGATCTTCGTGGTCGATAACGGCGTGGCGCGGGCGAGAATCGTCACGCTGGGCGAGCGGCAAAACGGCCTGGTTGAAGTCCTGTCCGGCGTGTCGGCGGGCGAGCATGTGGTGGCGCCGGCGCCGGCCGGCCTCGTGGACGGAACGCCGGTGGAGAGTGGAAATTGAGCGAGCAACCCAAACTGGGCGCAGCGGGTAAGACGGC
>JAJYCN010000396.1 GCA_021778335.1 Acidobacteriota bacterium | reverse complement strand
CTCTTTCTGCGGGTTCAGCAGCGTTATGGCAGTACCTCCGCCGCGTCCTGGAGAGCTTCGCATTACTCTATCGAACGGATATTCCTGGCCAGGAACTATCAACGCCTGTGAGTGTAGCAGGCGTCAAGGAAAGGCCGGGTTGGGCTAAAGCGTATAAGTGTTTGAAAGAGGGGGAGATAGGCGAGCTTCACTGCGTTGTGATCGAGTTTTGGGAATGGTGCGTCCGCCCTCCGGAAGCGAGAATTCCGAGCCAGAGGACGGCGCCGTAGAGGGCGTACCAGGCGGTTTCCTGGGCGGGTGTGGCGTGCGAAGGGCTGAGAACGACGAGGGCGCCGGTGGAGGAGATGTGAGTAAGTTGGGCGAGTCCGATGCTGGAGGTGTGCGTGTAGAGCCAGCAGATGAGCAGGCGGATGGCTGACATAGCGAGGGTAAAAGCGAGGAAGTATGGCAGCCAATAGCGGCGATGGGGAGTGGCTGCGCCAAGGTAGTTGATGACGGGAAGGTGCCAGAGTCCCCAAAGGAGTCCGAGCAAGACGGCGGCCTTGAAGGGGCCCAGGCGCTCGCGCATGCGGGGGAAGGCGAAGCCGGTCCAGCCGATTTCTTCGAAGATTCCGGCGGGGATTCCGAAGGCGATGCCGAGGGGGAAGAAGTTGGGGTGAAAGGCGGGCGCGGAGAAGATGGCGAGGGAGGACAGAACGGCCATAACGGCGGCGGGAGGAATGAGCAAGGGGATGTAGGAGCGCACCGGGAGGCGGAGGTGAAAGATACGGGCGGCGAGGAGGCTGAGGCCGGGACGGCCGTCGAGGAGCCAAGTTAGTAAGAGGGCGGAGGAGGCTGGGCCGGCGAGCATTGCGGGGAACATGAGGAGGCCCGTTAACTTAGTAAGTGGCTGGCCGGCGATGAGGCGGGGCGCGGCGACCATGAAAGCGGCGCTCCAGGAGATGGCGAAGGTGAGGACGAAGTAGGCGGCGAGGGGGTGAGCGCGCAGGAGGGTTGCGGG
Organism: Acidobacteriota bacterium; assembly: GCA_021778335.1. Classification (GTDB taxonomy): domain Bacteria; phylum Acidobacteriota; class Terriglobia; order Bryobacterales; family Bryobacteraceae; genus JAJYKC01. Next base: position 2,532 of record JAJYCN010000396.1, on the reverse strand, counting down.
TTTGGTGGGCACCGGTCTCGGTTGTCATGGTACACCGGCGATGGCTGGACATATGGGTTGTATCGCGCAAGCAGGCGGCCTTGCGCGCGAAAGTGCGCTCTGTGGGTTGCGCCTAGTGAAGGCGTCCTTGAAGATGCCTGGGGCTGCGGGAGCAGCCTTTTTGGCGTCGAAGCCCGAGGCGGGGACCGGCGGCAACTGAAGTGCGGCGTTGCGGCAGAGAAGAACGGCTACGGGGAAGATCAGGCCGTTCCAGGGAAGGGAAGTGTCCTATGCGAAGGGCCGGTTTTCTTGCGGTACTCCTGGGCTCGCTTGTGTTCGCGGCGCAGGGGTCAGACCCCGGGGTTAAGAAGGTTCCGCCGAAACGGACGCCGATTGACTCGGGCGCGAAAATGTATCGGGAACACTGTGCGTCGTGCCATGGGTTACACGGAAAGGGTGACGGGCCAGTCGCCCCGACGTTGGTGCGGCGGCCCACCGATCTAACGCTTCTTAGCCAGAAGAATGGCGGAAAGTTTCCGGTTTTGTTCGTGAAGAATTCGATTCAGAACGGGGTGACGGCCGGGCATGGCTCGAAAGACATGTGTCCTGCGAGTGGGCGCAGACGAACGGCAGCAGGAGAGTGAGGGTGCTGAGCAGGCGTCTGACAGGGTTGAGGTTCAAGGGTCGTTGGAGCCGGTAGCGTTACGCGAATGGTATATTCCATAGCAACGATTGCGCCGGGGGCGATGCAGGGAATTAGCGCAGCGTGAGCATCTGGCCGGCGATACGGCCCATTCGACCGGGTTGTGCGGGATTTTGGTGGCGCGACTGCGGACTTTTGGCTTGCGAGCGCGGCTTGTTAGATTGGTAGCTAAGCCGAATGTGCGGAATCGCGGGATTTGCGGGTACCGGGGGGCATGACGCCACGAGGGCAGGGGTCTCGCGGGCGCGGCCGTGAACGGGCGAAGGACGCGGCCGATCCGCGTATTGCTGATCGCGCCGTCGCTCGAGATCGTGGGCGGGCAGTCGGTACAAGCGAACCACCTGCTTGCATATTTCCGGAAGGTTTCCGAGATCGAGGTTCGGTTTCAGCCGTTCAACCTGCGCCTGCCTCGAATTGTCGAATCCGCGCGGTTCCTACGGACGGTGGCGCGGTGGCTACTGTATTGTCCGCTAGTGATGTGGCGCGTAGCGGGCGCAGATGTGGTCCACGTGTTTTCTGCTTCGTTTTATTCCTACAATCTTTGGAGCCTGCCGGCGCTGGCCAGCGCGAGGCTTTGGCGGAAGAAGATCATACTGAACTACCACGACGGGCAGGCCGAGCAACACCTGGCTCACTGGAAATCGGCCGTTCCGACATTGCGGTGGATGGACCGGATCGTGACGCCTTCGGCGTATCTGGTGGAGGTGTTCCGGAAATACGATCTGCGGGCGACGCTTATTTACAACGTGATCGACAGTTCGCGGTTCCGTTTCCGGCCTCGCGTCAGGCCGGCCCCGGTATTCCTGCATAACCGGATGCTGGATCCGCTGTACAACGTCGAGTGCACTCTGCGGGCGTTTCAATTGATCCAGAAGCGGTATCCGGAGGCGCGGCTTACGGTGGCCCACGATGGCCGGCTGCGGGGAAGTCTGGAAAGACTTGCCGAGGAATTGGAGTTGAGGAACACCCGGTTTATCGGGCACGTGGCGCCGGAGAAGATTCCCGAGCTATACGATAGCGCGGAAATCTACCTGACAAGCCCTAATACCGATTGCATGCCGCTTTCACTGCTCGAGTGCTTCGCTAGCGGATTGCCGTTGGTGGCGACGAGGGTTGGTGGAATTCCGTATATCGTGGAGCACGAGCGAACCGGACTGCTGGTGGAGTCGAACGACCACGAGGCGATTGCGGCGAGCGCGGTCCGTCTGCTTGAGGAGGAAGGTTTGGCGGAGCGACTGGCGAGGAACGCGGTAGGGGAGTGCAGGAAGTACCGCTGGGATGTGGTGGGCGAGGCGTGGGTTGGGTTGTACCGCGAGTTGGCGGAAGGGTGAAGCGAGTTTCTAAGTTAACATAATATATCTTATCGGCAGTCTTGTACAGCGTTCATACCTCGGATGTCCTGGCCGATACGACGGGCATGCACAGTTTGCTCCGGCGGCTTGAGGCGGCTGAGGTTGCGCAACCGGCCGTCAGTGTTTATGTCGCGCGGCAGCCGATCTTCACGGCCGGTCGAAAATTGCATGCGTTCGAGCTGCTTTACCGGGCGCGAGGTTCGGGCGGGTTCGACGCGGCGGATGGGAATCACGCGACTGAACAAGTGATCGCCAACGGACTTACGTCGATCGGTCTCGCGAAGCTGGCCGGAAGCCGGCCGGTGTTTGTGAATTTCACGCGCGGGCTGTTGCTCGGCTCGCTGCCGTTTCTGCTTCCCAAGGGACGGACGGTGATCGAAGTGCTCGAGGACGTCGCATTGGATGCCGAGGTGATTGAGCGATGCCGCGAGTTGAGTGACGCCGGCTATGACGTGGCGCTGGACGATGTGGAGGATTGTTCGCGGATCGGGCGGATGG
>JAJYCN010000107.1 GCA_021778335.1 Acidobacteriota bacterium | reverse complement strand
TCTTGCGAAACGTCCCACGGAGGGGTCATCACTCCCGGCCTACATCTTCGGCTGAAGCGAATTGCACATGAGCCGTACGGTCCGCGGCAACCTCGCATCCTCGGCTTTTTATACCGGGGATGGTCTGCGATTGCCACCCGTTTCCGTTCTGCCGCAACTCACCGCTTCCGTCGTCTAAAACCGTCGCTCCCCGTCAGGAATCTCTTCCTTCCGTTTCAACGCGCCCGGCTCCATCCGGCAAAAGCAACCTACCTTGGCGATTGGCTCGATCTCCTCTCGCTCCCCGAAGCTTCACTGATCTCGTTTAGCCTCGGATCATCGTTCCAGGTCCGCTACCTACCGCTCGGCTTGCTGTCCCATGAACCTCTTGGAACCAACTCCAGTGTGCCTCCAAACGCGTCTTTCGTCAATCGAAATCCAACTGTAACTTAGTGAAAATCCTCAATAGATATTTCACTTGTTATCAGATGTTTAGCCAGGATACGCGGTGTGAATCTTGTGAATAAAACAGTGGGTGCGAATTATGTTTGTGCGCGGCCATTCAGCGGCCCCCCGGACGCGGCCCACCATCCCCTTGAGCCCCGGGCATAAACGCGAGAATCATCCCCGTGTCCGTCGCCACCCACAAGTGCTCGTCCGGTGACGCCGCCAAAATCAGATTCCGCGCCACGGCCCGGTAGTCCACCGGATCCTCCACCCACGAATCCCCGCCGTGGCCGCGAACCATCTTGATCTTGCCCGGAATCGGAAGCGCCGTCGACGTGCCTGGCGGCTCGATCGTCGCAATGACGTAGTCGTTCGATTTCAGTTGCAAAGCGTCCTTGATCACCCGGTCCTTCCGCCGGAAAATCAGAATCGTCTTGCCCGTCTCCGGATCCACCTGCTCCAGATGGCTCGGCCACGGAGATCCGTCATCAAACTGCAGCGTCACCAGCGCCCGCCCGTCGGCCAGGCATCTCGACCGCAGCAGGTTTCCATAATTCGAAAACGGCTTCCCCGCCTGCCACGTCTTGCCCGAATCCTTCGTCTCGGCAACGAAGGAAACCGTCGGAGGAGCATGCATGCGCCGGGCCCGCTCCGGATCCATCCAGTCCGGCCGCATCGAGATGCGCTGGCCATACGGAAACGCCGATCCCGCCAAAATCCCATGATCCGGCCCCAGGAACGTCACCCACTCGAACGAGATCTGGTCCTTCGGATATGGAAGACTGCCGATCGCCAACTCGTGCCAGTCCTGCCCTCCATTCGTCGTCTCCAGGAGCCGTCCGCCCACGCCGGCCGCGTACCCATGGGAGGCGTCGGCGAAGTATAGATCCTCAATGCCCACTTCCTTCGAAATCTTGTCCCACTTCCCGCCGCCGTCCACCGTCCTCCAGATGCCTTTGTCGCTGGTGAACCAACCGTGCATCGCGTCCAGGAAGTACAACGAGTCCGGCACTTCTTTCAACTCGGAGTACGCCCAGTTCGCGCCGCCGTCGGAAGTTCGGAGGAACTCCGGCTGGCTCTTGCCGCCTTTGTCGTTAATCACGCCGATCGCGTAACAATGCTGATTGTCCGGACACGACAGGTCCGCGAAGACGAACGTCTGTTGCGCCTTGTCGTAGAAGTACTGCATCTTCCACGAAGGCCCGGCCGGCTCGGCCGCGAAGCTCCCGGTGACACACACACAGCAGGCAAGCGTTCCGGCGACCGCCCGGAACACGCGGATATAAGCAGCAGACTTGGACATACGGTTCCCGTTCTAGTTAGTAAGTGGAGGACTTGCCGTCAATGATAGCTCCCGCCGCTCGCCGGACCCGCGCGCTAACTCGATCAGCGTCCCCGTCAGCTCGCCCACCGTCGTCAGTAACTCCATCTCGACTCCCGTGTGCGTGTGCGGCTCGCGGTGCTGCACATTGATCACACCGGCCACCCCGGACCGCGCCAGCAGCGGCGCCGAAAGAAACGCCTCAAACGTATCCTCCGGCAGGTTGCTGAACGCCTTGAATCGCGGATCCCGGTACGCCTCCCGGAAAATCGCCAGCAGCCTCCGCTCTCTCGCCACCCATCCTGTCAGCCCTTCGTTCAGCCTCAACCTGACATTGCCCATCGCCGCCGCATCGTGCCGGTTGGAAGCGCACAGCACCAGTTCGGCGTCTTCCAGCCGGTAGACCAGACACGAGTCGCACCGAAGATACTCCACCACCAGCGTCACGATCTTGGAAAGCGCCAGGTCCACGGGGATATCGCTAACCAGGATCCGGCTCAACCGCTGGACGAGCCGCAGTTCCATCTCTGCGCGCTCCAGACGGAGTTCGAGGTCCTTGGGCTTGGCCACGGCCTTATTATGGCACGTGGTTCCGGCACCTGAGCCTCTGGCAAGTTGGCGGTACAACCCCTCCGCCCCGCTGCGATAATAAGAGCACGCCTCGCATGACACGACGCGCGCTTCTGGCGCTGCCCATCGCTTTCTCCACTGCCTGCCGCACCCGCCGTACGTTTGCCGGGATCGCCTTCGTCGCCAACCACGACGGCAATGCCGTAGCTGCCGTCGACCTCGGCGTCTTCGCCGTCGCCAAACAGATCCCGCTCGACGGTGCGCCTACAGCCATTCTCTCCTCGGGCCGCCGCGGCGGCGTCTTCGCCCTCACCGGCGCCAACGGCCGCATCCATGAGATCGGCGTCTCGCGCCTCGACGTCTCGCGTTCGGTCACTGTGTGCTCGCATGCCGCCGCCGCCATCCTCTCCTCCGACGCCGCTCTCCTGTTCGTGCTCTGCAACCGCCCGGCTCAACTAGTGGCTCTCTCCACCAGCACTTTGCGCCCGGTCTGGACCGCCCGGCTCACCGCGCCGCCTCTCGATGCCGCCGTCTCCCCTGACGGCCGCTGGCTTGTGGTCAGCTACGGCCCTGCCGGCTCCATCGAGCGATTTGACCTCGCCAACCAGCGCTCCGCCGGCCGCATCCCCCTCGACGCCGAAGCCGGCATCGTAGCCTTCCAGTCCAACTCCGAGCAGTTCCTCGTCGCCAATACCGGCGAGCGTATGTTGAACGTATACGAATCCACCGGCGGACGCCTCGTCGTCAAACTCCCCCTCGCTCTCCGCCCCGAACACTTCTGCTTTAACTCCGACGGCGGCCAACTTTTCGTCACCGGAGAAGGGAGCGACTCCGTCGTCATCGTCTATCCCTACTTCACGCCGCAGATCGGCGAAACCATCCTCGCCGGCCGCGCGCCAGGCGCCATGGCCGCAACCCCCGACTTACTCTTCGCCGCCAACTCCCATGCCGGCGACGTCAGCATCCTCCATATCGAGAGCCGGAAACTCATCGCCGTCGCCCCCGCCGGCTCGAACCCCTCTTTCATCGCCGTCACTCCCGACTACCAATACGCCCTCGTCCTCAATTCCGGCTCCGGCGACATGGGCGTTATCTGGATCCCCGGCCTCACCCGCACCCGCGCCCGCTCCGCCCCTCTGTTCACCCTCATCCCCGTCGGCTCCCGCCCCATCGCCACCACCATCGTCCCCGTCTAAACCACCTGTCCGGCATAGACTGAAATCAGTCCTATGCCCGTCACCATCGGAGCCAAAGAAAGCACTTTCGCCGACCCTCTCGGCCTCCTCACCGATTGCCATCGCCGCATCGAGCGTTTCCTCGGCGTCCTGCGCACCGTCGCCGGGCAAAACTCCGGCGGCCCTCTCAGCCCCGAACACGCCCGCGCCCTCGAAGCCGCCCTCAACTACTTCCGCGACGCCGCCCCGAAACATCACGCCGACGAAGAGCAGGACCTCTTCCCCCAACTTCGCGCCCTCGATCGCCCCGAGGCCGAAGCACTCCTCCGCCGCATGGCCCAACTCGAAGAACAGCACCGCGCCGCCGCGCTCTGCCACGCCGAAATCGATTCTCTCGGCCGCCGCTGGCTCTCGACAAATCGTCTGTCCGAACCCGATGTGGCCCGGTTCAAGGACCTGGTCTCCATCCTCGACAACCTCTACCCAACTCACATCGCCCAGGAAGAATCGGAAGTGTTCCCTTTCGCCCGGGCCGTGTTGAGCGAGAGCGCAAAGCAGATGCTCGGCCGCCGCATGGCCGAACGCCGAGGTGCGCCCTTCGAAGCTGCCTGGCGCGGTGAATCCTGAACGCCCCCATGCTCATCTAACCCGTTGGATGCATTGTCGCCGTCAATCGGCAAAGGGAATCGCACCCATTCCAGTCGCAAAATCAAATTCCACTGACATCGTCTCTTACGGAGAAAGCTAGAGAATGCCTACTTTGTTCGACCCGCTTCGGGTCGGCTCGCTCGAACTGCCCAACCGCGTGATCATGGCGCCGCTCACGCGCCTCCGCGCCACACCCGATCACATCCCCACTCCCCTCATGGCGCATTACTACGCGCAGCGCGCCACCGCCGGCCTCATCCTCAGCGAAGCCACTCCGGTTCATCCCTCCGGCGTCGGCTACCACCAGGTGCCCGGCATCTGGAGCGGGGAACAGGTCGAAGCCTGGCGTCGCATCACCTTGGGTGTGCACAACGCAGGCGGGCGCATCTTCCTTCAGCTTTGGCACGTCGGCCGCATCAGCCATCCCCTCTTCCTCAACGGCGAACTTCCCATCGCCCCATGCGCCGTCCGCCCCGCCGGCCACGTCAGCCTCGTCCGGCCTCAGGTCGAGTTCGTCACCCCGCGCGCCCTGCGCCTTGATGAAATCCCGCAGGTCGTCGCCTGGTACCGCCAGGGCGCGAAAAACGCCCAGGCGGCTGGCTTCGACGGCGTCGAAATCCACGGCGCCAATGGCTATCTGCTCGACCAGTTCCTTCAGGACAAAACCAATCTCCGTACCGACGAATACGGCGGCAGCATCGAAAACCGCGCCCGCCTGATGCTCGAAGTCGCCGACGCTGTCATTTCCGTCTGGGGCGCGGACCGCGTCGGGATGCACCTCGCCCCCCGAGGCGACTCCCACGATATGGGCGATTCAAACCCCCTCGCTACTTTCGGCTACGTCGCCCGCGAACTCGGCCGCCGCGGCCTGGCGTTCCTCTGCGTGCGCGAGCACACCGGCCCCGGCCGCATTGGCATCGAACTTCGCCGCCTCTTCGGCGGAGTCTACATCTCCAACGAGGGTCTCACCCGCGAGGAAGCCGGGCGCGAAATCGGGGCGGGGAACACCGACGCGGTCGCATTCGGAAAGCTGTTCATCGCCAACCCCGACTTGCCGAAACGCTTCGCCGCCGGCGCCCCGCTCAACAAGCCGGATCCGGCCACCTTCTACGCGCACGCCGAAGCAGGCTACACCGACTATCCGGTCCTCCGCGCTTACGCACTTTCGGAACGCTGAACCTCAACCCGCCGTGGAGTCCTTGGCCTGCGCGCGGCACGCCTCGCACGGGCAGATCGCGCGCAGATGGTCGTAGGAATAAATCCCGGTTGAATGCCCGTCGCTCCACACGATCCGGATCGCGTACCGCCCCATCTCTTCCACCTGCGTCATCCGTAGCGACGCCTTGAACATCGGAAACATTTCCTTTGGGCCGTCGCCCCCTGAGCGCACAGCGCGGGGCGCGCCCGATTCGGCCAACGAATGTCCGCGGCCCGCTGCGTTGTGCGCGGTGTCAACGGAGGAGTAGTTGCTCGGCTGCGGCGTCGTCCCGTGCGCCCCCGTGCACGTCGCGCAGGGGCACATGTCCCGCAGCAGCGCCAGCGAATAATCGCTGTGGTGCCCGTCCGTCCAGTCGATCTTGACCCCTCGCGATTTTGAGATCGCGATATGCTCCGGTTCCGCCGGGTTGGTCCGCGGCGCGGGGGTCGTCATTGGGTGCGCTCCACATCGCGGATGCCGGAAATGCGCCGCACCGCCGAGACCACTCGCTGCAAATGCTTCGTGTCGTGTACTTCAATCGTCATATCGATCACCGCGCCATCGGCCGAACGCTTGTCCCCCGCTGACGCCTCCAGACTCCGGATATTGCTCTCCTCGTTCGCCAGAACCGACGTGATCTGCGCCAGCAGCCCCGGCCGGTCGTCCGTGTGAATCACCACCCGCACCGGGAAACTGTCCGCCTCCGCGCGTCCCCACTCGACGTCGATCTTTCGCTCGGCCTCATACATCAGGTTTTGCACGTTCGGGCAGTCCCGGGCATGCACCGCGATGCCCTTTCCCCGGGTCACGTATCCCACGATCGGCTGCCCCGGAATCGGATTGCAGCACCGCGCCCGGTACAGCAGCGGATCGTCGATCCCCTTCACCCGGATCACCAGGTCGCTCGGCGTAGGCTGCGCGGGCGCCGGGGCCGTCCTCGCCGCCGGCGCTTCCACCACCGGCTCCGGCGCCAGGTCCGGCGCCAGCTTCTGAAGCACCTGCCGCGCCGAAAACCGCCCGAATCCTAACGCCGCGTACAAATCCTCCGCCCGGCTGCACCCATATTCGCCGGCCACGCTGTCCAGCGCTCCCGCCGCAATCCGGCTCATCTGCACGCCCAGCCGCCGCGCTTCCTTTTCGAGATACTTCTGCCCAACCTCGATCGCCCGCTCCCGTTCGACCGTGTTGATGTAATGCTTGATCTTGTGCCGCGCCCGCGAACTCTTGACAATTGCCAGCCAGTCCCGGCTCGGCACATGACCCGGCTGCGTCAAAATCTCCACCACGTCGCCGTCTTCCAGAGTCTGCTTCAGCGGCACCATCCGCCCATTGACCTTCGCCCCGGTGCATGTGCTCCCCACGTCGCTGTGAATCGCGAACGCAAAATCGATCGGCGTCGACCCTCGCGGCAGCACCACTACCCGCCCCTTCGGCGTGAACGCGTAAACTTCCTCCGACGCCAGGTCGAGCTTCAGCGTGCTCTCCACCGCCTCCGGCTCCCGCATCTCGCGCAGCCAGTCCACAAGCTGCCGCATCCACACCACCCGCTGGTCGTCGGCGTCCGGCCCCCGCTTTCCCTCTTTGTACTTCCAGTGCGCCGCGATGCCTTCTTCCGCCAGCCGGTGCATCTCCTCCGTCCGGATCTGCACTTCGAAGCAATGCCCGCCCGGCCCCATCACCGACGTATGCAGCGACTGATATCCGTTGGGGCGGGGAAGCGCGATGAAATCCTTAATCCGGCCCGGAATCGGATGCCAGTCGCTGTGAATCACCCCCAACGCCCCATAGCAGTTCCGCACCGAATCCGTGATAATCCGCACCGCCAGCAGGTCGTACACCTCGTCCAGGTGAATCTTCTGCCGCTTTAGCTTCAGATATACCGAGTACGCCCGCTTGACACGCCCTTCCACATGCGCCGGAATGTTCTCCCGCGACAGCCGAACCTCGATCTCGTGTTGGATCTCCTTCAGATACGCTTCGTTCTCCAGCCGCTTCGACTCGATCTCCCGCATCAGATCCGCCGAAGCCTCCGGCTCGATATACCGGAACCCCAGATCCTCGAGTTCCCCGCGGATCTTGCCCATCCCCAGCCGGTGCGCGATCGGCGCGTAAATGTCCAGCGTCTCCCGCGCGATCCGTTCCTGCCGCTCCCGGCTTAAACTGCTCAACGTCCGCATGTTGTGCAGCCGGTCCCCCAGCTTCACCAGAATCACCCGCGGGTCGGCCGCCATGAACAGCAGCATCTTCCGCAGGTTCTCCGCCTGCCGCTCCTCGCGCGAGTAAAAATGCAGCTTGCCCAGCTTCGTCGCGCCCTCGACGCACCGCCGCACATGTGCGCCGAAGTTCGCTTCGATCTCATCGAGCGAAGCGTTGGTGTCCTCCACCGTGTCATGAAGCAGGCCGGTCTGCAGGCAGACCATGTCCAGTTGCAGGTCCGCCAGGATGTGCGCCACATGCAGAGGATGTTCCACGAACATCTCCCCGCTCGCCCGGCGCTGCGCCCCATGCTTGGACGCGGCAAACTCGTAGGCGCGCCGCAACGGAGCCACGTCGGCATTCGGCCGGCCGGCGCGGACCTTCTCCTCCAACTCCGTATACAGCCGCTCGGCCTCGCTCGCCTCCGGTGGGGCCATCGGCGCGGGCGGTTCTACCGCTGCCATCTTACTTTCTATCATCGCGCACCCTCGGCAGCCCCGGCAAAGCCCCACTCAACCCCCAAAAATACAAACGCGGCCCGGAGTCTTGCTCCGGACCGCGTTGAACAAACAATCGCCGGGGGCGGGGAAGCCCTACCGCCTACTTCTGCTCGCCCGTCGTCAAGCCACCCGTCGGCGCCGCCTTCGCGGCCTTGATCTTGCGGGTGTCCATCGCCTTGTTCATCCACATGTCGGCCGTGGCGACGTCCTTCTTGTAGTCCTCCGCGTTGTCGTCCAGGTCGGCCCGCTCGCGGATCAGAAGGTTCAGATACGACATCGCGTCGTCATACTGCGGGTCGATCTTCAACGCCGCCTCCAGATTCTTGATGCCGTCCTGGATCATCGCGTCGTACGCGTCCTTCAACTCCTCCCGCGCCTTCTTGTCCTTGATCGGTCCCGGATCCTCGGGCTTCATCCCCAGCTTGACCCGCGCAGCCGTGTAGTTCGGATACCACTTCGCCCAGTCGATCACGCCCAGCGTGTAATAGCCTTCCTTGCTGTTCGGATCGATCTGAATCAGCCGCTCGTTCCATTTCCGCGCTTCGTCCAGCTTCTTCAGCTTCGCGTCCATGTCCGAAATACCGCCCGCTTCGGAATAGCTCAGCGAGGCAAGCGACTGAACGGCCATCTTGTCGTTCGGGTTGTCCTGCAACACCTTCTGAAACTCGTCGCGGGCCGCTTGCGCGTTCTTGTTGTTGTCCGGAGAGTCGGCGCCGGGAATGTACTGGTTCATGTACGCCGTGGCCAGATACAGCCGGGCGTTGGGATTCGTCGGATCGAGTTCGATGGCCTGCTTGAAGTGATCGACCGCCTCGCCGTACTTGGCGTTCTTATACGCTTCCACGCCCTTGTTGAGCTGGTCGCGCGCCTTCAGTTTGTCCATCACTCCGCAGCCGCTGCTCACCAGAGCGAGCACGGCCACCGCGGTTAGCACAATCGGTTTTTTCATGGGATTCGCGAAAAGTACGGCGCCTCCTTGGCTCTACTTCCCGGCCTCCACGCCGGGCGTCATCAGTCCGACCTTGTCGATACCGGCGCCCTTGGCGATATCAATCGCCTTGGCCACCGCCTGGTACTCCAGGTTCGGATCGCCCTTCACAAACACCACTCGCTCGGCGCGCGTCTTGAAGATGTCCTCCAGCCGCGGTCCCAGCTTCGTCATGTCCGTCGGCTCCTGGTTGATCTTCATGCTGCCGTCCCGGTCAATGACAATCACCACCGTCCGGTCCTGATCCGGAGGCGGCTGCTTGTTATCCTTCGGCGGCTGGGGAGCCAGCGCATCCAGGCCGTGCGGCGTCAGCGGCGTGATCACCATGAAAATGATCAGCAGCACCAGCAGCACATCGATCAGCGGCGTCATGTTGATGTCGGATTTCGGCCCTCCGCCCGGGCCGCCCACTGCCATTGCCATACGCTATCTCCTTGCCTGATTCCTCTTTTTGCCGGCTTGCTAGCTGCCGGCTTTCTTATCTTGCGTCATCTCGGCCTGCGACGGCTGCTGCTCGGTCAGTAGCCCTATCTGGTCCACTCCCGCCGCGCGCAGATTATCCACCACCGTCTCCACGACCTCGTACCGCGCCCGCGAATCGCTCTTAATATATACCGTCTTGTCCAGCTTGTTCGTCAGCAGGTCCTTCACCTTGCCCGGAAGATTGTCCGGCGACACCTGCCGATTCCCAGGGCTGAGATATGTCTTGCCGTCGCGCGTGACCGCCACCATCACCGCGTCTTCCTTGTCGGCGTCCTGCATCGCTACAGCGTTCTTCGTCCTGACCATGTCCACGCTGACGCCCTTGGATAGCATCGGCGTGATGACCATGAAGATGATCAGTAGCACCAGCATGACGTCCACCATCGGAGTTACGTTGATGTCGGCGATAGCGGGCGGAGCTTTAGGTTTTGGCATGAGTTCCCTCTTTTTTCCCGGCGCGCGGCGCCTTGACGCCGCGCGCCGATATCAACTCGTCAGGCTCTCGGGACCTTACTTGGCCGCCGCTTTCTGCGACTGCTTGATGAAGTAGTCCACCAACTCCGAGCTCGAATTGTCCATCTCGACGTCGAACGCCTCGATGCGGCCCGTAAAGTAGTTGTACATCCACACCGCCGGCAGCGCCACGAACAGACCGACGGCCGTCGTCACCAGGGCCTCCGAAATACCGCCCGCCACCGCCCCCAGGCCGGTCGACTTCTCCGTCGAAATGCCCTTGAACGCGTTGATGATGCCGACCACCGTGCCGAACAGTCCAACGAACGGTCCCGTCGAACCGATCGTCGCCAGCGTGCTCACGCCGCGCTTCAACTCGGCGTGCACAATCGCCTGCGCACGTTCCAGAGCGCGCCGCGAAGCTTCCAGCTCTTCGCCAGAAATCTCGCTGCTTGCCCGGTGCGCCTTGAATTCCTGCAGACCCGCAACCACAACCTTCGCCAGGTGGCTCTTGCTGTAGCGGTCGGCGATCTTGATCGCCTCGTCCAGTTTCCCTTCCCGCAGCGCGCCGGCCACGGCCGGGGCAAACTGACGGGACTGCGTCCTGGCGCCGTTGTAGGCGATCAGGCGGTCAATCATGACCCCGATCGACCACGCCGACATCAGAAACAGAATAATAACGACCGTGCGTGCCATCCAGCCCATGTTGCCCCACATGGCGCGCGGGTCGAAGCTAACGGCGCTCCCCTCCTGAAGGAGGAGGAGGGCCCATACTTGCATCTGTAGAAGCATTGTTTTCTCCTGCGAGTTGAATTGAACTGACTAACTTACCCTTACTGGCTTAACGTGAAATTGACATCGATGGTGGTCACCACTTCCACCGGCTCGCCGTTGAGCAGTGTCGGCCGGTAAACCCACTCGCTCACCGCCTGCTGCGCCGCGGCCACGAGCAGCGGATGCCCGCTCACCAACTGAAGGTTCTCGATATGGCCGTCCTTGCCGATGATCGCCGTGAAACGCACCACACCCTGAATGCGCGCCTGCTTGGCCAACGGGGGATATACCGGCACCACGCGCCGGATCAGGTTCGCCTGCTGGACGTTGCCGCCCACGCGAATCCGCTGTGGCGCCTTCGCCTTCGGTGGCGGAGGGGGCGGAGGGGGCGGAGCCGCGCCAATCACACCGCCGATCACGCCGCCGGCCGTCCCGCCGGGCACGCCGCCGGGTACCCCACCCACCGCGCCGCCCGCATTCGGTGGCGGCAGTTCGTCTTCCTTGATCATCGCGATCTGTTTGGGAATTTCCTTCGGCGCCATCAGCTTCCCGGCGTCAAACTGCCGCGGAGCCACACGCACAATCTTCACCTGCGGCGGCGGAGGTGGTGGTGGCGGCGGCGGTGGCGGCGGCGCGGCGAGCAGCGCGGCCAGCGTCGCCCGTGGCAGAGTCTCCGTGTATATCAGGGGGATCAGCACCAGCAGTACCACCAAGGCAATCTGCCCCATAAACGATAGCGCTATTGTCCAGGGCTTCCTGGTTTTCCCCACACCGTCAACGAACGATTGTTCGAACATGTCCTCTCGCCTTTCGCCTTTCGCCGCGGCCTATCCCCGACCGCGCCGTGATTCCTGCACCCTATACCCCCTGCCCGGCTCGACCTCGCCGCGGGGCTTGGATTATTCTACTTCACCTTTGCCGCGCCGCGTCGCGCGTTATCTTTCACCGCCGCCGGAACACCCGCCGGCCGCCGCCGCTTGTCCGCGAAATTGTGCCAGAACAACACAATCGGACTCGCCACAAACACCGACGAATAAGTGCCCACTAAAATCCCAACCACCAGGCAGAACGAGAAACCGTTCAACACCTGGCCGCCGAACAGGAACAATGATAACGCCGTAAGAAACGTTAGTCCCGAAGTCAACACCGTCCGGCTCAGCGTCTGGTTCACGCTCCGGTTAATCACCGCCTCGAGCGGCTCCCGCCGGCTGATCCGCAAATTCTCCCGAACCCGGTCGAACACCACAATCGTGTCGTTCATCGAATAGCCGACCAGCGTCAACAACGCCGCCACCACGGTCAGAGAAACTTCCTTGTTGAAGATCGAAAACAAGCCGATCGTGATGATCGTGTCGTGGAATACCGCGATCACCGCCGCCAGACCGTAGATCCATTCAAACCGCAGCGCGATGTAAACCAGCATCCCGCCTAGAGCGTAGAGTACCGCCAGGATCGCCTGATGCTGCAAATCCGCGCCGATCTTCGGCCCGACGATCTCCGTCTGGCGGACCGCAAACTGCCCCGGAAACGTCTCCTGCTTCAAAACGTTCATCACCGCCGGCGTCACGCCCTGTACCTTCGCCAGGTCGTCCAGGCTCGTGATCAGGCCCGACCGCGGCGGCGTGTCCCGGAACGTCAGGACGTTCTTCGCCAGCGCCTGCAAATCCTGCTCCGGCATCGCCACCGGCGCCCGCTGCAGCGCTTCCCGCAGCCGGTCCGCCAGCTCCGACGCCCCTGTGTTGTTGATGTCCAGTTTTCCCGCCGGCGCCCCAAACGTGGCCTCCAGCGTCTGATCCATCGTCTGCCGCGCCGCGTTCAAAGCCGCGTCGCTCCGCACTTCCGTGCCGATGATCACCTCATTCGACCCGACGATCTCCTGCACGTCCACAGGGATCCGCGCGCCGATCGCCTTGCGGAGACGGTCCACGGGCGGCGTGCCCGCGAACTTCACATACATCAATGCGCCACCGCGAAAGTCAATGCCGTACCGGGGACCACCCTTCGCAAAAAGGCTGATGATGCCGGCGGCCGAGAGCAGAAGCGATAACCCGATGAACGGCCACTTCTTGCCCAGAAAGTCGTAATTCGTGTTCTTAAAGAATTCCATGCCACTCGCAGTGCCGGCATTCGATATCGTTAGACACCGGCCCTCAACTTTTAGTTCCCGGATTGTGTTTGAAAAAATATCACACCCGGCTCAGATGCTCAACGTGGCCACCCGCTTCCGGCTGAGTTCCCAGTCGAAAATCGTCTTGGACACGAATACCGCCGTAAACACGTTCGCTATCAGGCCGATCACCAGCGTCACCGCAAATCCCTTCACCGGCCCGGTGCCGAACAAAAACAAAAACGCGCAGGAAACCACCGTCGTCACATGCGTGTCGATGATCGTCAGAAACGCCTTGCTGAAACCCGCGTCCAACGCCGCCGCCACGCCCTTGCCCGCCCGTAACTCCTCCCGCACGCGTTCGAAAATCAGTACATTGCTGTCCACCGCCATGCCGATGGTCAAAATGATGCCCGCAATCCCCGGCAGCGTCAGCGTCGCGTCGAAATAAGCCAGCGCCGCGATCAGAATCACCGCGTTCAACACCAGCGCCAGCGTCGCGTTGATCCCCGCCGCGCGGTAGTAAATCAGCATCGAGATCACCACCGCGATCAGCCCGGCGAGGCCCGCCACGTAACCTTCATGAATCGAGTCGGCGCCCAGCGACGGCCCCACGGTCCGCTCTTCTTCCACCACCACTCGCGCCGGCAGCGATCCGGCCGTCAGGTTCAGAGCCAAATCCGACGCTTCCTGCTCGTTCGCCGCCCCGGTGATCCGGCCCGTGTCGCTGATCCGGTTCTGAATCGTCGGCGCGCTGATCACGCTCCCGTCCAGCACAATCGCCAGCCGGTTCCCGATATTCGATTCCGTGAACTGTTCGAACCGGTGCGCCGCTTCCTGCGTCAAAACGAAATCCGTCTCCCACCGGCCCGGCGTCTCGCCCTGGCCCGCGTGCGCGCTGCGGATGTCCGTCCCCCGGATCACTGGGCTCATCGCCAGCAAATAATAACCCGACGCCTGCCCGTCCCGCGCCACCGCGTGCACCAGTTTCGTGTTCAGCGGCAGCACCCCGCCGTGCTTGGCCATCGCTTCCTGCTCGCTCGAAAACGGCCCGTCCTTCACTTCATACAGCTCGAGCATCGCCTGCTCCTGCAGCAGCGCCTTAATGCGCGCCGGGTCGTCCACGCCCGGAAGCTGCACCAGCAGCTCCGCCTCCGCTTCCGCCCGCCCGCGCTGCTGCACCGAACTCTCCGCCAGGCCCAGCGCGTTGATCTTCCGCTCGATCGTGTGCATCGTCTGCGTCAGCGTGTCCTGCTTCAGCTTGATCGCCTCGCTCGGCTTGATCGTCATCCGGTAATCCGTGCTCGACACCGGCGTCAGAATCCAGTCCGGAAACTGTTCCGCCACCAGGTTCCGGAACAGACTCGTCTTGTCCACCGGCACTCCGTGAACGTTGATCTGAATCTTGTCCGCGTCGTCCAGCGTCGCCGGCGAATTCCGGTCCATCGGCGGCAGCACCACACCCTGCTTCTTCAACTCTTCCTGCAGCCGCTGCATCGTAACATCCGCCGTCGCCATGAAGGCGTCCTGCAACTGCACCTGCAGCACCAGGTGACTCCCGCCCCGCAGGTCCAATCCCAGGTGAATGTTCTTCTGGAAATTCTCCTTCACCTGCGCCAGCGACGTCGGCAGACCGAAGATGCCGAACAAACAAAGCAGGATCGTAGCGGCGATCACGCCGAATTTAATCTGAAGATTTCGTTTCATGTCCCTAATACCCGGCTGCCGGTCTCCCGGAGCCTTTAGTCAAAGTAGCAGAGCGCGGCCGGCACGGGCGCGCTACGCTTTCTTCTCCTCCGTCACCAGCGACGACACCGCGGACCGCGACACCTGCAATTTGATATTGTCCGGCTTCACCCGCAGCACCAGCGTGTCGTCGCCCGTGTTTATGGCGACAATCGTCCCCACAATACCGCCCGTCGTAACCACCACGTTCCCCGCTTCCAGGCTCTTCAGCATCTGCTGCTGCTGCTTCCTCTGCCGCTGCATCGGCATGAATACCAGCAGGTAAAAAACAACCGCGATCAGAATCAGCGGCAGAAAACCCATGATCGGGTTCGAAGACGGCTGAACCTGCAGAAAGGCTGCCAACATTGGAAATATCATTTGAAAGTAAGGCCGGGCGAGAAAAACCGGGGCCCCCGCCGCGCCACGCTAAACCGCTGAGGCGGAACGCGCGGCGCTCAGATACGCCGGAAATCTCCCAAGCAGTATAGCCTGCCTGATTTGTCGCATCGTGTCAAGGTAGTGCCTTAGATTGTGTAGAGTCGCTAAGGTCGAGAACAACATCTCTCCACATTGAAATAGGTGCCGCAGGTACGCCCGCGAAAACGTCCGGCACGTGTAGCAGCCGCATTCGGCATCCACCGGCCCCTCGTCCTCTTTATACCGCGCCTGCTTGATCAACACCTTCCCCCGCCGCGTGAACAGACACCCGTTCCGCGCGTTCCGCGACGGCAGCACGCAGTCCATCATGTCCACCCCGCACGCCACATACTCGGCCAATTCCTCCGGCATCCCCACGCCCATCGCGTATCGCGGCTTCTGCTTCGGCAGCGCCTTCGCCGTGTGCCCGGCCACCTCCAGGCTCACCTCCCGCGGCTCACCCACCGACAATCCGCCGATCGCATACCCCGGCGCGCCCAAATCCACCAGCGCCGCCGCGCACTCGCTCCGCAGCGCCAAATCCATCGAACCCTGCACGATCGGAAATAACGCGCCCGCTCCCGGCTCTTCCTCCCGCCGCCGCCGGTAATGCTCCCACGCCGTCCGCGCCCACCGCACCGTCCGCTCCACCGCCTTCCGCGCTCCCTCCGCCGTCACCGGATACGGCGGACACTCGTCCAGCGCCATCAAAATGTCGCTCCCAAACGCAAGCTGCGCGTCCACCGTCGACTCCGGCGTAAACATATGCGCGTCGCCGTTTATATGCGACCGGAACAGCACCCCCTCCTCGGTCACCGTCCGAAGCTGGCTCAAACTAAACACCTGAAACCCACCCGAATCCGTCAGAATCGCCCGCGGCCACGCCATGAACTTGTGCAGCCCGCCAAACCGCCGGATCTGCTCCGGCCCGGGGCGCAAAAACAGGTGGTACGTATTGCCCAGCAGGATCCGCACATCGAGGTCTTCTTCGAGCCACCGCTGCGGCAACCCCTTCACAGTCGCCTGCGTGCCCACCGGCATGAAAACCGGCGTCTCGATCACCCCGTGCGAGGTGTGAATCTTCCCGGCGCGCGCGCCCGTCTCCGGACACACCGCTTCAATTTCAAATCGCAATGCTTCAGTGTACCGGCCCCGGCGCCCGCTTGTGGTTCCGCCTCAAAGCACATTCACCGCTCGCGCCGCCAGTACCGCGATCACCGTAAGCGAAATCGCCGACTGCATCATCATCAGCGCTTTCGCCCACCGCGTCAGCGCCGCCGTATCGGTCGGCGAAAATGCCGTACTCGTATTAAACGCCAGAAAAAGATAGTCCATGAACTCCGGCGACCACTCTGGATGCTCGTCCTCCGGCCGCGTCATCTGCGGAAACAAAAACGCGCTCGGATGCCTCGCCCCCAGCAAATCCCGCGCGTTCGGCCCGCCTGCGTCCAGCCGCCAGTACCAGCAAGCGAAAACCAGCACATTGCTCAGCCACAGCATCGCCGCCGAGCGAAGCAGCACCACCGGAGGCTCCGCGTGCGACGGTAGCCCCGCCACCAGCAACACCACCGACGCCGCCAGGAAAAACGTCAGCACCGCCGCCATCGCGTGCCCCAACCCGTGGTTCAGCCGGTGCCATCCCATACGCCGGCTCGCAATCAGTGGCGCCACCAGGACCGCCACCACCGCCAGCAGCAGCCACCGCGGCCCCGCCGAAAGCGACTCCGGCAGCGCCATATTCAACCCGCCGATCCCCAGCGCCACTACCAGCGCCGGCCACCGCGGCTCCGGCTCGTCCCGTCTCTCCTGTGCCCGCATCAACGCTCCTTGCTCTCCTCCCGCAGCGGATCCTCCGGCCACTTATGCTTCGGATACCTTCGCCCCAGCTCCCGCCGCAGCTTCGGATACAGCCGCTCCCAAAACCCCTTGAGATCCGCCGTCGTCTGCACCGGCCGCTGATTCGGCGCGAGAAGTTGCACCACCAGCGTCCCGCCTCCGACCTTCGGCGTCTCCCGCATCCCGAAAAAATCCTGCAGCCGCGACGCAATCCACGGACTCTTGCCTTCCTCGTACTGAATCCGCACCCTCCGCCCCCGTGGCAGC
>JAJYCN010000106.1 GCA_021778335.1 Acidobacteriota bacterium | reverse complement strand
GACTTTGTCAACAATGTGCG
The DNA here is from genome assembly GCA_021778335.1 of Acidobacteriota bacterium. Taxonomy (GTDB): domain Bacteria; phylum Acidobacteriota; class Terriglobia; order Bryobacterales; family Bryobacteraceae; genus JAJYKC01. The sequence goes on along the minus strand of JAJYCN010000106.1, from coordinate 17,068 downwards.
GACGCATCTTGGCGATCCGCTCGAACTGAATTTCGACCTGAAGCAGGTGAAGGATCAGCAGCAAGCGATGCAGAAGGCGGCGGAAACGGGCCAGTTGACGAAGGAACAGGAACGGTCCCTGACGCCGGAGCAGAAGGCGGCGATCGAGAAGCGAGCCAAAGAGCAGTCCGAGCAGATGAAGAAGAACAAGGAACTGAACGACGCCTTTAATGCCGGCCGGGAGGCCGAGACCGCGAAGAACTGGCAGGGGGCGGTGGACAATTTCGAGAAGGCTTCGCAGCTTGACCCGCAGCAGACCGTGGTGTGGGCGCACCTTGCGGACTCCTATCTCAGCCTGGCGGAAACGAAGACGGGCGCCGATCAACAGGCGGCGATGGACAAGGGGCTGGGCGCCTATCAGAAGGCGATCGCCCTGAAGCCCGACGATCCGTCATTCCACAACAACTATGCTCTGGCGCTGGCCAGGGCGAAGAAGATCGACGACGCGAAGGCGGAATTGACCAAGGCGGCCGCGCTTGACCCTGCTTCCGCGGGCAAGTACTACTACAATCTGGGCGCGGTGCTGGTGAACACGGGCCAGACAGAGCAGGCCGGCGACGCATTCAAGAAGGCGATCGACGCCAACCCGAACTACGCGCCCGCGCAGTATCAGTACGGCATCTTCCTTGTATCGAAGGCGAAGACGACGTCAGACGGGAAAGTGATACCGCCGGACGGGACGATTCAGGCGTTCCAAAAGTACCTGGAACTCGATCCCACGGGGCCCTATGCCGAGCAGGCAAAAGGTATGTTGCAGACCCTGACGGGAACCGTGCAGACGACGTACCAAAATCCCGACGAGAAGAAGGCTACGAAGAAGAAAAAGTGAGACTTATAACGCCCAAGCTCGATTGGAGAGGAAAAACTTGCCGGGGGTGGAACCTTCCGCCAAGGTGGGGCGTCTAGTTTAGTAACAGCAGACGATCCCCTGTGCAGGATCCCTTTCCCCCAACAAACCGTCCTGCACAGGGGCTTCGAAAACCTAATTTCGAAGTCCGGTTAGGACGATAGTAGATCAGCAGTAGTCCCTCCGTCAACAGAAATTTTTCCTTGGGCTGCGTGAGTAAATCCGCCCTTCCCTCAGCGAGTCTTCCCCCGCTTCAGATTAACGAGGCGAGTTGTTGCGCACCCACTCTACGCCGGCGCGGGCGAGAGCCTGAATGAGGCGGTGTTCGTCGTCATGCGAGCCCTTGTCAAATGAATCTCTTTCCTCGTGGACGGCGTTGGTGACCTGGGCCACGATTCCGACAGGAAAATTCCTCGCTGCGGCGAATGCGAACAGCGAGGCCGCCTGCATCTCGACGGCGAGAACTCCCATCGCCGCGTAGCGGTGTAGCTGTTCGTGGGTCTCGCGGTAGGGCGCGTCGGTGGACCATACCGGACCGGCAACCACATTGCGTCCGAGCGGAAGAAGGGCGTTGCGCAGAGGCTCGATGAGTTCCGGCGGAGCGGGAACCGACGGAGATGCCGGCAGGTAGTGGTATGACGTGCCCTCGTCGCGAATGGCCGTTCGCGGAATCACAAAGCTCGGCAAAGGGAGGGAAGGCGCGACGCGGCCGGCGGAGGTCAGACCGAGAATGAGTTCGGCGCCGGAGACGCGAAGTTGTTCGGCAACGAGGACCGCGTAGGGTCCACCGATCGTTCGGGCGATGAGGCCGGCCGAGGCGCCGCCGGCGGGGAAAGAAAACATCGTGGTATGAAAACAGGCCCACGAAGGCCAGGGCGTGGCGAGCCCGGCGGAGGCGAGCCAGTCCGTGATGTCGCCATCGAAATCCAACAGGCAGACCTTGGGGATGGGCGTTTGGGGCAGCCGCCGTTCGGTACGTACGGCGTGGATGAGCGCTTCGGGGGTGAATGCGGCGGGCCGATCGAGCGGGTGGTCGAGAATCGGGAGCGGGTTTCGGACGGGCATAAGGCGATGTTGGGGAGACGATTACCGGACCGCGAGAACCTCGGCGGCCAAGACGTTTGGATTCTTCGTACGTGCGTTTCGGGTGGTGCGGAGCAAAGTGACGTTGCCGAAGCCTGCCGCGCGGAACTCATCGAGGAAGGCAACGCCGTCCTTGGCGCCGGCGATTCAGGCGAACCAATCGGATGGTTGGGATTCGGCGGCCGGGTGGGGTTCCCGGAGGATAAGTTCGGACGAATAGAGGCGGCCGCCGGGGCGCATGGCGCGGGCAAGTTCACGGAAGATGGCCTGGCGGGCGGGATTCAGGTTGAAGATGCCATTGACGATCGCGGCATCAAGACTGGCGGCGGCGAGCGGGAGGCGCTCCGCGTCGGCCTGACAGAAGTCGAGATTTCCGAGACCCATTTCGGCAGCCGACCGGCGGGCGTGAGCGAGCATGGGGGAGCTGAAGTCGAGGCCCAGGACCATGCCGGAGCTCTTCAGACGCTGGGCAAGAAGAAGCGCGTCCAGGCCGGCGCCGCATCCGAGGTCGAGGACGCGGGCGCAGGGCGGAATTTCCGCGGCGGCCGCGAGGTTCGTTACGCCGGTGAAGGCTTCGACGGAGGCGGCGGGAATGCGGTCCAGCCAATCGGAGGGATAGCCGAGGCTTTCGGCGAACGCGCGGCCGGCGGGGAAGGGATGGCGTGCGTCCGGTCGCTCGGCGACCGCGGAGTATGCGGCGCGGACGCTTTCTCGCAGATTCGTGGGGCTCACCAATTCTGGTGTAGCACGCGGGAGCGCGTTCAGTATTCGAAATCGATGGAAAACTGAAGCTCGCGTCCCTGGAGGGCGTCGATGGGCGCGGCGAACGACGGCATGGGCGAGAGGGCGGCGCCGAAGTACGGGTTCAGGGCGGTGACGTTGGTGTGGTTCAGGAGGTTGAACGACTCGGCGACAAGGTCGAGGTGGCGGACGCCGCCCATGGGGATGGCCTTCAGAATCCGGAGATCGAGGGAGACGAGAGGAGGGAGACGGAGACTGTCGCGCGCCATGCCGGCGGGCCGGGCCGAAAGCGGCCAACTCAGCGTGCCCGTGGTGTCGAGGCCGGTGAGGGGATTCACGGGCAGTCCGCTTTCGGCGGTGAAGATGGGAGCGAGTTCGATGTTGCTGAACAGGTTGACGAGGAACGAGTGAGGACGATGGGGTTCGCCTTCTTCGTCGCCAATGGGGAGGTCGAACAGGCCGCTGAGGACGAAGCGCTGGCGCTGGTCGAAGAGCGCGGGGCCGAGATCCTGCCAGATGGCGTAGGGGTTGAGCGGCTGCTCCATCCAACTGGATGCGTCGTCGGTGACTTTCGACACGGTGTAGCTGGTGTCGAGCGTGAAGTCCTCTTTCATGACGCGCAGTGCGAGCGAGAGGCCGTTGTAGGTGGAGTTTGCGGTGTCTTCGAGTTGATAGAGGGCGGCGTAGGAAGGATAGGGGCTGAAGGGCGGCGCGTCGATGTTTCGTGTGCGGGGGAGATTGTCGCCGCGGACCCAGAGGTAGTTGGCGCTGAAGGTGGTGTCTTTCGCAAGGGCGTATTGGAGGCCGAAGCTTGCCTGCTGGCTATAAGGCGTGGCGAGGGCGGAGTCGGCGCGGTAGATCGATGGTAGGATGCCGGGCAGCGGAGCGAGGGGCGAGGCGCCGAGGGTGGAAGCGAGGATCGAGGCGGTTTGCGGGCCTTCGACGACCTGTTCGAAGCCGAGGACGCCATTCCCCGCCAGGGTGCGGTCGAAGGCCGAGAGCAGGTAGCGGTCGAAGAAAATGCCGTAGCCGGCGCGAAGGACAAGCCGGCTGGCGGGGCTGTAGGCGAGGCCGATGCGCGGGCTGAAGTTGTGAGTAGCTTCGTTGAAACCCGCGGGGAGTTGTTGAAAGTCGTACCGCAGGCCGGAGTCGATGGTGAGATGGGGCCCGGCGACCCAATGGTCCTGGACGAAGCCGCCGTAGGAGGGCGCCGTGAGCGAAGCGGAGGGATTGCCGAACATCTGGCGGTAGATGGAAGGCTGGCCGGAGAGAAAGCTGGAGACGGTGGGAAAGACGAAGAGGCCGCCTTCGCCGTTGAAGTTCTCGACGCCGTCGTGAACGTAGGCGGCCGCGCCGCCTGCCTGGATGAGATGGCGGCCATGGTTCCAGGAGAAGGTGTCCGTCACGTCGGCGTGAGTGTCACGATAGTTTTCGTTGCCGAAGTAAGGTTGGCCGAAGTCGGCGAGTCCGTTGACGATCATTTCGGGGCCCATGCCCTGGTTGGGACGCAGCACGGCATCGCGGCGGGAGACCTGGGCGCGGAGTTCGTTCACGGCATTCGGCGAAGCAGTGAAGGTCCAGGAAGCGGTCGCGGACTGATCGAACAGGAAGCTGCTTCCGCGGGTTGAGGGGTCTTGCAAGCCGCCTCCGTTGTAGGCGTCGCCGGCTTCGCGGTTGTTGGTAAGGGCGTAACGGAAGCTGAGGAGATTCCGCTCGCTTTGCTGGTGGTCGATCTTGGCGGAGGCTTCTGTTTCGGCGCGGGCGGTGGGGAAATAACCCGGGATCAGAGAGCGGACGGGGAAGCCGGAATAGAGTCCGGAGGCGAGGGCGTTGTTGAACAGGGAGGCGATGGGAGATGCGATGTCGCCGGCCGCCTGGGAACGCTCATGTTCCTGCTCGAAGGCGACGTAGTAGAAGGTGTGGTCCGGGACGATGGCGCCGCCGTTGGCAAAGCCGGTGCGATAGCGGCTGAGGTTGGGGGCGGTTTGGACGTCTTCGATGGGTGGGCGGGCGTCAAGGGTTCCATTTTGCACGAACAGGAACGCATCGCCGTGCATGGCGTCGGCGCCGGAGCGGGTGACGATGTTTACGGAGCCGCCCGAGGCGCCGCCGGATGCGGCCGAGATGCCGTTGTTGACGACCTGGAATTCTTCGACGATCTCCGGGGACAACTCGGTGCGGCTGCCGCCGCTGAAGGCGTCGTCGTTTTCCATGCCGTCGATGGAGATGCGGTTGCTGGTTGGGCGCATGCCGCCGAAGCTGAAGCCGGAGCCGCTCAAGCCGCCGCTGGTTGCGCCGGAGTTGCCGCCGGACCGCGTGGAGACGACGTTGGGTTCCATGAGGACGAAGTCGAGCGCGTTGCGGGTGCGGACGGGCGACTCTTCGATCCGCTCGCGGCCGACCGAGGTTGTCATGGAGGTTTGCGAGGGATCGATGAGCGGGGAGACTTCATGCACGGTGATCTGCTGGGACTGCGCGGCGAGTTTCAAGTGAGCGTCGGCGCGGACGGTAAGGCCGACGCTTACTTCGATGCCGTCATGTTCGAATGTGGCGAAGCCAGGCGCGGAGACGACGACGGTGTAGACGCCGATGGGTAGATCCGGGATGCGGAAGTAGCCGGTATCGCTGGTGGTTGTGCCGCGGGTGAGATGAGTCTGTTGATTCTGAGCGGTTACGCTGGCCGCGGCCACGGGGCCGGCCGAGGCATCGAGAACCCAGCCGTCGATGGCTCCGGAAGAGGATGACGATTGGGCCGCCGCGTCGGCGCCGAGGGCACAAAGGAAGCCGAACGCAAGCGCGAGGTGGCGAAGTCGAAGCATGGCGAGGGACGCGGGCTGCGACCTCACTGTACCATCCCGAGGCTACGGATACGAACAGATCAAGAAGGTAGACATTCAGAGTTCCGGTTAGGAAATAGAGGCCGAATTACGAAGGCCCGGCGCGAGGTGTTTGTTACACTGGGGGCTTGGCCGCTTCAGGCCAAAGGAACCATGAAAATACACGAGTATCAGGCGAAGGCCATCCTGAGCCACTACGGTGTGCCCGTACCTCGGGGAGAAGTGGTTTACACCGTGGAGGAGGCTGAGGCGGCGGCGAAGAAGATCGGCGGCAGCGTGGTGGTGAAGGCGCAGATCCACGCGGGCGGCCGCGGCAAGGGCGGCGGCGTGAAGGTGGCGAAGAATTCGGACGAAGCGGCCGAGATCGCCAAGAAGATGATCGGCATGACGCTGGTGACGCACCAGACCGGGCCGGAAGGACGGCTGGTGCAGAGGCTGCTGGTGGAAGAGACGCTGCCGATTGAGCGGGAGCTTTACCTGGGCATCGTGCTCGACCGCAACATCGGGAAGAACGTGTTCATGGCGTCGGCGGCGGGCGGCATGGAGATTGAGGAAGTGGCGGCGAAGACGCCGGAGCTGATCCTGAAGGAAACGATCGAGCCGGGCCTGGGGCTGCAGGCGTATCAGGCGCGGAAGCTCGCTTTCGGCATTGGCGTTCCCGGCGCGAGCGCGAATGGGGCGGTGGCGGCGATGACGGCGCTGGCGAGAGCGGTAGAGACATCGGACGCATCGCTCGCTGAGATCAATCCGTTCGTGCTGACGCGCGACGGGAAGGTATACGCGCTGGACGCGAAGATCAACCTGGACGACAACGCGCTTTACCGGCACAAGGATCTGCTCGAGTTGCGGGATTTGAACGAAGAGGATCCGCTTGAAGTGGAAGCTTCGCGGTTCGGGTTGAACTACATCAAGCTGGACGGAACGATCGCCTGCATGGTGAACGGCGCGGGGCTGGCCATGGCGACGATGGACATTGTGAAGTACGCGGGCGGGAGTCCGGCGAACTTCCTCGACGTCGGCGGCGGCGCCAACGCCGAGCAGATCCGGAACGCGTTCCGGATCCTGTTGATGGACCGCGGCGTGAAGGCGGTGCTGATCAACATATTTGGCGGCATTTTGCGCTGCGACACGCTTGCGACGGGCGTGGTAAACGCGGCGCGGGAGTTGCAGATCAAGGTCCCGGTGGTGATCCGCATGGAGGGGACCAACGTGGAGTTGGGACGCCAGATACTGCACGAGTCGGGGTTCAATTTCACGGTGGCCGACGGGATGAAGGACGCCGCGGAAAAGATTGTGGCGCTGGCCGGAGGAGCGAACTAGCATGAGCGTACTGATTGGTAGAGATACGCGGCTGCTGGTGCAGGGCTTCACGGGCAAGGAAGGGACGTTTCACGCGCAGACGGCGATCGAATACGGGACGAACGTGGTTGGCGGGGTGACGCCGGGCAAGGGCGGGAAGAAACATTTAGACCGTCCGGTGTTCGATACGGTGGCGCAGGCGGCGCGCGAAACCGGCGCCAACGCTTCGGTGATCTTCGTGCCGCCGCCGTTCGCCGCGGATGCGATTTTAGAGGCCGTGGACGCCGGTTTGCCGCTGGTGGTTTGCATTACCGAAGGAATTCCGGCCGCCGACATGGTGCGGGTGTGGTCGTACATGAATGGGAAGGGGACGCGGCTGATCGGCCCGAACTGTCCGGGCGTCATCTCGCCGGGGAAGTGCAAGATCGGCATCATGCCGGGGCACATTCATCTGGAGGGAAACGTGGGCGTGGTGTCGCGTTCGGGAACGTTGACCTACGAGGCGGTGGGGCAGCTTACGCGGCTTGGGATCGGGCAGTCGACCTGTATCGGGATCGGCGGGGATCCGATTATCGGAACGAATTTTACGGACGCGATCCGGCTGTTTAACGAGGATGCGGACACGCGGGCGATTGTGATGATCGGCGAGATCGGCGGGAATGCGGAGGAGACCGCGGCGGCCTATATACACGAGCATGTGCGGAAGCCGGTGGTGGGTTTCATCGCCGGGCAGACGGCGCCGCCGGGACGCCGGATGGGCCACGCGGGCGCGATCGTCTCCGGCGGGAGCGGGAAGGCGAGCGACAAGATCGCCGCGATGCGGAAGGCGGGAATTCATGTGTGCGACTCGCCGGCCGATATTGGCGGGGCGATCCGGAACGTGCTCGGATAGGGGATTCTACAAAAACAAGATATGGAAAGAACGTTTGGAATTATCAAGCCCGACGCCGTGGCGACGGGCAAGGCCGGGGCCATCCTGGAGATGGTGGAGCGGGCCGGATTCAAGATTCGCGGGCTGAAGATGACGCGGTTGAGCCGCGCGCAGGCGGAGGCGTTTTACGAGGTGCACCGCGAGCGGCCATTTTACGCGAGCCTGGTGAATTTCATGACCGAGGGGCCGGTGGTGGTGATGGTGCTCGAGCGGGAGGACGCGATCCGGGCGTGGCGCGAAACGATGGGCGCGACGAACCCGGCGAACGCGGCCGAGGGTACGATTCGCAAGCGGTTCGCCGAAAGCATCGAACGCAATGCGGTACACGGCTCCGACGCACCGGAAACGGCGGCGGTGGAGATTCCATTCTTTTTCAGCGCGGCGGAACTGCTGTAAAGTCCCGCCGCGGCATGATACGCTGAAGATTATCCCGCAAGAGGGCCTGTAGCTCAGTTGGTTAGAGCGCTACCTTGACACGGTAGAGGTCACAGATTCGAGTTCTGTCAGGCCCACCAACCATTAAATTGAAAACAGAGGCGGTTGCGAATTCGTCACCGTCTTCGGAGGAAATCACTTTGGCCCTTTGTGACCCACACTCGTTCGCCACAACTGTGACGGATTGGGGCTTGTCGCCGCCAATCAACAAGCCAGCCGGACTGAGCCCCCGCTCCTGAATGCGGCAAATCACCTCCTCCTGTCGTTTCTCATCTGCAAGGCCTTAGATCAAGCTCGGATCCGACTTGGAACACCCCGCCGCAGGCATCGCTTGGTAGGGATCACTCTCTCGCGCGATTTCCGTGATGGCTTCACGCCTGACACTGTGGGAGTTGAGGCCCTCTTGATACGTGCCCAACCCTTCGCAACCGGCGTGAGGCAGTAGCGCCAGATGTCGCGGTCATCACGAGTGACGTTTTTGGGGGTCTCGAAGCAGAACACGAACTCTTCGAGATAGTGTGGCCCCGGGAGCGTGCTGTTGCGGAACGCCGCAGAGAAAGCGCATTTTCACGCTACGTTCGGAGGCCGTGCACTTCGTGGCGCCGAGGTCTCCGCGCCGATACCGCTCTTCAACGATGATTCGACCACCCGGCCCGAAACTTCCAACGTGATGGCCAAAAAGGGTTCTTGACTTGAGTCCCGCCATATTTTAGCGGCGCTGCGTACGCCACCACGCCGCTGGCAGGCGGAGCCTTCCTGGCCGGAAGGGGGGCGCTACGGGGCTCGAAAGAGCCATATCGTGGGCTCTAGCTGGTGGTGGCGACCACAGCCCCTTCTCTGCTCCGGGCGACTAAAATGCGCTACGGTGAATGGTTACGAAGATCCGACGTGCCGATAGCGAGGCTCACCAACGAGATCATCACCGCCGCCATGGACGGCCACGAAGTTCAGAAGGCCCGGATGAGGGGAGCGATCGTAGAACTCCGCTCCATGCTTCCGTGTAGCCGTGCCGAATCCGCCGCCACGCTGGAACCCAAGAACGGAGGGGCCGGAATGTGACCGCCGCTTGCGGAAGGGCGATGGCAGAAGCGTAGCGGAAAAAATGGGCGGCATCCAAGGTCATGGCTGAGGTGGTCCTGCCGGAGGCATGGAAGCCCAAGCGGAGGCTTTCGGCAGCGGCGAAAGCATGGCTGGTGGCGAATCTCAAGAAGGCCTGAACCGCCAAAGCTGCGAGGACGAAGACACCCACCACAATGAAGGACGCTGTGAAGAAGTTTGTGGTCAGGGAATCGGCGAGGAAGGCTCCCGTCAAGTAGGCTGGGGAGGAAGGCAGTGGCAGGGGGTCCGGCACGGACGGTAGCGACAGAGGCGATAGCAAGCCCATTGTAGTTTACAAAGACTGAGCAGCTATTCTGTGGAGGACGTGATGTTCAAGGGCCGGTGCCGTCTCTGCGGGAACGAAAGTGAACTTAGGAATAGCCATTTTATTCCACAGGCTGCGTACAAGCGCGTGCGGGGTCACTCGCCGAACCCGCATCCGATCGTCGTCCACGGATCGAAGGTAATTCAGACGGCAGCACAGACGAGAGCGCATGTACTCTGTCAGGACTGCGAGCAACGGCTCTCCACGAACGGCGAAAACGCCTTCTTTCGGAACTGCTACAGCGGACCAGGACAGTTCAGGCTGCTAGAAATCTTGAGAAGCCAGCCGCCAGTGCTTGAGGACGACCGCTTCGCGGTCCACGTGATTCACGGAAGCGAGGCCGCTGCCGTGGAGCAGATGGGGTACATGGGCCTCAGTGTCCTCTGGAAGTCAGCAGCACACTCCTGGAGCGATCGGAGCGGAACTTTACCGTCGATCAGCCTGGGATCGCCGTACCAGGAGCAAGTACGGCAATACCTTCTCGGAAACGGTCCGTTTCCCGAACACGGCGCAATGATCTTGGAGGTCTCCGACGAGAACAACCGTCTGATAGCAGTCACCGGCACGCCAACAACATCCAAATGGCCCACGCACTATCTACACTGCATTGACATCTGTGGCATTCGCTTCAACCTACTCTTGGGAGGGCGGATGCCCATGCACTTCAAGGAACTGTCGGTCTTCAGGCCAGGACCGAAGTGCGTGCTGATCGCTAAGAGGCAGGAGGCAATGCTGGCTCAAACATACCGTGAGCATCTGGAGGCATTGGCCGGGTCGCGCCGAGATCACACAATCGAACGCTCGCTATAAGGCTACCGTCGTGCAGGTCGTTTGGACGATCGCCCGTTGATCTCCGGTCATCTGTCCGATCGGAGGACTCTAGGGAAATAGGTCTGAACCGACGGCACCTCAACAGTTGTCGAACCGTCGCTAAACGAACCGGTTCCGATCACGACTTCCCGGTCCTTGAACAGCAGATGCACTTCGTAGATCGGAGATGAGCGTTTCGAACTGCCAGTGGCCTTGGTGGTTGCCCACACGTCAATTGGGCCCTCCGGTCCCGCAGATGCCACGGCGGCGTAGAGCGCTCTGGCCAGCGTACTAGCATGTTCATCGTTGGACGAATAGGCGTCAACCTCTATGCGTGTCAGCTTGCCGGAGTGGAATATGAGACTGCCCTCGATTTGCCACTGATCCTTTCTTTTCATCACAGTATAGAAGTCGGTTTGTACCTCAAAGAGCTTGAGGTCCGGTGCGCCTACGAACTTAGCCAGCGCAGTGTCCTTTCCCATGCCTAGTCGAAGTTCGACTCCTGCTATCGAAACGCTATCGGAACTGCCCACTTTCCCTCCCGAAGGACCCTTCGGTATCAGGCTTTTTCGCACCTGCGTGAAGGATATCGGTTTATGGAGATTGTTCAGCAGCTCACGCACGTAGTTAATTGGGATTGCGAAATTCAGACCTTGTGTCGAGCGCAGTTGGAACGAGACCACGCCAATGGCTTGGCCCTTGCTGTTAAGCACGGGTCCACCGCTATTTCCGGGATTAACGGCAGCGTCGGTCTGGAGAAGTTTGAACCCGTCGCCAAGGTCCCGAACTGAGCTCAGGATTCCCGCGGTAACGGTTCCCTCGAGACCATTAGGGCTTCCGACTATCACCAGCGGCTCTCCGACGCTTAGCGTGTCCGAATTTCCAAGTTCCAAGGCTGGAAGATCGGACGCTGGAAGTTGAAGAATAGCAAGATCGTGGGCTTCATCGGTCGCAAGGACTGCCACTGAGCCAAGCAGCTTGCCGTTTGCCAATTGGACGCTGGCGCTGTTCATGTCCCTTATGACGTGGAAATTGGTGACCAATTTTCCGTCCGTAGAGAGAATGAACCCGCTTCCCAGAACCTCGCCGGAATCGGTTTTACCTTGGATTACGACAACCGTAGGCGAGACCTTTCTGGCGATTTGGGCCGTGGTGAGAGCCGTCTGTCCAATTCCGGTGGACTCAATGAGAAAGAGTGTGGCGATGAGCTTGAACAATTGAGGGCCCCTTGCGGCTGCAGCGCGAAACCCGACAGATGCGTCTCATTATACCCTCGCCGGAAATGACCTTACAGGAGAGCGGCGCTGCCAACCGCGTCGCCGGTGTGGTGTGAGCCTACCCGGTCGGTGGCGAACGAACTGAGCGGCGCTGTGTGCGTCCGGCGGTCGCGTTAGAGGGCATTGGCGTTGCCGTGATGACGGTGCTTGCGGAGATTACACCGTGCGCTTTTTTATCGACTGATTTTCGGAAGGGGGTCGCGACGGGGAGACGAAGCGCTTCGCAGATAATCACGTTCGACCTGATGGTCACCTCCGCCCTTTCGGTCTCGACAGCGTCGAGGTACCCCACCCGCAGTCGGCTTGCCGCCGCCAACGCTTCGACGGCACATCGAAGGTACTAGCGGGCCAGGCGAATGCATTCCCCAAGTGGCGACGGGATTGCGAGGGCGGCACCAAGAGTTCTGGCCCTCTGTGGCCCGTCGCACGACGATTTGCCATTCTTGGCCCGTGCCGTCGAACACATAATAAGCAAGTTGCGGCCACCGCTGTTGATTCTTAGTGCGGTCGTATAACCTTGACACGGTAGAGGTCACAGATTCGAGTTCTGTCAGGCCCACCAACCTCATTCTCCTTTTTCGGCATCGAGTTTCGAACCAAGCCGCCAAATCTTAGCGCTGTCTGGGTTGTTTGACGCACCAGAATTGCGTCTAAGCGCGGAGCCAGTGTTACGCGTACGGCTAAGTCCTTGGTTTGCGGGGTGCGCGCGCCTGGAAACGCGATTGCATCGAGCCTCAGTGGCCGCCCGGCCGGAAGAAAGCGAGGCCATATGCAACTGACAATTGAATTGACGATTTTGGGTGTTCTTTTCGCTGCAGTTGTCGCACTGGCAATAGCGCGAAAGCGAATAGCGGGAAACGACGACGAGATGCTGCATGTGCGGGATGCCGAGGCATCGTTGGTAGCGCGCCAGACGGTGGTGGCGCACAAGCTCGAGGTGCTGGACCGCTGGGGCAAGGCGGTTACGGCGGTTGCGGTTGTTTACGGCGTGGTAGTGCTGGGCCGGATTCTTTACATGGTCTGGGAGCAGGGCCAGCATCTGTCGGCGAACTGAGGTCCTTGTACCGGGGATGGCGCACCGGGAGGCAAACGGGGTGGATCGCCCGCGGCCCGGTGCGCTTCAGTTGACATTGGTGTGATTACGGGTTGGGAGAAGTACTGGGGGCTATCGGCTCGTGTTGGTTTGAGCCGATGAGGCGCGCGTCCTCCGCGGTCTGGACGGCCTCGCGGGCGGCCGCGACGACCGTGGCAGAGCTTGAGCCGGCCATTTGGGCTGAGCGAGCCTGCTCATAGAGGGCGCGCGCCTTCTGCATTATGGCGGGGGCGGTTTGATCCGCACCGTGAGCCGAAGCGAGTTGAATCGCATTCAGCGCCTGGTAGAGCGCCTGTAAAGATTCAAACTGCTTCTCGGAGACCTTCGGTCCCCTTTCATTCAGCCGGTGTTGGCCGGCCTGAAGGTCGTAATTGAAGGGCTGGGCCGGCAGGAGCGTTTCGTTTGCCCGGACCGGCTCCGCCTGCGCGTGCGTGTCAGGCAGGGCATAATTCTCGAGGACCATGACGCCGCTCGGACGGGTGACCGAGTAATACGGCTCGGCGGTCACCACCAGGGCGAACGCCTGCAGGCTGGTTGCGGTGCGCAGTTTTCCTTTGTCGGCATGATTCGCCGGAATCTCGCCCAGGTTTTGGGCGCGGCCATCGGGCGTAATCGCCCACAGCACGTAGGTGAGATAGTTCAGGCCGAATCTCTGCGGGGAACTGAGGCGGTTGAAGTGCGCATCGATCTCCACCGCGGTACCTATGCGAGAAATGCCTGCTTCGCCTTTGGCGCCGGGCAGGAGCACCGTGCCGCGGAATCCGACGCGCGTGGGAATGGCGTCGCTGGCGCCGTAGTTAAACGCGGGAGTCGATTCCGAGGACACGGTGACTCGATAGAGCGGTATGGGCGTAGACTGTCCGCCCAGAAGGCCGGTGACCGTGAAGATTCCAAGAATGAGAACGGGAATGAGTGGTTTCATACGATAGTTCCCTATTGCGATACTCGTCCGGCGCGCAACCCGAGAAAAACACGCTTCAGATGTTCTTACGTGGCCGGGGCCACGCCAGTTGCGCTTTCATCGGGCTCCAGATGCACATGGGCAGCCAGATGGCGGGACGCTATACAATTCAATGATATCCGGGCGGGAGTCGCGGGCCGGAATGCGACCGAGCCGGTAAAGATTACCAACTGGCTGAAGCGGGGGATGGCGATGCCCGCGAGCGGCCGGGTCTCGGGGCCGGTATAATCTGGCCGTGAGCACCTATTGGGTTCAGGTGCGGAAGGGGAGAAGAGGTTCATATGCGTAGGGAAGCAAGGAGTCTGGTCGCCGGAATTTTCCTGGTGGGTGCGGTAGCCGCATTGATGATGGGGGCGGGCGCCGGGAAGGCGTTCGCGGAGGCGAGCGCGGCCGACGGAGTGTGGGATTGCGTGAGCGCGACGCCGGACGGAGGGGAGTTCCCGTTCACCCTGACGGTGAAGGAGGAAGGTGGAAAGCTCACCGCGACGGCCGGCAGCGACGAGGGGCAGATTCCTCTTACCAACGTGGAGTTGAAGGGGGATCAACTCAGCTTTACGGCCACGCTGAACGACCAGGACTACTCCGTGAAGGTAACGGTGAAGGGCGACGCGCTCGAGGGTGAATGGTCCGGCGGGGGAGACGGCGGATCGGTGAAGGGAAAGAGGCACGCGTGATCGTACCATCGACGTTTGCAGTTGCGTTGTTGTGCGCGCTGTTGTCGATGGTTTGCTGGGGTTCGTGGGCGAACACGCTGAAGCTGACCGGGAAGTGGCGGTTCGAGCTTTACTATTTCGATTACACGTTCGGTGTGGCGCTGGTGGCTGTCGTGGCCGCCTTCACGGTCGGCTCGATGGGCGACGGGCTGTCGGTGACCGACAATCTGCTCATCACGGGAAAGATGAAGGAGTTGATTGCCGTCACGTCGGGCGGCGTCTTCAATCTGGCGAATCTGCTGCTGGTGGCTGCGATCACGCTGGCGGGCATGTCGGTGGCGTTTCCGATCGGAATCGGGCTGGCGCTGGTGATCGGAGTGATCTGGAGCTATGTGCTCAACCCGCAGTCGAATCCGGCGCTGCTGTTCGGCGGCGTGGCGTTTGTGCTTGCGGCGATTGTGGTGAGCGCGCGGGCGCATGCCTTGCACAGCAAGGAGATCAACCAGGGGCGTGGCGGGAAGAAGGGGATTGTGCTGAGCCTGATCAGCGGGGTTCTGATGGGTTCGTTTTATCCGCTGGTGGAGATGAGTAAGCAGGGGGACGACGGCCTGGGACCGTACGCGGTGGCGCTCCTGTTCGCCGCCGGAGTGTTTTTTTCGACGTTCGTTTATAGCGTCTACTTCATGAGATTGCCCATGGAGGGACGATCGCTGAAGCCGCACCACTACTTTCGCGGAACGCCGCGGCAACACCTGCTTGGCCTGGCGGGCGGAGCGATCTGGTGCATTGGAGCGATCGCGAGTTTCGCGGCCGCCAGCGCCCCCAAGGAGATCCAACTGGGTCCGGCGGCCAGCTACGCGCTTGGACAGGGCGCGACGCTGGTGAGCGTTCTTTGGGGCCTTCTGGTGTGGAAGGAGTTCGCCGGGGCCGCGGCGAACGTACGCCGCATCATGTGGGTCATGTTCGCGCTGTTTGCCGCGGGACTCACGCTGATTTCGATCGCGCCTCTTTACTCCTGAGCGCGGGGAGCGGGTTCGCCGTTAGGATACAATCCGCTGATGCGTCCATTGCGAGCGGAGTTGGCGGCGGAGTTTCTGGGCACCCTGGTGCTCCTCTTATTCGGTCAAGGCGTGGTCGCCATGGTGAGCCTTTTCGGCTCGGGCGTGCCCGGCGAGGTGGTGAAGGGCGGCTACACGAACATCACCATCGCATGGGGGCTGGGCGTGACGTTCGGCATTTACATCGCCGGGAAAATCAGCGGCGCTCATCTTAACCCTGCAGTCACGCTGACGCTGGCGATGTTCCGGGACTTTCCGTGGAAGAAGGTGATTCCGTATTGTCTGGCCCAGACCGCCGGGGCCTTTCTTGCATCGGCGATCGTGTTCCTCGAGTACCGGCCGGCGTTTGAGAAAGCCGACCCTGGACTGGATCACACCGCGGGCATCTTCACGACGTTTCCGGCGTTTCCCGCCAGTTACTGGCCGGGGCTGATCGATCAGGTGCTGGGCACGGCGCTGCTGCTGCTGCTGATCTTCGCCTTGAGCGACTTGCGGAATCAGCCGGTGGCCGAACTGGGTCCGCTGCTCGTCGGGCTGAGCGTGGTGGCGATCGGCATGTCGTTCGGTGGAATGCACGGATATGCGATCAACCCGGCGCGCGACTTCGGGCCGCGGTTGTTTACGGTTCTGGCTGGGTTTCGGAATAACGGCCTGACAGACGGCAGCTTTGTCTTCTGGGTGCCGATTGTGGGACCGCTGGCCGGCGGCGTGATCGGCGGGTGGGTCTACGATCAGGGCATCGGACGGTGGCTGCGGGAACAGACGGAGGCGGGATAGCCGGCGATGAGTGGCCGCTCTGGTCCGTTGGCCTTGCTTGGGTTGCTGGCAGCGGAGTTCGTCTGCCGTGCTCAACCCGCACCGCGCGGGGGCGACTTTATCGTTCCGGACTTTTCGTTCACGGACGGCAGTCATCTGGCGCAATTGAAGCTGCACTACCGCACGCTCGGGCGGCCGATCACCGACGCCGCGGGGCACGTAAAGAACGCCGTGCTGATATTGCACGGCACCGGCGGGACGGGGAAGCAGTTCCTGCGCGAAGAATTCGCCGACGTTTTGTTTCAAACAGGACAGCCGCTCGATGCGGCGACGCACTTCCTCATCCTGCCGGATGACATCGGCCACGGCGGGTCGTCGAAGCCGAGCGACGGGATGCGGATGAAGTTCCCGCACTACGGATACCTCGACATGGTGCATGCCGAGCACGCGCTGGTGCACGACGGCTTGCACGTGGACCATCTGCGGCTGGTGATGGGCACGTCGATGGGGTGCATGCACTCGTTTTTGTGGGGTGAGATGTATCCGGACGAGATGGACGCGCTGATGCCGCTGGCGTGCCTGCCGGTGGCGATCGGCGGAAGGAACCGGATGTGGCGGCGGGCGGCGATGGACGCGATTGAAAAAGACCCCTCGTGGCGGGGCGGGAGTTACACGAGGCAGCCGGCGGGGCTTCGCGCGGCGATGTCAATCGAACTGATCGCGGTGAGCTCGCCGCTCGAGTGGCGGAAGCAGGCTCCCGGCGGGCCTTCGGCGGACCGGGCCTACGAGAACATGCTCGACGCGCGAGTGGGCGGCGTGGACTCG
>JAJYCN010000395.1 GCA_021778335.1 Acidobacteriota bacterium | reverse complement strand
GTGCCGGGGGATCCGCCGAAGAAGGGGAGGAGGGCGTGTTCGGCGCCGCCGACGGAGGCTCCGAGCATGGCTCCTATGAAGAGGGTGGGGGCGAACATGCCGCCTGGGGCGCCGCTGACGAAGGAGAGGATGGTGGCGACGATTTTGAGGCCGGCGAGGATGGCGAGGAACTGCCAGGTGAACTGGCCGTGCATGGCTTCGTCGATGTATTCATAGCCGGCGCCCATGACCTGCGGCGCGCCGAAGAGGGCGATGAAGCCGATGAGAGCGCCGGCGACGGCGGGCTGCCAGGTTTGGGTCCATTCGGGGAGGGACCGGAAGCGGAGGCGGAGGGTGGCGATACCGCGGGCGAAGACGACGGAGGCGAGGCCGCCGGCGATGCCGAGGATGGCGTAGGCGATGAGTTCCCAGGGGTGCTCCATGTGGACGGTGGGAACGCGGAAGAGGGCCTCGGAGCCGAGGAACCAGCGCATGACGACAGCGCTGGCGACGGAGGAGAGGACGACGGAGCCGAGCACGCCGGCGGACCAGCGGCCGATCACCTCTTCGATGACGAAGAGGACGGCGGAGATGGGGGCGTTGAAGGCTGCGGCGAGGCCGGCGGCGGCGCCGACGGGGGCGATGAGGCGCATGCGCTCGCGGGAGAGGCGGGTGTAGCGGCCGAGGGCGGAGGCGAGGCTTGCGCCGATTTGGAGAGACGGGTCTTCGGGGCCGAGGGAGTGGCCGGAGCCGATGGCGAGGGACGAGGTGATGAATTTGCCGACGGCGGTGCGGACGGGGATGTATCCGTTAAAGATGTAGAGGGCGGCTTTGGTTTGATTGACGCCGCTGCCTTTGGCCTTGGGGAAGAAGTGCTTGACGAGTAAAGCGACGAAGAGGCCGGTGAGGGTGGGGGCGAGGACGAGGCGAGTGGGGGAGAGGCCGGCGCCGGAGCCGAGGATGTAAATGCGGCACCAGTCGATGGCGAAGCGGAAGCAGACGACGGCGAGGCCGGAGAAGACGCCGATGAAGACGGAGAGAACGAGGAAGAAGCGCTCCTCCTGGAACATGGAGCGGAGGAGGGTCCGGGCGGAGCGGCGGGCCGCGGCGGAGCGATGCGTGGACTGTTCTGGGTGTCCCGCCGCCCTGGTGGACGGGGTGGATGGATGCACCTCAACTCCCTTCGTGTAATCTGGCGATGAGCAGCAGGGCCATGTCGGGACCGGCTGGCGCGCCGCAGGTGACGCTGGTTTGGCGCTCGATGTCGAATACGAGGTCCATTGCGGTTTCGGCGAGGGAAGGATCGCGGCGGAGGCCGCGGGCGGTGATGCGGGGCTTCATTTTCTCCCAGGTGCCGGGGAGGCTGCGTTCGGCGGGGGTGGGTTGGGTGAGGCCGGTGGCGGGCATGCAGGTCTGGAGGCGGGCGCCGGCGGTCTGGAAGGCCTGGATGACGATGCGGTCGCGGAGGGCCTGGGGGAGACCGCGGCGGTAGGGATCCATCTGGAGGACGAGTTCGGTGGTTTTGAGGAGGGCGGCGAGGCTGGTGTTTTCGGGCGATTTGGCGACGGCGGGGCGGAGGTAACGCGCGGCTTGGGAATAGCGGGCGAGATCGAAGGACGCCTGGCCGGCGCCGGCGAGGGCGGCGGCGTTGCCGGGTTCGGCGCGGAGCGTGGCGCGGTAGGCGGAGAGGGCGTCCGGATAATCCTGGACGCGGAGGAAGAGGCCGCCGAGGTGTTGGCGCCGGGCGGGTTCGTTGCCGAGGGTGGCGGCGAGGGCGATCAACTCGGACTGGGCCTGGCGCTTGGCGTCGATGCGTAGCAGATAGTCGATGAGTTCGAGGCGCGTCTGGCGGCGCATGGTTTCCTTCTCAGGCGGCCAGACGCCGTAGATGGCGTTGTGGTAGAAGCGGAGGGCCCGCTCGATGTCCTTGTTGCGGACGGCGATGCGGGCGAGTTCGAGGTTGACGAGTCCGTTTTCGGGCTGCCGTTCCCAGAGGTTGTTGAAGTAGGTGGACGCTTCGTCGATACGGCCGAGGCCCACGAGCGCTTCGGCGAGATTGAGGCGGAAGGAGTAGCTGTCGCGGGAATAGAGGAGGGCGACGTGAAATTCCTGGGCGGCGCGCTCGTAGTGGTGTTGTTCGAGGTCGGCGTTTCCTTTGTCGAACCAGTAGACGGCGAGGGACTGCTGCTGGGCACGGTACATGCTGGAGAGAGCGCCGACGGCCGCGAAGCCGGCGATGGCCCCGACGCAAAGCAGGGCGATGATTACGGGCTCTCGTGTGAGGTAACGCCGGAGGTCTAGATTTTCTGTGAGCTCAGCCATCCTCCCTGTCTGACGCCAAGCGTGGCGGGCACTGCCAAACCATTGATTATAGCGGTTCAAGGAGGGTTTCGCTTTTGGCGAAAAGGGATCATAATCAGGGGAAATAGAGGGTGACGCGATGCGAGGCCTTTGGTTTGTGCTGATTTCGGTGGCGGCGGCGGGGCAGACGACGGATGCGGTGATCTGGGACACGACGGGGCTCGGGTTGAATGGGGAGAGTCCCGTGGGTGTTTGGGACGGGGCGGTGTGGCAGCGGGGGGTTGGGTTTACGCCCGAGTCGGCCTGCGTGCTGACGTCGATTGCGCTTCCGTTGTCGGCGGTACGTGCGGGCGGGGCAGTGGCGGTGGTGCTGGCCTCGGACGATCACGACTACCCGGGTGCGCCGATCGAGGAGTTCACAATTCGGGGGATCGGGACGGAGCGGCGGTTTTACACGGTTGATTCGGGGAAGCGGCCTGTTCTGCGTGGGCAGACGCGGTACTGGATTTTGGTTGCGGCGGCGGGCGAGAGCCGGGTTACGTGGTACGGCGCGGGTCTGAATTCGACTTCGTATTACGGCCCGGTGGATGCGTTTCGCAGAAATAACGGGGCATGGGCGATAGGGAATCCGTACGCGGACGATGTGATTATTCGGGGGAAGAAAATAAGTGGGGCCGCCTGGGGGATGCCCGGGCGGCCCGAAGTAAGCCGGTTAGTTAGTAAGTGAGTTAGTCGCCGAAGGAGCCGACTTCCTCGCGGGACTCGTCCTTGTTTTCCTTGGCCGGGGTGGGGGCGTTGGAAGCGGGGAGGATGGAGTCGATGGAGACGAGGTTGTCGGGGGCGGGCTTTTCGCCGAGGACGTGCTCGCGGTAGAGCTTCATCATGCGTTCGTCTTCGGCCTGCTTGAGTTTGGCGTCGCGCTGGCGGCGTTTTTCCTCGCGGGCGGTTTTGGCGATGCCCTTGGAGTCGAGGTCGTGCTGGATATCGGCGTTGACGGCGGCTTCGTTGAGGACGAGGTGGTGTTCGACGGTCGGGAGGGCGACCTTCTTGTTGCCGGCGAAGATTTCGTGGCGGCCTTTTTCTTCGTACCACTTGGTGAGTGTGGCCGTCATGTGCATCTTTTCGATGATGTTGCGCCAGCCGACGCCGGTGTTATAGGCGCAGAAGCTGATTTCGCCGTCCTGGGTGGCGTAGGGGATGATGCACTGCTCGGTGCGGCGGAAGTCGTAGTTGAACAGGTCCTGGAACCACATGCCGGCGATGAAGAGGAAGTTCCAGCGGTCGCGG
>JAJYCN010000105.1 GCA_021778335.1 Acidobacteriota bacterium | reverse complement strand
CCGGGTTGCAAGCTGTCGGCGGCAAGCGCCACGGTAGTGATCAAGTAACTGCATAGAAGGAGACGGCGGCTAGATGTGTTCAGCATGTTCGGACGAGCGAAAGATGGACGCGGTCCAGAATATCAGCTTGCCGTGATGGAGGGCTCGCGGGCCGCCGTTTCGCGGTGATAATGAAGTGAAAGATACCTGCCGTGCTGTCCCGCCTGGATCCCCTGATTCGCGAGTGGTTCGAGGAGCGCTTCGGCGAGCCGACGGCGCCGCAGCGCGAGGGTTGGCCGAGAATCCTAGACCGGCAGGATGTTCTGATCTCCGCGCCGACGGGTTCGGGCAAAACCCTGGCCGCGTTTCTCATTAGCCTCGACGAACTGATCCGCGAGGCCCGGTCCGGCCCATTGCCCGACGAAACGCGCGTCGTATACGTATCTCCGCTCAAGGCCCTAAGCAATGACGTTCATCGGAACCTCGAAGTGCCGCTGCGCGAGATCCGCCAGCTTGCCGAGCGCCGTGGTGTGACGCTCGCTCCGATACGCACCGCCGTGCGCACTGGCGACACGCCGGCCCGGGAAAGACAGCAACTTGCACGAAAGCCGCCGCATCTGCTGGTGACGACACCGGAGTCGTTCTATATTCTGCTGACGGCAGAAAAATCCCGCGAAGCGTTGCGAACGACGCGCTCGGTCATTGTCGACGAGATTCACGCAATGGTGGGCGACAAGCGCGGCTCACACCTGGCCTTGACCCTGGCCCGGTTGGATGCCCTCACGGGCTGTCGCGCCCAGCGAATCGGCTTGTCGGCGACGGTGAAACCAATTGAAGAAGTGGCGCAGTTTCTTGCTCCCGCGACGCAGATCGTCAACGTCGGCCATCGCCGGGATATGGACCTTGCGGTGCTCGTGCCTCACGACGAGCTTGGTCCAATCGCGACACACGAGATGTGGGACGGGATCTACGATCGCGTGGCGGAATTGATCCGTGCCCACCGCGCGACGTTGGTCTTCGTGAATACCCGGCGGATGGCCGAAAAGGTGGCCCACGCGCTCGGCGAGCGGCTGGGTGAGGGACAGGTGCTGCCGCATCACGGAAGCCTGGCGCGGGCATTGCGCTTGGATGCGGAGGTGCGCCTTAAGAGCGGGGAACTTCGCGCGGTGGTCGCGACGGCTTCTCTCGAATTAGGCATCGACATCGGCAGCGTGGATCTCGTCGTACAGATCGGTACGCCACGCTCGATCGCCGTGGCGCTGCAGCGGTTCGGGCGCTCGGGCCACTGGGTAGGAGCGCGGCCGAAAGCCCGGGTATTTGCGACGACGCGCGATGAACTCGTTGAGTGCGCGGCATTGATGCGAGCGATCCGCGAAGGGGAACTCGAGCGGATCCGTATCCCGCAAAACGCCCTAGACATTCTCGCGCAGCAGATCGTGGCCGCGGCGGCGTGCGAAGCCTGGGACGAGGAGGGATTGTGGGACTGCGTGCGTACCGCCTGGCCCTATCGGAACCTGGATCGCGCGGATTTCAACGCGGTCATCCAGATTCTCTCCGAAGGTATCGCCACCTCGCGCGGGCGTAGCGCGGCGTACCTTCATCGCGACCAGGTGAACGGACGACTGCGAGGGCGGCGCGGAGCGCGATTGGCAGCCATCACGAGCGGCGGCGCGATTCCCGATAACAGCGACTACGCGGTCACCGCCGAACCCGACGGCCGCGGCGTGGGCAGCGTAAATGAAGACTTTGCGGTGGAAAGCCTCGCCGGCGATGTCTTTCTGCTGGGTACGCACTCCTGGCGTATCAAGCGCGTGGCTGCGGGGCGAGTTTATGTAGAAGACGCGCAAGGCACTCCTCCAACGGTTCCGTTCTGGCTCGGGGAAGCGCCGGGACGCTCGGCGGAGCTGTCGCGCCGCGTGTCGGAGACGCGGCAGCGCGCCGTCGAACTCGCCGCGGACTCGGATGGAGCCGCGGCGGCGTTTCTCACCACGGAGTGCGGTCTCGACGACGCGGGTGCGCGGCAGGTGGTCGAGTACCTTCGCGCCGGCGTCCGTTCGCTTGGCGCTCTGCCCACGCAACAAACCGTAGTCGCGGAGCGTTTCTTCGACGAAGGCGGCGGGATGCAACTCGTGCTCCACGCTCCGTTTGGAAGCCGCGTGAATCGCGCCTGGGGACTCGCGTTGCGCAAGCGGTTCTGCCGCACGTTCTACTTCGAATTGCAGGCTGCGGCCACCGACAACGGGATTCTCGTTTCGCTGAGCGAGTTGCACGCCTTCCCCCTTGAGCTGGTCTTCGAATTCCTCAAACCCGCGACTCTCGAGCACGTGCTGACGCAGGCGCTACTGGCCGCGCCGATGTTTACGACGCGCTGGCGCTGGAACGCTTCCCGCGCCCTGGCCGTGCCGCGGTTCCGCGGAGGCGGCAAGGTACCGGCACACTTGCAGCGCATGCGCTCAGACGATCTACTGGCAAGTGTATTTCCTGACCAGGTGGCGTGCGCGGAAAATCTTACCGGCGAAATCCGCATACCAGGTCATCCACTCGTGAAAGAAACCATCGGCAACTGCCTCCACGAAGCGATGGATCTGGACGGGCTGCTCGAAATCGTGAGCGCGATTCAAGCCGGCGCGATCCGGACCGTTTGCGTGGACAACCCCGAGCCGTCGCCGTTGTCGCACGAAATCCTCAGCGCCAATCCCTACGCCTTCCTCGACGACGCTCCGCTCGAAGAACGGCGGGCACGCGCCGTGCAGTTGCGCGGCTCCCTGCGCACGGATTTCGCGGGTGGAGCGGGCCTCCTGGATCCGGCGGCGATCGCCACCGTCTCCGAAGAAGTCTGGCCCGAGGTGCGCGATGCTGACGAATTGCACGACGCTCTGTTGACTCTGGTTGTGCTCCCGCCGCGCGACGACTGGCGCGGCTGGTTCGGCGAGCTGCGAAGAACCGGCCGGGCGTCGGAAATCGAGCGCGCGGGGAGGCCGTTCTGGGTTGCCACCGAACGGCGCGCCGCCGTTGAGGACCCCGTTCTCACCGTGCGCGGCTGGATGGCGTCGCTTGGCCCGGTCGCCCTGTCCTGGTTAGCTGAAACGCTCGCGCTCGCATCCGAGGATGTAGAACGGGCGCTCGTGACTCTCGAAGCCGAAGGTCAGGTGCTTCGCGGCCATTTCTCGCGGGCCGGTACGGAAGGCGAAATCGAGTGGTGTGACCGGCGCATCCTGGCTCGTATTCACCGTCTGACGCTCGGCACGCTGCGGCGGGGAATCGAACCGGTTTCCGCGCAGGATCTGTTACGCTTCCTGTGCCGCTGGCAGCACGCCTCTCCCGCCGGGCGTCTGCACGGAGTGGACGGCACGCTCGAAGTCATCCGGCAGTTGCAGGGCTACGAGCTTCCGGCCGCCGCCTGGGAGGACGATGTCCTTTCCCGCCGCGTTGCCGATTACGAGCCCGGGTATCTCGACGAGTTGTGCCTCTCGGGCATTGTCGCCTGGGGCAGATTGTCCCCGCATCCGGCTCTCGCCGACACGAGCGGCCGCCGCATTCGGGCGACGCGGATTGCGCCGGTCTCGCTGTTTCTCCGCGAGAACGCCGATTGGCTGGGCGTTAACGGCGAGCCCAATCTCAATGCCCTTTCCCCGGTGGCGCTCGACGTGCACGCCGCGCTCGCGCAACAAGGTGCCCTGTTCTTCGCCGACCTCGTCCGCGCCACGCGCCATCTGGCGAGCGAAGTGGAAGACGCGCTCTGGGATCTGGTTGCGGCCGGGTTGGTTACCGCCGATGGCTTCGAGAACCTCCGCGCGTTGATCGATCCGAAGCGGCGTCGAGGAGAAGGGCGGGGAAGGACGAAACGGCCGCGCCATGCGGCCGGGCGCTGGGCATTGATTCGCCGCGGAACCTCGCAAATGCCTCAGGCCGGCCGCCTCGATGCTCTTGCCGATCAGTTAGTCCGCCGTTGGGGTGTTCTGCTCCGGGATCTGCTGGCGCGCGAAACCCTCGCACCACCGTGGCGGGACCTGCTGCCGGTGCTGCGCCGCAAGGAAGCCCAGGGTAAGTTGCGCGGCGGGCGCTTCGTCGCGGGCTTCACCGGCGAGCAGTACGCCGCCCCCGAAGCGCTCGACCTGCTTCGCGCTGTCCGGCGCGCGGACACCCACCCCGAAGACGCTCTCTCCATCCCCAACGCGGATCCGCTCAATCTGGCCGGCATCATTTTGCCCGGCCCACGCGTGAGCCCCGTCAGCGCGTTGTACGTCGAAGCCATTTGAAGAAATACGCCGGGTAAGTCTGCGTGACCATAGGCTTGGGGTTGGTCGGCGCGTTCGCGCGCTCTTCGTTTCGATAGATATACGGAACGACGCCGGCTAACTCCCAACCATCCGTCGCCGCCTGGTTGAGTTCGGCGGAAGAAACCTGCCGGAACTGACCTGGTGAGGTCTCTGGCGGGAAAAGCGCCTTTACTTCGAACGGCGCGTAGAAAGAATTCGGAGTTCGCTGGGCGTGGAGGAAAAATCCGGCTGCGAGCCCAAGAGCCAATACGAGAATGAGGCGTCTCATGGAACCCAAGACGCACGTAAGTCGCCGGGCGTGCAGGCGCCGGTAAAGCCTCAGTGGAGGGCGGCGTGGCTACGCCGGATTATCGCAATCATTTTCAGATTGATCGCCAGGAAGCGTACTATCTGCCACGGGACAAAGGTGCGCAGGAATAAAGTCCACCGCGTGGGCTTGGTTGCGTAGAACCACGGAGTCGGGTGAGCCTTCTCCATGGGAGATTCAGATGATTCGCTCATAACGCTACTCCGTTGGTGTCACGTAGCCGCCGCTCCGTATGTGCACTCCGTCGACGCCGAAATCGCCGAGTTCGTACTCGTTGGTCACGAACAGAATGTCCGCCTCGTCTCGGACGCCGTGATTGCGCAGTTCGAACTCGAGGTTCACGACGTATTCGAACGCCGCACGTTCGCACGTGCAGCTCCCATGACCTGTCCCAACGACGAACCGCTTCCTGTCTCCTCGTTTCATCCGCTCGACCAGGGCAAGAAGCGTCTTCGCCGTCTCTTCCGCGTGATCGGCCGTGCAAGCCGAAAAACTGTTCTTGCCCGGGCCCGGCCCCTCGGTTACACCGAAGTTTAGCTTCGGTCCCGTGGCGTTCACCAGGAAGCCGTAACCTACGCGTTCCCGAAGGCCGGCGTGTACGCCGCTGGCCCATTCAAATTACACAGTGGGCTTTGGTTCGGACGGCGATCCTTCCGGATAGATCGCGTTCGCCCGTCCCTGCTTGAAGTCAATGCCGTTCCTCGCGTAGGTCGGGGCGAGAGCGAACGTAACCTGACGTTTTTGTAGTAGGCCGACGCCTACCCAAATGTTGGACGGAATCCAGTTGTAATTGGGCTGAGGCGAAATGACGGTAACTTCATCCTTCCTTCCCAGCTACTTACGCAAGAACGCGGCCGCCGTGTGACCCGCTATGCCGGCGCCGAGAACGACCACCCTTGCCATTTGCTAGCCCTCCTTGTGTCGTCCGGCGGAGTCTCGAACTCCCGACTTCAGCGCAGCATTCGGGTTGCCAGTCGCTCTCCGCCCCCGTGCTCGCGGAGCAAAACTATTCGCGGCGCAAGGCTTCCATTGGATCAAGCCGCGGCGCGCGCCATGCCGGACCTGCCACCGCCGCTCCGGCCACCAACAAAGCCACCGCCGCCACGATCGACAGCGTCGCTGGGTCGTAGAATGGAACGCCGTAAAAAAAATCGGACGAGCCGGGCAATACGAGCGTCATCCGCAGAGCCCAGCACACACCGAACGCCCCGAGCATTCCCCCAGCAAGTCCGAACAGGGCGGGTCGCAGTCCGTCGCCGAGAGTCTCACGCAGGATCTGGAATGACGTCGCGCCAAGAGCGCAGCGGATGCCGATCTCAGGTATCCGCCGGCTGACCAGGTAAGCCAGCACGCCGTAGATTCCCACCCCCGCCAGGATGAGAGCCAAAAAGGCGAGCACCGCGCAATAAATGGCGCAGTATCGGGCCAGGGCGCGCTGTACACGCACGGGGCCATCTTCCAGCGTCTGAAGCGACAAGCTGGGCAGAAGGTCTTGGTCCGAACCCGCCACCGCCTTTCGGATGGCCTCCAGCGACTCCCGTGGGCTTGCGGCGGTTCGGACGAGCAGAGGATAAACGTGACCGGCTGTGGTGGGCAGATACACGTGCGCCGGGTCGATTCGCGTCAGGTTGGCGAATCGCGCATCGGCGGCGACTCCCGCGACCTCGTACTCCGTGTAATGGCCACGAAACCGGCGGTCGAGCTTGAAGCGTCTGCCAAGCGGGTTCAGGCCCGGCCAGAAGCGGTGCGCGGTGCTCTCACGGATGACGGCCACGGGCGCGCCGCTGGCGGCTTCTTCCCGCGTGAAGCCCCGTCCCTGCAACAGCGCGATGCCGAGCGTGCGAAAGTACGTATCCGAGGCGTAGCTGGCGAGCGTCCTTCCCGTCGACTCCGCGCGCAATGAATTCGGTCCCTCGATGACAATCGGCGGCGTCCATGTGCCAGACATCGGAGCCGAGCCCAGCGTTGAGCCGCCGATTTCGGGAAGTGCCTCAAGCCGCTCAATGAGCCGCCGCTCGCGCACTGGACTCTGCGCCGCATCGTCTCCCAGATCGGCTGACACAAGCAGAACGCGACGGGAGGCGAATCCGGGCGATGCCGCTTCCGAGCGGAGTAGACCGCGCAGTAGCAGGCCGGCGCTTACCAGCAAGGTCATCGACACGGCCGTCTGTAACGCGATCAGCCTACCGCGCAGCCGGGAACGCCGGATAGGCGAGGCTCCGAGTTGCCTGGCGCCTTTCAAATCCCCGTCCAGGTCGAACCGGCTCGAGCGAAGAGCCGGCGCCAGCCCGAACGCGAATGCGGTCGCCAGCGACACCGCGAACGCGTAGACAAGCACACGCGCGTCGGGCCGTAGGCCGATCGCGAAGGCAGGCACTTCCCCAAAGAATCCTGCCAGAATCTGTTCGATCGACACCCATAGCAGCGTTGATCCCCACACGGAAAGTAGCAGACCGCCGGTGCCGCCCAGGCATGCCAACAGGACACTCTCGGTTAGCAACTGCCGCACCACGCGTCCTCGGCTTGCGCCCAAGCTCATCCGTAGCCCGATCTCCTCTCGCCGCCCTGCCCCGCGCGCCAGCAGCATGTTGGCGACGTTGGCACAGGCCACCAGAAGCACCAAGCCTGTTACGAAGAGTAACGCGGCGACAAACAGGCGGAACCGGGAATCGTCGCTGCTGCCGAACAATGAAGTCGGAGTAATTGTAACGGCGATAGTCGGATCGGGCGGCCGAAGAGCAGCGGTGAAATTGCGAATCAGGGTGTCCGCCTGCGCCTGCGCGGAACGGGTGGCCGCGGAAGGTTTGAGACGCGCCAGCAATTGCAATTTGCGTTGGTCCTCTGCGTGCAACCAGTCGCGGCCGGGCAGGATCTCCCTCACGGCCGCCAGTGGCGCCCATAAATCCGGCACAAGGGGCATCGTGGAAGTGCCGGTGAACTCCGCCGGAGCGACCCCAATGATCCGGAACACCTCGTGGCGAATTCCGATCCGCGATCCAACCGCCTGCGCATCGCCGTGGAATCGCCGCTGCCAGAACGGATAGCTGAGTACCACGGATTCCGGATCTTCGCCGGAACCAAACGTGCGGCCCAGGCGCGGCGCTACCCCGAGCGCTACGAAGTAATCCTCTGATACGAAAACAAGGCTCGCCCGCGAGGTTTCCTCGCCGTATCCGACGCGAACGGGTACGGGCCAAGTCGCTGCTACGACATTCTCGAAGGCGCTGCTCCAGTCGCGCAGGTAGAGATACTCGGGATTCGAGAACCCGTATTGCATGTCGCCGCGGAATCCGCTCGAGAACCATCGCTCGATCCTGACGACACGATCGGGATTCGCCACCGGAAGCGGCTTCAGCGCCACCGCATCGTAAACCGAGAAAAGTGTCGCGTTCACGCCGATACCCAGGGCCAATGCCAGCGCCGCGACGGCCGTGAAGCCGGGGTTCCGAACCAGCCCACGGAACCCATAGCGCAGATCCTGCAGCCCTTGTTCGATCCACGGAAACGAACGCTCCGCCCGATGCCGCTCCTTCGTCTGCTCGACAGGACCGAACTCGCGGCGCGCCGCCAGCCGCGCTTGTTCCGGACTCATCCCGCCTCGCTCATGGTCTTCCTGGATCAACGCGAGATGCGACGCGACCTCCCGCGCCAACTCTCGCTCCGCCCGGCGGCGGAACACCAGGTTCAGAGACCGCGCAAGCATTCGCCGGAACCGCCCCATCGTCTACGGCTCCTCCGCCAGAAGCTTTTCCACCAGCCCAGCAAGGCGCCGCCACTGCTCAGTCTCCTGCCCCAGCGCTCGCCGCCCCGTTTTCGTAATTGCGTAATACTTCGCTTCGCGGTTGCTCTCCGTCTTGGCCCACGAACCTTTAATCCATCCCTGCTGCTCCAACCGCACCAGCGCCGGGTACAACGTGCCCTGGTTGAGATCGAGCGCTTCCCCCGACACCTGCTTCAGCCTCCCGGCGATCCCGTAGGAGTGCTGCGGGCCCATTGTCGCGAGCGTACGCAGCACCATAAGGTCGAGCGTGCCCTGCAGCAAGCGGATCCGGTCCATGTCTCCAGTTGTCAATCTAGTGGAATCCCCTCTTCGGCAGTCTCTCCCTTCTCCAGTTGAGTGTCAAGTGAAATGTTTTGCCCGAAGACTTCCGGCTCCGTCCGCGGGCAGACGGCCACGGTTTCAACTTTACATGGCAAAGTACTTATGCTACTGTAGACGCATGGCGTCACTCCGGCTCCTGCGCTCCCTCCCCCCACCCCCGGTCTCCCTCCAGGACCGCGCCATGGACAACCTTCGCTTTATCCGCGAAACCATGGAACGGGCCGCCTCTTTCACCGCCGTGCCCGGCTGGGGCGGCGTCTGGATTGGAGCGAGCGCCCTCATTGCGGCGTTCGCCGCCTCCCGGGAGCCCACGCTCGACGCCTGGCTCGCCGTGTGGCTCGCCGAGGGCATGCTCGGCCTCGCGATCGGCGTTCTTGCCATGAAGCACAAGGCGGAGCGCATCGGCGAACCCCTGCTCGCTCCCCCCGCCCGGAAGTTCGCCCTCGGCTTCGCGCCGCCACTCGCCGCCGGAGCCGTCCTCACAGCCGTGCTCGTGCATGCTGGACTTCGCCAGGCGATCCCGTCCACCTGGCTGATGCTTTACGGCGCTGGAATTGTCAGTGGAGGCGCCTTTTCTGTGCCGATCGTCCCTGTGATGGGCGTCTGTTTTCTCTCCCTCGGCGCCGCCGCGGCTCTCCTGCCCGGCTCTTTCGGCGACCTTGCCCTCGCCGCCGGCTTCGGCGGCCTGCATCTCGTTTTCGGTTTTCTGATTGCTAGGAGGTACGGTGGCTAAATCAAACGCTCTCGCCAAGTCTTTGTCCGCTTCCTCGGCCTTGCCTGCGCTCGAAGCCGCGCGGCCGATGGAGCTCGACAAGCTCATCCACGAACGCCTGCGGCTTGGAATTCTCAGCGCCCTCGCCGCCCAGCGCGAGGTCCCCTTTTCGGAGTTGAAGCGCCTGCTGCAAACCACGGACGGCAACCTCAGCATCCACGCTCGCAAACTCGAGGACGCCGGCTACATCTCCTGCACGAAGGCCTTCGAGGGACGGGTCCCCCGCACCACCTATCGCATCACAGACAAGGGCCGCCGCGCACTGGCTCGTTATCTCGATCACATGGAGGCCCTCATCCGCGTCATGCGCGGATGACCTCGTCCGTGTCCCACTCCTCTTCCGGCGGACTCCATGCCGCCATCATCATGGACGGCAACGGCCGGTGGGCCCTCCGTCGCGGCCTCCCCCGCATAGCCGGTCACCGCGCCGGCGCCGAGGCCCTCCGCCGCACTGTTGAGGCCGCTGTCAAACATGGCGTGGGCACTCTCACCGTCTACGCGTTCTCCTCCGACAACTGGAACCGCCCGAAAGAAGAGGTGGGCGCGCTCATGAAACTCTTCCTCGCCTGGCTCCGCTCCGAGGTCCGCCGGTGCATCGACAACGGCGTCCGAGTCACAGTCATCGGCCGCCGCGACCGACTTCCCCGGCTCATGCTGCCAGCCATTGAAGAATGTGAATCGCGAACCGCGCACGGCGCCCGCCTCCACTTGCGCCTCGCGGTCGACTACTCCGCCCGCGATCAACTCCTCGCTGCAGCCCGGCGCCCCGGCGCGACGGCTAATCGCGCCGCGCTCAGTTGCGCCCTCGGCTCCCCCGACGTGGACCTGCTCATCCGCACCGGCGGCGAACAGCGTTTGAGTGATTTTCTGCTCTGGGAGTGCGCCTACGCCGAACTCTACTTCACTCCGCGCCTCTGGCCGGACTTCGGCCCTGAAGATCTTTCGCAGGCTCTCGCCGAGTTCCACACCCGCGACCGCCGCTTTGGCGGACTGCCGGCTGTTGTATCGTCGAGAGGATGATGCCTCGCCGCGATTTCCTCAGTGCCGCACCCCTGCTCATGGCAGGCGCGCCTCAAGCCGCCGGTTCCACCGGCCCCTCGGCCTACGAACTGCGGCTTATCGAGATGCGCAACTCCTCTGACGACGAGCTCCGCCACACCCAGGAGTTCTTAGGCACGGCCCTCGCGCCTGCCTTTCACTCGGCTGGCGTGACCACAGTCAGCGCCTTCCGCGTCAGCATCGGCCCTGGTAGCCCCACCGCCGTGCTGCTGAGTGAGTACCCATCCTTCGGCGCCCTCGCCGGCGCGGCGCAGAAAGTCGAAGGCGACGCCTCGTACCGCGCCGCCTATGAGAAATACGTATCCTCCACCGGCCGCGTCTATGAGCGCGAATCCGTGTGGCTGCTCGAAGGATTCCCGGGCTTTCCTACGCTTAAGGCGCCGAAGCGGCTTGAGAAGGGATCTCACATTCTTGAACTCCGCCGCTACGAGTCCCCAAACATGGTCACTCTCGAGCGAAAGATCCGCATGTTCGACACGGCGGAAGCCGCTATATTCGAGCGGCTGGGCATGCAGCCGGTCTTCTTCGGCCGGATGGTCGCCGGGGACCGCATGCCCAACCTGATGTACATGCTCGCCTTTGAAAATCTGGCCGCCCGCGAGCGCCTCTGGCGATCCTTCGGTTCCGACCCCGAGTGGAAGAAACTGTCCGCGCGTCCGGAACTTCACGACTCGGAGATTGTGTCGAACATCAGCAACTGGATCCTCGATCCGATGCCCTTTTCCGATGTGCGCTGACGGGCGTTCCTCGCCGCCCATGCCACACGCCGCACTCTACCGCTTCGCCATTCGTCCCTTCACCGGCGCGGATCTTGCTGCCGTCACCCGCATCTACGCCCATCACGTCGCCCACGGCACGGCCACCTTCGAACTGGTCCCGCCGGACGAAACCGAGATGGCGCGGCGCTGGTCGGCCGTTCAGAGCCTCGGCCTGCCTTGGATTGTCGCTTCGCTCGATGACGGGCGCATCGTGGGTTATGCCTACGCAAGCGCCTACCGGTCTCGCATCGGCTATCGCTTCACCGTTGAAGACTCCGTTTATGTTGACCCCTCGTACGCCGGCCACGGCATCGGCGGCTTGTTGCTCACGCACCTGATTGAACGCTGTGAAGCGGCTGGTGCTCGCCAGATGATCGCCGTCATAGGGGACAGCGCAAACACAGCCTCCATCCGCCTCCACGAGAAGTTCGGCTTCCTCCACGCGGGCATGCTGCGCTCCGTCGGATTCAAGTTCGGCCGCTGGGTTGACACAGTTCTCATGCAGCGCTCACTCGGTGAGGGCGACGGCACCTTCCCCGATCACTAGCTGGCGCTGCCTATCGCGGAGGCGCCTCGCCTTCAAGCAGCTTCCCCAGCCATGCCGCCGGGCAGCGGATGCCCACATAAAACTGCCCGAACAATGCATACGCGGCGCTCACTTCGTCGAAACGCATCTCGTAGATCAGCCGCTTGAACACCACCGGGTCGTCGGCGAACAGATCTACGCCCCACTCCCAGTCGTCCAGACCGATCGAGCCCGAAATGATTTGCTTCACCTCGCCCGCGTAGCGCCGCCCGATCATCCCATGCTCGTGCATCTGGCGGGCTCGCTCGGCCATCGGAAGCTGGTACCAGTTCTTCGCTTCGCCGCGCTTGCGGTCCATCGGGTAGAAGCAGATGTAGCGGTTCGGAGGCATCTCCGGAAAAAGCCGCGGCCGCATCGCCTCCCGCTGCCGCGCCAGGCTTTCTTCCACGGCACGCTCCCACTCCGGTGTATGCGGGGCGATGCCGTCCGCCGCCAGCGCACGGAAAACCTTCTGCGTGGATTCGTATAGCCCCAGCTCCACCACGGACAGGTAAGAGTGAACCGGCTCGAGATACTCGCAGATCGCGAGGCGTGCGATGGAAAGCTCGCAGGACTGCAGTTCATCGAAGTCCGGCCGGAAGTGCACGAACATCAGGTCGCCTTTGTGGCCGAACAGCGAGAATATCGCGCTTGGGCCCTCCGCGTTGTGCTCCATCGCGCCCAGCTCGGTCGCGGCCTCCTCCACAAGAGCCGCACGCTTGGACCCATCGAGCGCCCGCCATTCCTGCCGGCGCACACGCATCATCTGGTGCAATACGGCTGCGCCTTCCAGCGTCAACGGCGCCTCAGGCAGCGCTGCCGCCACCTCGCCGGTCTCGAGCTTCACCTCTATGGACATTCGTTCGCCCACCTCAAACGTCATTCTAACCCGTGGAATTCGGGCGATTTTGTTTCACAATCCCACACTTAACAACCGAGGAGACTTGCATGTTCCACCGTATCGCCTCGATTGCCACCTTTCTGGCGCTGGCCACCCACGCCTGGGCCCTCCCCCGAACGCGTTCTTACCATCATCACGCCGGACATCACGGACACCACGGTCGTCAGACTCAGCAGGAAAAAACCGCCCGGGCGGCCGAAAAGAAAGCTAGTTCAAACCGCAAATCGCATAAGTGAGCCGCGCCGCAAACAGCGTCCAGCCGAGATACGGCAACAGTAGCACCGCGGCAACCGGCGAGAACATCAGCACGTTCCCCTGAATAACAGCCACCGAGGCCGCCAGCAGCAGCGCTTCAAGCGCGGCTGAGCCGATCTGCCGCCGGACGAAGAACAGATAGGGCCAGGCCAGGTTCAAAAACGCGTTTACTGCGTAGAGTGCCGCAACCATCGTGTAGCGCTCCGGCGCCGCCGCATTCAGCGCCAGCGCCGCGGATAGCGCCGCCATCGCGTACAGCACCGCCCAGACACGCCCGATCACCGTCCCCGCCGGTGTCCAGGCCGGAACTCTCAGTCCCCGGTACCATTCCATTCCGGAACGGCTGAGCCACCCTCCCCCCGCCGCCACTACCACCGTCACCAACGGAATGATCAGATAGTGTGCGCGCATCGAACCCCGGTTTCCGGCCCTCTCAGTTGCCCTGCGCCCGGGTGCCTTTCACGAGACTCTCCACCTCTCCCATGGCCTGAATGTCGGCTTCTACCATCTCCCGTACCAGGTCCGGGAAACTCACCGTGTGCTGCCATCCCAGCCGAGCTTTTGCCTTTGCCGGATTCCCGATCAGCAGGTCCACTTCGGCCGGGCGGAAAAACTGCGGATCGACGCTCACGTAATCGTCTGCGCGCAATCCGACCGCCTCGAACGCCCGGTCGGCGAATTCCCGCACCGAATGCGTCTCACCGGTAGCAACCACGTAATCGTCGGGTGTATCCTGCTGCAGCATCCGCCACATCGCCTCGACATAGTCCCGCGCATGGCCCCAGTCCCGCTGCGCGTCCAAATTTCCAAGTGGCAGTTTGTCCTGCTTCCCCGCCACAATCCGTGCCACGCCGGAAGTGATCTTCCGGGTGACAAACTCGAAGCCGCGCCGCGGGGATTCGTGATTGAACAGGATTCCACTGGAAGCGTGAATTGCATACGCCTCGCGATAATTCCGCGTCAGATCAAATCCCGCTACCTTGCTGATTCCATATGCCGAGCGCGGGTGGAACCCCGTCTGCTCGGTTTGCGGCGTCTCGTGAACCTTGCCGAACATCTCGCTCGATCCGGCAAAGTAGAACCGGCACCAAGGGACGATCTCCTTAAGCGCCGCCAGAACATAGTGCGTCCCGTTGATGTTTGTGTTCAGCGTAGAAAACTCGTCGTCGAACGAGTAGCTTACGAAGCTCTGCGCCGCCAGGTGATAGCATTCCTCCGGCATGACCTTCTGGAAAACTCGATAAATGCTCGGAAAACTCTCGAGCGACGCGGCATGTAACTGGATCTCATCCCGCACCGCCGAGATCCGCGAAAGCCGGTGGCCCGGATCTTCTAGCGCGACGCGCCGCACCACGCCGTGCACCTCGTATCCTTTGGCCAGCAACAACTCGGCCAGATACGACCCATCCTGCCCCGTAATTCCGGTAATCAACGCTCGTTTCTTCGACATCTCGTCCTTATCCTTGCTGCTCCGGCCTACTTAAGCTCGCGGAGCGTGGGGTTCACGGTCCGAAAATACAACCCGACCCGCACATCGGAAGGTCCGGTCTGGACGGGTTCGCATCCCGCCCGGATCATCATCCGCACATCGCCTTTCGCCGGGATTGCCATCGTGTGCGTATACCCGGTACCCGCGCTCGAAGCCATCAGGCGCTCCACCTTGCCGGCCACGCTTATTTGAAAGGGTGCGGCCTCCGCGTGACCCGTCTCTAACATCATAGAAAATTGCACGGTGCGGACATGGCCCGACGGGTTGGAAAAATCGATTCGCCCGACCCTACCGCACCAACGCCATCGCTTTGTTCCCGCCGTTTCAAACGGATAGAATCCCGTCGAATAGAAGATGAATAGCGGGACGGGTTCTGCCGCGAGGTCAGGCGGGGAGGCGTAGTTTCGCATCAGGAAGAATCCGATCTGCCCGTCGGGAGAGTTTAAGGGAGCGCCGAGCGTTGCCGTCAACGCCGTTTCCGGCGACTCCTCCGGGCGGTAGCCGGCGCGGTCCAGCCAGACTGCGGCGAAACCCTGCTGTTTCAACCGTGCGAGCATACGCGGTACGTGCATCGCCGCCGTCTCCTCGTTCCACTGCCCCTCCCTCTCGCTCATCGCTCCCCAGCTCCACCGCGACCCTCGTGAGTGGATGTAGGGCGCCGCCTCCTCGTACACGTTCATCCGCAAGTGAGGCACATCGAGAGGAAAATCGCGAAACGGCAACTCGAACACGGAGCCTCCGGCGGGGATCATCGCCTCGACCCGCGCCACATACTCGCGGTCCGCATTGAACGACTTCCCGCGTCCGGAATAATCGAGATAACGCGTTACCACCGCCTGGTCGTAGGCCGCAAACAAAGCGAGCGCGACGCATGCCACGCCCGCCCAGACGCGCGAAATCTTCTCGCGCGACACACGCGTGAGCCAATCTCCCAGGCCCGCCAACGCAAAGAAGCTGATGAAAACGATTATTCGGTTGTAAGCGCGGATGTCGGGCGCGATAAACACGTTGAACAAGGCACCGAAGCCTCCCGTGGTCGCCAGCAGCACGGCGGCGATCGCGAGACCAGCCGAGGCGCCCGCCACCGGGCTCACCGTCGCTCCGAAGGATGCCATCACCGCCACACCGAACAGGTACAGCAGTCCGATGCTCCCCACCGTCCCCAGCCGGCTCGTTGAATTTTCCGTTTCTCCAAGAAAGTGGGCCTCTCGAATGCGGCGCTCAACCGCGTGAAGCGGCGGATAGGGGTTGTCCTGGATCGGAGTGAACAATTGCCTCAACTTCAGCCCGTACACCTCCGACTCGGCGATGTTCTTATATTGCAGACCGGGATTCGCGCCGTGTTCCGCGACATAAAACAGCGACGGTGACAGGTTGAGGAAAGCCGCCCCCGCCAGCACCGTGACGGCGGCCAGGCCGAAGCCAAGCTCGCGCCGCGATTTCCGAGCCAGAAAGGCCCAAACCGCCGCGGTCAACAGAGTGAAGCAGCCAAAGAATGCGTCGTAAGCGTAGCCGAAGCCCTGTAATAAAGCCCCGACCCACACGTACCGCGAATTTTCCGTCGACCGGAACCGTCCGGAAGCCAACTCAATCGCCCCCGTCGCCAGGAGCGGAACGGCGTAGAAGAGGAGGTTGAGATGTGTGATCCCTCGGACAAAGGTGAACGGCTGGAGGGCGTAAATGGCGCCGAAGGAGATCGCGATTTCAGTGCGCAGCCCGAGGCGGCGGAACCCCCAGCAGGCTGTCGCCGAGGTGACGACTGTGGCGCTGAGCCAAAGCGTGTTGACCAGCAGCCCCGGAAAGCGGGTCATCAGCGTCAGCGCCGCAAGGAACAGGCTGTCGATCGTGTTAAAGATCGGGAAATCGAGCCAGTTGGCCCCGAACGGTGCGCCGAGGTTCGGATTGAGCCAGGGAAGATGGTGTTGCGCGATGGCCTTGGCGGCGCTCAGAGTATAGAGTGCGTCGCTCGCGTACTCGAACGGGATCCAGGGATTCCAGTTCCAGAGACGAAGCACGAGCACCAGCAGTCCGCTGCACAGGATGGCTGCCCAGATCGGCGCGGGGAGCGTACGGCGGGCTGGTCTGGGCTCAGGAGTGGGCTTCGGGGGCACTAGTTCCACGATAACCGGCAGGAAGGGATTCGGATACGATGTAGCGGGGCCGGCGCTTGGTCTCTTCGTAAATCGCCGCCAGATACTCGGCAATGATGCCG
The DNA here is from genome assembly GCA_021778335.1 of Acidobacteriota bacterium. GTDB lineage: Bacteria > Acidobacteriota > Terriglobia > Bryobacterales > Bryobacteraceae > JAJYKC01. The sequence goes on along the minus strand of JAJYCN010000105.1, from coordinate 565 downwards.
AGGCTTAGCAGGATGAAGCCGCCCATCAGCAATTCCAGAATGATCACCGTCGTGAAGCCGCCGATCGCTTGTCCGGTGAGCTTCTGATAGAACGCCGTCGCCCCGAGCACCACGCCTACCGACAGAAATGTGGCGGAGAGGAAGTGAATGATATGCAGCGGCGCGACCGAGTAGGAACTCGCCGCCAACCACGCCATGCGCGCGAGACGCCACACGCCGTATTTCGATCCGCCTCCGCCGGCCCGAGGCGCGACGTCGAAGTAGATGTCCTCGGTGCGGAAGCCGAGCCAGGCGACCATGCCACGAAAGAAACTCCGCCGTTCCGGCAGAGCAAGCCACGCGTTTACCACGCGCCGGTCCAGCAACTTGTAGTCGCTCGAGTTGTTGAAGTCCAACCCCGTGAGACCGGAGGCCGCCAGGTGGAACATGCGGGACAGTGCCCGCCGGGTCAACGGCTCTTTCGTCCGGTCCCGTTTGATGCCGTTGACGATTTCTGCGCCCCGCTTCCATGCACGGTAGAGTTCCGGGATCAAGGCAGGGGGATGCTGGAGGTCGGCGTCCAGTA
>JAJYCN010000394.1 GCA_021778335.1 Acidobacteriota bacterium | reverse complement strand
CGGCATCTCAATCCGCCCGCTGCCCGTGTACAGCATCACCACGCCGTCCGCCTGCTCATGCCGGTCCGCGTGCAAGCGGAACCCATTCGCCAGCACCGCGTACTCGCCGGCCTGCGCGCAAGCGCAAAAAAGCACAACTGTAACCAGACGGCGCATCGCCACCTACTAGTATGACGAACACCACCCGCCAAACGTGCAACGATGAAAAGTTCATGTCCAACATCACTCATCTCGAATGCAGCGTCTGCGGCAAACACCGCCCCGCGGGCCAGATCCACAACCTCTGCGAGTGCGGCGGTCCGCTGCTGGTCCGCTACGATCTCGATCGCGCCCGCGCCACCTTCCCGCGCGAATCCCTTCGCAACGCGCCGTCCACAATGTGGCGCTACGCCCCCATGCTCCCCGTCCAGGAACCCTCCGCCATCACCTCCCTCGGCGAAGGCTGGACCCCGCTCGTCAAAACCTCCCGTCTCGGCGCGCGCCTCGGCGCGGATCGTCTCTGGGTGAAGGACGAAGGCGTCAATCCCACCGGCTCGTTCAAAGCGCGCGGCCTCTCCTGTGCCATCTCCATGTGCCGCCAGCTCGGCGTGAAGAAGGTCGCCGTGCCCTCCGCCGGAAACGCCGCCGGAGCCACCGCCGCCTACGCCGCCGCCGCCGGCCTCGAAGCCCACATCTTCATGCCGCAAGACGTCCCGCAGTCCAACTTCATCGAATGTAAAGCCACCGGCGCGCACGTCACCCTCGTCGATGGCCTCATCAGCGACTGCGGCCGCATCGTCGCCCAGCGCAAAGAAGCCGAAGGCTGGTTCGAAGTCTCCACCCTCAAGGAGCCCTACCGCATTGAAGGCAAGAAAACCATGGGCTACGAACTCGCCGAGCAGATGGACTTCACCCTCCCCGGCGCCATCTTCTATCCCGCCGGCGGAGGCGTCGGCATGATCGGCATGTGGAAAGCCTTCGCCGAAATGGAAGCCCTCGGCTGGATCGGCCCCGCACGCCCCAAAATGATCGCCGTCCAGGCCGAAGGCTGCCCGCCCATCGTCCGCGCGTTCGAACGCGGCCAGGCCAAAAGCGACTTCTATGAAGGCGCCGAAACCGTCGCCAGCGGCCTCCGCGTCCCCAAAGCCCTCGGCGATTTCCTCGTCCTCAACGCCGTCCGCGAAAGCGGAGGCACAGCCGTCGCCGTCAACGACAACGAAATCCTCGACTCGAGCCTCGCCATCGCCCGCGACGAAGGAATGTTCATCGCCCCCGAAGGCGGAGCCTGCGTCGCCGCTCTCTCCAAACTCCTCGCCTCCGGCTTCCTGAAACAAAACGAGCGCATCGTCATTTACAACACCGGCTCGGGCCTGAAGTACCTCGAAGCCTTCGCCACCCGCTTCCCCCGCGCCACCGCGAGCGAACAGGACAAACTCGGAGGTCTCATCACCCCGCGTTAGTTGTATACTTACTAAGTGACACTTACTCTCCGGGCACTAACTTCCGCCGTCGCACTTACTCTCGCAGTCACCCTGGTACAATCCGCCCTCCCGGCGGACCGCCCCATCCACCGCGAAAAAATCGAGTGGTGCGACGTCTGGATGCCCGACACCAACGCGACCGGCCTGCCCCGCGTCCTGCTCATCGGCGACTCGATCACCCGCTCTTACTACCCCGCGGTCGAGGCAAAACTCAAAGGCAAAGCCTACTGCGCCCGCATCGCCACATCCAAAGCCGTCGGCGACCCCGCCCTCCCGCGCCAGCTCGCCATTTTCATCCCCGAAGAGAAGTTCGACATCATTCACTTCAACATCGGCATGCACGGCTGGGACTACTCGGAAGCCGATTACCAGAAGTACCTCCCCGAACTACTGCGCGTCATCCACAAGTCCGCGCCCAACGCGAAGCTCATCTGGGCCTCCACCACCCCCGTCCGCGCCGACCGCGACCCCGGCCCCACCAACCCCCGCATCGCCGCCCGCAATGGCATCGCCCAGCGCTTCTTCACCGCCCAACACATCCCCATCGACGACCTCTGGACCGCCATGCAGCCCTATCCCCAGTTCCACTCCGACGACGTCCACTTCAACAAGGACGGCGTCGCCATCCTCGCCGATCATGTCGCCGCCGAAATCGAGAAACTCCTCCCGCCCGCGAGTAACTAACCAGCCAACTCCAGCGGATCGTCCATCTCCTTCTGCATCTGCCGCAGTTTCGCGAACAACTCCTTCCGCGGCGCTGCATATCCCGCATCCTCCGCCAGATTATGAATCTCCCACGGATCCTTCTCCATATCGAATAACTGAGTCACCTTCACCCGCGGATACACAATCAACTTATGCGTCTTCGTCCGGATTGCGCGCTGAAACCCGCGATAGTAACTGAAGATCGCATCGTGCTGCGCCCCACCCTCCCCACGCAGATATCCCGCCAGGCTCGGAAATTCCACCGTCTTCGGAATCGGAATCCCCGCTAACTCGCACGTCGTAGCATAGACGCTGTGCTGGTAAACCAACTCATCCACCCGCCGCCCGCGCGCAATTCCCGGACCCGAAATCAGCAGCGGCATCCGGATGCTGTGGTCGTACATATTCTGCTTGCCCATCAACCCGTGCTGCCCCACCGCCAGGCCATGGTCCGCCGTCAGAATCACATAGGTGTTATCCGCCTTCCCGCTCCGCTCCAGCGCATCCAGCACCAGTCCAAGCTGCTGGTCCATGTGCGTGATGATCGCGTAATACTCGCTCCGGTGCAGTTGCACCGCCGCCTTCGTCCGCGGAAACGGCGCCAGCATCTCATCCCGGATCCGATGGTCGCCCTGGTCGAACGGATGCTCCGGCATGTAATTCGGAGGAATCTCGATCTTACTCGCCGGATACATCTCCACAAACTCTCGCGGCGACTGCCTCGGGTCGTGTGGCGCGTTGAACCCGACATACACGAAAAACGGCTGCTCCCGCTTCGCCGCCCGGTTCAATAAATGATCCACCGCCTGCGACGCCCACACCACGCTCGTATGTTCCACCGAATCCACCCGCCGGTTCAGCCACAGGTCCGTGTGAATCCAATGTCCCTTCAGACTCTTGTCCCAAGGCGTCCACTGGTTCCCCGGCGACGGCCGGTCATAAACATCCGGCGTCGACGGAAACATCCCCAGCCCCACCGGCCCCATCTCCTGAAAGCTCCGCTGCAGAACCGTCGCATCCAGGTGCCACTTCCCGGCAATGTAAGTCTGGTACCCGGCGTTGCCCAGCGTCTGCCCCCAAGTCGGAACGTAATCCAACTGCCGTTGCGCCCGGAACGAAGTAAGCCCGCAGTTCAGCATCGTCCGGCTCGGCACGCACACCGCCGGCTCCCACGCCCCGTTGTGAAACGAGTGCGTGAACGTGCACCCGCTCTTCACCAACCGGTCGAGGTTCGGCGTCCGCACCTCTTCGTTATTCAAAGCGTGAATCGACCGGTACGTCAAGTCGTCGGCGACAAAGAACAGAAAATTCGGCCGCTTCTCCCCCGCACCCTCTGCCGCCCCCGCCGCCGCCCCGCTCGCCACCGTCTGCACAAACGCTCGCCGGTTCATCCTCTCATGTTAGTGCTTGCCCCGATC
>JAJYCN010000104.1 GCA_021778335.1 Acidobacteriota bacterium | reverse complement strand
ATCTATCTTTCCCACGGGTTACCACGGCGCCGTGACGGCGGGCGTGGGCCCGGGGTCAATTGTCTATGTAGCCGGGGCGGGACCGGTCGGCCTTGCCTGCGCCGAGGCCTGCCGTTTGCTGGGCGCGGCGGTGGTGATCGTGGGCGACATGATTCCCGAACGCCTGGCGCAGGCACGGAGCTTCGGATGCGAGACGGTGGACCTTCGGCAAAAAGCATCGTTGGGCGAACAGATCGCCCAGATTGTGGGCGTGCCGGAAGTCGACTCGGCCGTCGACTGCGTGGGCTTTGAAGCGCGCGGCCACGGCGCGGCTAGCGCAACCGAACAACCGGCCACCGTTCTCAACTCGCTGATGGAAGTGACGCGCGCGGGCGGCGGCATCGGCATTCCCGGTCTGTACGTGACTGATGATCCGGGCGCGGTCGACGCCGGCGCGAAGTCGGGTGTCCTCGGGATCAGAATCGGGCTGGGTTGGGCGCGCTCGCATTCGTTCTTCACCGGCCAGTGCCCGGTGATGAAATACCACCGGCAACTGATGCAGGCGATTCTTCACGGACGCACCGAAATCGCCAAGGCGGTGAATGTGCAGGTGATTTCGCTTGACGAGGCGCCGGCAGGCTATCGCGACTTCGATAAGGGCGCGGCCAAGAAGTTTGTAATCGATCCGCACGGGTCGGCGGCGGCGTGAAATAGAGATTGGCGGTCCCCGCTTCATCGCTGGGGTCTTCGAAGCACTACCCTGGAAGTGTGCCGCGGTTCCTCCGGGTTCGAAATTCGCTCTTCCTGTTCTTGGTCGCCTCGCTGAGCGTCTCCGCCCAGTCTCTGGGCGTGGTCCTGGCGCCGTCCGTTGCCGCTCCGGCGCCGGTCGGCACTCTGGTGGGATTCACGGCCATCGTTTCCGGCGGAACGGGCTCGTTATCGTACCGCTTCCGCATCGCGCGTCCCGATCTTCCCTTCCGGGTCATCCGCGATTTCAGCCCCTCGAACCAGCTCAACTGGACGGCCTCCCGCGCGGAGGGAACTTACCAGATCGAAGTGACGGCCCGGGACAACAACACGCAGTCGACCGCCGTTTCCACGCTGTCCTATCCATTCATTCCCGCCGTCACGGGTTCGGATCCCGTGATCTCGCCCACGGCCAATCCTCTGGTGTTTCTTTACAGCGCTGGGGTGTGCGCGGCGGGCGCGCGCATGCGCGTGGAGTTTCAGGCGCCGGGAGATGCCGCCCACTTCACCCCCTACGAGAACTGCAGTCCGCCTTGCCCCGCGCGAAGACGAATCATCTCTTCTTCCTCGAAACATGTGGCGCGCCAAGGCGTTCCTTTTAGCTCTTGCCCCGCGCCGACGTCCATGAATTTCTATCTCGCCGGTCTGCGTCCGAACACTACTTACACCGTGAACCACGTCATTGAATCCTCCAACGGGGAACAAGCCGGGCCGCAATTATCTCTGACTATTCCGTCCTCACAGTTCACTCCTCCGGCGCTCACGGTCTCTCAACCCCCTCCGGCCACTTCCACCGGATTACTGCTTCATAGCAACTTGTACGGTCCGTCCTTCGCCACGGACCTGGCAGGTAACCTGGTGTGGTATTACGTGACACCGATTACGTTCCTCACCCAGCCGGAACCGGGCGGGCGATTCCTGAGCCTTACGTGGAACCCAAGCGGCGCGCCGGTTGACCAGATTTTCCGCGAGTTCGACGTGGCCGGGATGACACTGCGGGAGACCAACGCGGAACGGATCAACGAGCAACTCACCGCGCTTGGCGTCCGCAACATCACCGGGTTCCATCATGACGCCCGGTCGCTGCCCGGCGGCGGGGTCGTGTTACTCGGAAGCACCGAGCAGATTCTGACTGACGTCCAGGGCCCCGGCGCGGTTGACGTCATCGGCGACTTAATCATCGCCCTCGACCAGGACTTACAGGTGGTGTGGACGTGGGATGCCTTCGAACATCTCGACGTCCACCGTATGGCGACGCTTGGCGAAACCTGCCCTGGTTCGGGCTGTCCTCCCTATCACCTCGCCGCAAAGGCGAACGACTGGGTCCACGGAAACGCTCTGCAGTATCTCGACGACGGCAACTTACTCTACTCCAGCCGCCACCAGGACTGGGTGATGAAGCTCGACTATGAAGACGGCAAGGGCAACGGCGACGTTCTCTGGCGCCTCGGCCCGGACGGCGATTTTCAAATCATCTCCTCCGATCCGTCTCCGTGGTTCTCCCACCAGCACGACCCGGACTTCGTCCCCGGCGACGAAAGAGTTCTCACGGTATACGACGACGGGAACCTCCGTGAAGCGGTGGATCCAAGCGCCCACAGCCGCGGCCAGGTGCTGCTCATCGACGACAAGGCCATGACGGCCACGCTTACCGTCAACGTCGATTTGGGCGCCTTTTCCTTCGCGTTGGGGTCGGCGCAGTTACTCCCCGACGGTAACTATCAGTTCGGCGGCGGCTGGATCGTCCCTTCCAACACTTCGAATACGTTCGAGGTAGATCCTTCGGGTAACTTTTTGTACTCTCTGCACGAGACGATTCCGGAATACCGGACGTACCGCATCGCCGACCTGTACAACCCGTAAGAACGGTCTTGCTTCGCTTCGGCGACCGGAGTTACTCGCGCCCCAAGCCTTCGGCGCCGGTTTGGCTTGTTGGGAGGGATCTTGCTTGCCGGTTCGCTCCTGCGTCGGGTCGATCCGGCCAGGGACGGGCCTGCGGGGGCACCATCGAAGTGGGAAGATCGTCCTACAGACCAGACGCGCCAGGGGCGGTCAGACGCACCCGCCGTACACGCGCCCTCGGGTGGGCTGCGTGGGGCGCTAAAGGCTTGATAGACTGGGCGAGACACGCAACTGAATGCCATTCCGGACCTATTTTGGCCCCTCGGGGGAATCGCCCGGCGCCACCATCCTACCGTCCCTGTGCTGGACCGTCGATCCAGCGGGCGCCTACACCGTTGTGGACGAGACTGCGGCAGCATTTTTCGGACAGCCCGCGGAGAAACTCCTCGGGACATCGTGGCTTGACTGGGTCCATCCCTCGGATCGGGACGCCTGCCGCGACGCGCTCTCCCGGGCGCGCGAAACCGGCCAAGGCTTCCAACTCGAACACCGCCTTCGCCGCCATGACGGCGAGTATTGTTGGGTGATTAACACTACGACTCGGGTAACCTCCGCCAAGCTATCCTTCACGACGACCTGTTTCGACATCACGTCTCTGCACGAAGCGGCGGAGCGGATGAGGATTTTTTTGCTCGCCGCCGAGCAGAGCCCGGTCTCCATCATCATCGCGAACGCCGCCGGCGACATCGAGTACGTGAATCCGAAGTTCACCGCGACGACAGGTTACTCGCGCGATGAAGTCATCGGGAAGAACCCGCGGGTTCTCAAGTCCGGAGAAATGCCTCCCGAGGGTTGTCGCGCCATGTGGGCCGAGTTGACCGCCGGGCGCCAGTGGCGCGGCGAGTTTCATAACAGGCGCAAGGATGGCTCGCTGTTCTGGGAGTCCGCGGTGATCACCCCCGTACAGGACAGTGAAGGGAAGATCACGCACTACTTCGCGGTGAAGGAAGATATCACGGAGAACAAGCGGCTTGCGGCGATGGTGGCGGACGCTCAAAGGCGCGCGCAAGCCGCGCAGCGCGCCAAGAACGAGTTCCTCAATAACATGAGTCATGAACTCCGCACGCCGATGAACGGAATTCTCGGCATGGCGTACTTACTCCGCGAGTCGCCGAACGATCCGGAACGCGAAACATACCTTCGCGTACTTTCGGAATCGACCGAGGCGTTGCTCGCCTTCATGTCTCAGTTACTGGATCTCGCCGGCCTTTCCGAGGGCACGACGTTCCTCCGCGCCGCCCCGTTCGATCTGGCGCACTGCATCAGTCATGCGGCCGGGCTGTTTGCCGCCGTAGCTTTCGAAAAAGGACTCACGATCCAGACCCAGATCGACAAGGGCGTTCCGTCCATCGTGGCCGGGGATTCGCTTCGCCTGGGGCAAGTGCTGGCCAATCTCATCGGGAACGCGGTCAAATTCTCTTCGAAGGGAACGATTTCTCTCAACGTAACGCTCGATCCGTCGTCTGCTTCGTCCTCCTCCGCCGGGTTGCAATTTTCCGTGCAGGACGAGGGCATAGGCATCCCGGCCGACAAACTCGATATTATCTTCGAACCATTCGAAACGGCAGACTCCTCGTCTTCGCGTAAGTTTGGCGGCGCCGGGGTTGGTCTGGCGATCGCCCGCCGTCTGGTTGAAGCCATGGGTGGCCGAATCTGGGCTGTAAGCCGTCCGGGCCACGGCTCGACGTTTTTTTTCACCGCGCAGTTTCAAGCGTTATAAGCGACAAGGACTTAGAACCGGAGTTTTAACTGGAGGAAGATGCGGCGATTGTCGCCGTACATGGCGTTCATCGGCCCGGCGGGTGAAGCCATCCAGTTGGAAGCGCCGAAGAGAGGGGAACTCAAGTCGCCGATCGGCAGCCCGGGGTTGAACCGGTTAAGAGCGTTCCGGGCGATTATCGCGACAACCAAGTTAAAGCGGTGATCGGTGGAGGCATCGTGCACTTTGCCTTCGGCGGCCGAACCGCCGGGCTCGGCCACAATCATCCCTTCGCCTTGCGCACTCTTCCTGGCCTTCTTACCGTGAGTTCGTCCCTCGGTCGATCCGAAACCGAACGTCCGGCTGAGGCGCATGTTCAGGGTCAGGAACATCGGGCCAGTCCCATAGTTGCGCGGAATTAGCGCCGCGCCCGCGGCCGGATTCGCCTGGAAGAGACCGAAGGGCGTGGTCATGACACCGGGGGCGGCCGCCGAGGCCCCGAAGGCCGGGCGCGCGTTGAATAAGAGGTCGCCGTACGGGCTGGCGCCGGTTGTAATGTCAAACGGCGCTCCCGATCGCGCGATAAAGAACGGGCTGAAGAGGATATGGAAAGGCCCCGAGTAAGTCGCCCCGACGACGACGCTGTGTGAAATGTCGTAGGCGGAACGGCCATAGTCCGCGTTCGCATTGTACGGATTGGACACGAACCAGTTCGCACCGTCCGTATTGCTCATCGCGTGGGTCCAGGCGTAGTAACCAAAGATGCTCAGCCCATTGGTCATGCGCCGGGAAAGGTTAATCAGAAGCTGCTGCTGGTTGAAAATGCCGGCCGACTCATACTGGTAAATGTCGTTCGGGCCATAAGGCCGCACGCCCTTTTGCGGCTGCCCCGCGGGGTAAGTTCCCGGCAGCGGGGCGTTGATGTCGCGCGAGCGAAGCAGGTGATCTCCGTGGGAGTCGATAAAGGTTGCGGACAGGATGGTCTTGCGGCTCAATTGCCGCTCCACGCTGAGCGCCGCCTGCATCAGCGCCGGCGCTTGCAGATTCGGGTCCAACTGCTTCGTGATCTGGACGACGCCGGGCCCGGTCAACGACGACGCCGACGGAGCGGCCGGATAGAACAGAGGATGCCGCACGACGTATCGCTGTTGCAACGCACCGCCGAAACGCATGGCGTCGAGGGCGATCGTTGCGGGGATGCGGTCGTAGAATACGCCACCGCCGGCGCGGATAACGGTCTTGCTGTGCTTGCCCGGCGACCAGGCCAGGCCAAAGCGCGGGGCGATGTCGCGCCAATCGGATACGTTCGACTGCAACTCGTACCGAAGCCCGGCGCTTAAAGTAAGATTCGGCCTCAACTTCCAGTCGTCCTGCACGAAGAGTCCGGCGTCGGCTTCCGACAACGCCGCATAGGGAATGCCGCTGTTGAACATGAACTGCGAAGGCCCGCCGCCCAGTGCGCGAATCTGGCCGGCCGAGTATCCGGCGTTCTGAAGCAGCAGCGTCCGCTGGTAGCTCTCGAGCGAGGTGAGCGCCACATCGACTGGAAGGCCACCCGAGCCGAGCACCGGCTGATTCATCGCGTTAAGTTCCGGCCCGGTCCCGCCGGCGAAGATGTAGGTACCTCCGAAGTTACGGAAGGATGTATCTTGTAACTGGGTTTCCCTGACGCGGCCGCCGAACTTGATTTGGTGATTCCCCCGGTTCAGCGACGCATAGCTGTGTAACTCGTAACCGTCGGCCAGGTTTGCCGACGGTCCGATCGGCGACCCGCCGCCGGTAAACGAATCGAGCACTCGCAGCGAGGATTGGCCATAGGCCGACTGGTAAGCCATCTGATCGCGGTTGAATTGAAAGCCTGTCTCCAGCACGGTGTTCGGCCCGACCACGGCGGTCTCGGTCATCTGGACGGTGTGGTGTCCGGTGTGCAGGCCGTAGCCGGCGGAGGGCAGCGCGAACTGTCCTATGCCATCGTTCACCACGCCGGTTCCGAACCAGCTATAGCGAATCGTGAGGGTGTTGTTTTGGTTGAGTTGAATATCGAGGCGGGGGTCCACCATGGTGCTCGCAAATGGCGCCATGACGGCCTCGCTCACGGCGTAGGGCTGCAGTGACGGCGTCAGCGCCGTCGCGCTCACTACCGCGTTGTCCTGCACGTCGCGCCGCTCAAAGTCCACGAACCACGACACCCGCTTCCCGAGAGAGCCGCCGATGTCACCGTCGCCCTGCTGCGAGCGGTAGGCCGGTTTGATGTCCACCAACGGATTTCGCGAATTCATGGACGCATCGCTCATCCGGTATGAGACGGAGCCGTGGACGGCGTTCGAGCCCGGCTTGGTGAATACTTCGATTCGTCCGTAGCCCAGCGTGTCGTACTCGGCGGAAAACGGATTCTGATTGATGCGCACTTCGCGGATCGAGTCCTTCGGCGGAAGCCGTCCGCCGCTGAAGCCATCGAGAAACAACTGGCTCGTCATGGCGCCCGCGCCCGGCCCGGCGATGGCCTTGAGATCGGTAAGCAGATCGTCGGGGTCATCCGGCAGGGTGTCGAGGTCGTCCCCGCTCAGGACGATCGCGTTCGCGTTGTCGGCGGGATCGACGCTGAGTGAATCGGCCTGCGAGCTTACGGTGACCTGATTCCGGACGTCAGCCAGCGACAAATGGAGGTCGAGTTGCGCCGGCTCGCCTCCGGTTACTTCTACTTCCTGGCTTTCGAACGGCGCAAAGCCATCGTGATCGGCATGCAGGGTGTAGTGTCCGGGCTCCATGCCCGACATCTGATATTCGCCCTGCTGGTTGGATACGGCCGAGTAGACTTTACCTGCCGCGCCGGCCGCGGTGACGGCCGTCCCGCTCACTACCGCGCCTGACGGGTCCCTCACCACTCCCCGGACCGAGCCAGCCTGCTGCCCGAGCGCCGTGGAAGATGGTGCCACGCAGGCTATCGCCACCAAGGGAAGAACGCACTTGAAGAGGAGTTTCTTCAACATGCCACGCTCCGGCGGTAGCCGAAGTAACCGCGGTACCACTCGACAAATTTCGACAGGCCTTCCTCGATCGCCGTAGCGGGTTGGAAACCGGTGTCCCGCTCGAGATCTTCGGTGTCCGCATAGGTGCAAGGCACGTCTCCCGGCTGCATGGGCAAATACTGCTTTACGGCCGTCTTGCCGAGGCAGCGTTCGAGGGCGCCGATGAAATCCAACAGTTTTACGGGCTGATGATTTCCGATGTTGTAAATCCGGTAAAGTGCCTGGCTCAGCGATTCTTCCGGATGTAAAGCGGAGTAACTCTGGCGGGGAGGGTTGCCAAGCACGCGCACGACGCCTTCCACGATGTCGTCGATGTAAGTGAAGTCACGGCTCATGTCGCCGTGGTTGTAGACAGGGATCGGGCGGCCGGCCTCGATCGCCTCGGCGAATTTGAAGTAAGCCATATCCGGCCGGCCCCATGGGCCGTAGACGGTGAAGAAACGCAGGCCGGTCACCGGCAGTCCGTAAGTATGGCTGTAGGAGTGGGCGAGTAATTCGTTCGACTTCTTAGTGGCGGCGTAGAGCGACACCGGATGGTCCACGTTATCCCGCGTAGAGAACGGCGCTTTCCGGTTCGCACCGTAGACGGAGCTCGACGAGGCGAAGACCAAGTGCCCGACGCCTTGCTGGGCGCATGCTTCGGCGATATTCACAAACCCCGCGAGGTTGGCCCTTACGTAAGCGTGCGGATTCTCGATTGAGTAGCGGACGCCCGCCTGCGCGGCCAAGTGCGCGACGCTGTCAAACCGCCCGGAGGCGAACAGGCGATCGACGGCCGCCGTATCCGCGACATCGAGACGATGGAACCGGAAGCCCGGGAGCGGGCGAAGGCGATCGAGCCGCGCCAACTTCAGAGTTACGTCGTAGTAATCGTTCAGGTTGTCAACCCCTTCCACTTCATGCCCCTCGCGCAGTAAACGCTGTGCGAGGTGGAATCCAATGAACCCGGCCGCGCCGGTAACAAGTATCTTCATGCGGTAAACTCCATGCTGGTCCCGTCTGGGCCGGGAATCGATAAATTCAGCGCCAGCAGCGCCGCCGGCGAATGCGGCCCGGCATAATGCACTACCGTGAAGCGGCCTGGATCTAGCCTTGCGGTGCGCACCAAGGGCGCCGGCAGGCGCGGCAGCCGCGCCAGCACACCGTCCAGTTCGTTGGCCGTGCCGGCCAGGGCGACGGTAGTCAGCGGCCGGGCGCCGGGAAGCGGGAGCCCGGCGATCAACCGGCCGCATTCTTCCGAACAGGCTTCGACGCACTCGGCGCCGTTCAGCCAGCCGGAAGCCCGGCGCCGGTCCATCTCCGGCGCAAGGACAACGCGAACCCCGATCGGACCGGACTTCGGCTTCGGGAGCCGGGCGGAGATGTAGCCGGTCGCGTTGAGGACCCGAAGCCGCGCCTCTTTTTCGCCGCGGGCATATTCTAAAACACTGACTCCGAGGTTATTTTGCTGAATCGTGTGAAATGACTCCGGGCCAAGTCCGAGCGCGGACAAGAGCAATGCGCGCCCCATCCCGTTGTGAGTAACTACCAGGACGTCTTTTCCGGGGTGCCGGCTTACTAACTCCCCCGCGAGGCCGCGGGCGCGGTCAAAGGCCTCACAAACGGGATAGCGCCGCGTGCCCCGCTCGTCTTCGAGCGAAAAACGCGCGGGCGCGTGAACCCAGTCGCCGTATTGATCGGGACATTCGTCACAGATTTCCGCGTAGCGCCGGCCCTCCCAGCCGAACAGGCTTATTTCAGCAAGGGCGGAATGAGAAACGACGGGCGCCGCAAATTCGCGCGCCGCAGTCACCGCGCCGGAGGTCTCCATGGCGCGCGACAGCGGGCTTGTGTACACAGCGTCAAACGGGATACCGGCGAGTGCTTCCCCCGCGCGCCGCGCATCGTTGAGTCCTTCTTCCGTCAAGTGGGAACTGTTCGAGGATCCCTGAAAGCGGCCCTGGCGGTTATATGTGCTCGCCGCGTGGCGCAGGACCCATAGCCGCGTGACTCGATCCTTGGCTTCACGCATCGGCCGCCACCATCCTTTCCGATAGCTCGCCAGACTCCCGGCGGCGCCGGCGGTAAGCTTGCGCGTATCTTCCGTTCCGGGCCATCAGCTCGTCGTGCGTTCCCCGTTCGGCGATCCGGCCGTGTGCAACGTAGAGGACCACGCCGGCTTGGCGCGCGGCGTCCAGATCGTGGGTAATCAGGATCGTGGTCCGCCCGCGCCACAGCCGCTGAAGCGCGGCCTCCACCTCGCGCGCTCCGGCTTCATCGAGCCCGGTGGACGGCTCGTCCAGCAGCACGATCGGGGCCTGACGGATCGCGGCTCGCGCGATGGCGATGCGCTGCCGCTGGCCGCCGGAAACCGTGGCGCCTCGCTCGCCAAGCTGTGTTTCGTACCGCTCCGGCATGCGGGAGATGAACTCATGCGCGTTGGCGATCCTTGCCGCTTCCTCGACAGCCGCCATGTCAGCCGACGGAACGCCCAAGGCGATGTTCTCGCGCACGCTTGCCGCGAACAGGACGCTCTCCTGCATAACTACGCTGATCTGCCGCCGCAGCGATTCGATTGTGAAGCGGTCGATCGGCACTCCGTCGATCAGGATGCGTCCCTGCCGCGGATCGTGAAACCGGAGCAGGAGCCCGGCGAGGGTAGACTTACCACTGCCCGAGTCTCCTACGATGGCTACGCGCTCGCCGGGTTGTAGCTCGAAACTTACGTTGTCGAGCACCGTCTTGCCGTTTTCATAAGCGAAACGCACGTTCTCAAACCGAATGTGCCCTTGAAAGGCCGGTGCTTCCACGGCGCCGGGGGCGTCCTTCACTTCCGCCTCCGTGTGCAACAGGTCGAGGACGCGATCCCCGGACGCGACGGCCTTGGCCATTTGACCCATGTACTTCGCGAGCTGCCGGAGAGGTTTGAATGCAGCCCGAAGATAGTTGAGGAACACGATCAGTTCGCCGGGCGTAATGGCTTTGTCGAGCACGGCGTGGGCGCCGGCCCAAAGCACCATCGCGCCACTCGCCGCGGCGAGTAACTCGGCGGTTCGCTCCAGGCTGGCCGACAGCCGAACTGTCTCGACGCCGCTTCGCAGGCTCCGCGTGTTCGACGCCGAAAAACTCCGGTTGAAAAAGTCCTGAAGCGAGAGCGCGTGCACGACGCGGATCGAGCCGATCACCTCCGATGTGGTTGCCGCCATGACACCGTCCCTCTGGCGCTGGACGCGGGTGGTTTCACGGATCTTACGCGTGAGCCGGGTCACGACGAGGAGGAAAACGGGAAACGCGATCAAAGCGATCAATGCCAGCCGCCAGTTCATCCAGAACATGACACCGAGCATCGCGACCAGCGTCAGGCTGTAGGAGACGAATGGCACGACGGAGGTAACCAGAACTTCGCGAATCCGGTCGATGTCGAAGATGACCCGCGCGGTGAGGTCGCCGGTCCGGCTGCGGTTGTGGAACGAGATGGACAGGTGCGAGATGTGGGAGAACAGCCTCAGCCGGGCGCCGGCCAGCACACGCGACGCCGCCACGGCCAGCAATACGGAATTCAGGTAGTTACTGAGCGCCCCCAGACCGGCCATGAGAATCATCGCCACCGCCGCGGAACTGATAATCCGCTCCGGACTCCAACCGGCGAGGAACCAGGCCGTCCGCGCGTGGCGATGGCTGAAAGCGCCGAAGAGCTGGTCGTAAATGAACTTCAGCGGCCATGGCTCGAGAAGCTGAAAGACGGCGGTCATCAGCACGGCGGCGGCAGCGCCGACGAACAGCTTCTTCTGCCGCGCGACCTCCGGACGAAATGCGCGGAACAGACGGACAAAGCCGCCGACTAACTCGCGAAAGGATGGCTTACGCGCGGGCATCGAGCACCTCTTCTCCCCCTGTGCGCTGCTTTGTGGGAGGCCGGCCCACGTGGGCGGCGAAAATATCGAAGATGCGTTTGGAACTGGCGTACATTTCGAAGTGGCCGAGCACCGTCTCGCGGCCCTGTGCGCCGAGCCGCGCGGCGAGAACTTCGTCTTCGAGCAACAAGTCCATCGCCTCGGCCAGAGCCGTCACGTCGCGCTCTGAAGCGAGGATTCCGTTATGTCCGGGGCGGATCAGTTCCGTGATTCCCGAAACCGGCGTGGACACTACGGCGACTCGTGAAGCCATCGCCTCAAGAAGAACGTTGGGAATCCCGTCGCGGTCGCCGCCTTCGGCGATCTGGCAAGGAAGAACGAACATCCGCGCGGACTGGTACTCGCGCGCCAGTTCGGACTGGGTCATCTGGCCTTCGATCCGGACCATGGAAGAAAGCCCAAGCGACTCGATCCGCTTTTTGAGTTCCGCTTCGAGTGGACCGAAGCCGACGATCCGGCATTCAAAGTCGCGCCCGCGATCCCGGAGTATCTTACAAGCGTCGATCAGATCGGGGAAACCTTTCTTCTCGCAGAACCTTCCGACGCTCAGGATTTGCGGCCGCGCGGCCGGTTTGGCCACCGGGGCCGAGCCAAACAGACCTACGTCGATTCCGTGATAGGCCACCGTCACCGGCGCGCCGGGCTGGATCTCGCGCAGGTAACGTTCGTTGTAACCGGTGCAGGTGAGGACAAATCGCGCTCCCGCCATCTTGCGGCGGAGATCTTCGGCCGGCGAGAGATAGATATCCTTTGCGTGCGCTGTAAAGCTATACGGGATTCCGCTGAGCCGGCTGGCCGTCTCCGCGACGGAGGTGGGTAAGTTGGCAAAGTGCGCGTGTAAGTGGGAAAACCCTTGCGTCTGCAACACACCGGCGAGATAGCCGGCCTGCAGGAAATCCTTCAACGGATGCTGCGATCCCTGGCTGCGCGCGAAGCGGGCGGTGCCGCGGTAGTGATTTGGTCTGGTTACCGCAAACCGGGTGTGATGCCACATCACGCGCATAGCATCGGCGGGGTATGAACGCAACCCGAGACCGGGAACGTAAGTCACCGGGGCCTTTACCTGGGCGACGTTTGGATGTACGGGTTCGGCACCAGGGCGGCGAAGTGAGAAGATATGCAGATCCAACCCGAGCCGCTCCAGACCTAGAATCTCGTTGAGGATGAATGTTTCAGACAATCTGGGATATGTCTTGACCAGATAGGCGATTTTCAGCTTGTTGGTGGTGGCCATTTAGTAAACCCCCTCGGGAAGGGCGAACGGAGCAAGCGCCGGTAGCGGGGCTTCCGCCTGTGCCTGGACGATGGCGCGGATGCGAGGCAGCGCTCCCATGTCGAGCAATTGGGAAGGCGATTCGGGATCGGCGCCGCGGGCCAGTTCGGTCTCCACAGCCTTCCGGAGCGCGACCGGTTCCAACTGCTCTTCGGGAATGGCGCGGAACAATCCGAGATCCGCCATGCGCGCGGCGCGAAGCTGCTGTTCGGCGACGGGACGCGCCCTCGGCACCACGACGGCCGGTTTGCCCAGCGTGAGCAGTTCGCAGACCGTATTGTAGCCACCCATCGAAACAATGCAGTCGGCCGCGTTCATGCAACCGATCATGTCGTTGGTGAACTCGATGACGCGAACGTGGCCTGCCTGCGAGGCGAGTTGGCGAATCTGCGCGGCCTGACCGGCCGGCAACTCTGGTCCGGTGACGACGGCGCTGCGCCAGAAGGGAACGGGAGCAAGCCGCAGGGATTCGAGATAGGTGTGCAACAGCTTGTAGCCGTCCTCTCCTCCGCCGGCGGTGACGAGAACGAGCGGCTCGCCGTGTTCGGCGCCGAGTGCGTGACGCATCTCCTCGCGCGGCTGCGCCGGAGGCGTGCGCGCCACATATCCGCAGAAGTGGACCTTGCGCCGCAGGCTTGCCGGGAAGGCATACTCGTCGCAGACGTCGAAGACCTCGCGCGCGCCAAGCACAAGCACTCCGTCGTAACACCAGTCCGTCGTTTCGTACGCGCGGCTCTTTTCCCACTGACGGATCGTCACGCCGGGCTCGTCCAGGATGTCGCGCAGCACAAGATAGGTGCGCGTTTGGGGCAGCACGCGCCGCACCCACTCCATGGCCGGCCGCAGTTCGCCGGCAAGTCCCGCCGGTTTTTTGTCCACCAGCACGACGTCGGGCCGGAAGCTCGCTACCGTGCTTTGGATGAGCTCCTGCCGGAGCCGCACGATTTCCGCGGTCTCAATGTCGAGGAACCGCACGTCGAGTTCGCCCTCAACGGACCGTTTCAGGCACGGCAGCTTGATGTAGTCGATGCCCTGCAGGATGCGAAAGCCCTGCAGCATCGGAGATCCGCTGATGATGAGGATGGAGGCATCCTTCACCGTCTTGTGGAGATACTCGCAGATGGCAAGCATCCGCCGTATGTTTCCAAGACCGAAGCTATCGTGGGAGTAAACAAGAATGCGCATGATGTGCTTCTCTCCTTGGTGATTTATTGGGGACATCCGGCGGCGGCAGAGGCCAGATCGCTCCGCCGGGCTTGCATCTCGTGCAGAATCCGCATCGTATTGCCAGCGCCGTCGAGATCGATCTCAATCGCCGCGGGTTTACGCCGCAGAACGCTTTCAATCGCTTGTGTCATCCGCTCAGGCTGAAGATCTTCGCCGCTCAGTACGCTGGCGGCTCCCAACTTTTCGAGCCGTTCGGCGCGCACTTCCTGCTCCGTGTCGCCATTGCCGTATTCCGGATAGATGAGCGCCGGAATCTTCGCGCCGAGCAGGTCGAGGACCGTGTTGTAGCCGCCCATGCCGATGGCGAGCGTCGCGCCGCGGAGTCTGGCGCCGAGATCCGGCGTGAAGCGGGCCACGCGGATGTTGGCGGCTCCGGCGGCGAGGGCGCACAGGTCTTCGTACACAGCGTCCGGGGCGAGTGGTCCGGTGTAGACTTCAAACGTGTATGGCAGCCGGTCCGGGAACTGGAGCGCCGCCGCAACAGAGGCGCGCAGCAATTTTTGCCCTGGGACGCAGCGGCCTCCGCCGTTACTTACAACGACTCGCGGTTCGGCCGCAGCCGGCGCTGCGTAGTTTTTCGCCCGCGTGACATAGCCGGTGTAGCGAACCGGACAGGCCAGATCCCGGACTCGGGAGAAAGTAACGTCGAGGGGCACGAACCGTTCGTCGCCATGGACGAGCACGAGGTCGAAGTAAGAACCGATGATGCCGACCACGCGCTGCTCGAACGATTCGGCGTTGGCGCGGTGAACCAGAATGTCGCGCACGCTTGAAACCACCAGGGGCTTGTCCGGTTGCGCCTTTGCCCACCGCAGCATCGGGAGCAGTTCCGCGTCGAAGGACTTGCGGCCGAATGGGTAGAGCTCAGTGAGGATGACATCCGGCCGCCACATTTTCGCCGCCGCCAGCAGCGGTTCTCCCAGTTCCTCGCCGAGCGCCAACCGCTCGCTCACGCCGGCGGCGGCGGGAAGTTCGAAGTAGCGTATCCCCGCGGGCAGCGTAAGGCCCTCCACGCGTTCTCCGCCGAGCGCCATCAGGACATCAAAGCGCTGCGCCAGCGCTTCCGCGATGGACAAGCTTCGAACCAGATGGCCGATCCCGATGGTGTGCCGGCAATAGAGCAGGACTCGTTGCACTTGTGTCTTCTCGTCTCTGTGCAAAAGAGCAGCGTCACGGGCGGGGAAATATAGCGCGACGAAGGAAAGAAAATTTCCTGGGAGCTATATTTATCGGCCTTCGATCGGTCTCTCTGTTTGTTTGGAGGTGATTATGAGCGGCGGCTACGAGCACGCCGCCACGAGCAGCCGGGCACGCATGCTCATTGTGAACGCCGACGATTTCGGCCTTACCGACGGCGTGTGCGATGGCATTGTGCGCTCGATTCGCGACGGCATTGTGACGTCAACATCGGCGATGGTGTGCCGCGAGGGCGCGAGGGAGCGCCTTCGCCTCTGGGGGCCAATGATTCCGGGCCGCATCGGCGTGCACCTTCAACTTACAACCGGCACGCCGGTACTGCCCGCGGCACAGGTTCCCAGCCTGGCGGGTCCCGGCGGCGAGTTCGCACGGTCACGCGCCGAGGTCGGTCGGGTCATTGCCGGCGAGTTGTTTCTTGAGTGGCGGGCTCAGGTCAACGTGTTGTTCGAGCTCGGCATCGAACCCACACACATCGACACGCATCATCACGTGCACGCGCGCCATGACATCTTCGACGTGTTCTGTGAGGTTGCGGCCCACTTCGGCCTGCCGGGGCGTCCCGTGACACGGGATATGGCCGGGCGGTTGCGCGGCGCCGATGTGCGGTGCGCCGACGTAGCCCTGCTCGACTGGTTTGGCGGCGAGTTATCGGAGAAGAGTCTACTCGGCGTGGTCAATAAGGGCGTGGAGCGGCATCCCGGCGCCCGTTGTTTCGAACTGATGTGCCATCCGGGCTTCCGAGATCCGCCGCTCGAAAAAGTCAGCCGGTACATCGGGGAGCGCGAAATCGAACTGGGCGCTCTCACCGCGCCGGGTCTTCGCGACGCCATCACACAGACCGGTCTTCATCTGTCCTCGCACAGCGTCTTCGGCTAAGCGCGGGAGGGGTGGCCGCCGTGCTGCGCTACCATACCAGCCCAGTGGCTCTTACTCACAATCAGGTTCGCAGCTTCTGGTCGGCGTGGGCAGGCTTCGCGCTGGACGGCATGGACTCATTCCTTTACGCGTTGGTCCTCGACCCGGCGCTCCTGTCGCTATTGCCGCGTTCCGGCCTCGGCGCCACGCAGGCCAACGTTGGACTATACGGCGGCATCCTGTTCGCGGTTTTCCTGACTGGATGGGGCTGCGCGTTCGTCTGGGGTCCGGTTACCGACCGGATCGGCCGCGTGCGCACGCTGATGCTCACGGTACTGTGCTACTCGGTGTTCACGTTCCTGTGCGCCTTCGCTTTGAACATTTGGGAATTGGCTGCCTTCCGGTTTCTCGCCGGCATCGGTATTGGCGGCCAATGGACGCTGGGCAGCATCGTAGTGGCCGAGGAATGGCCCGAAGCGCGGCGCGGCCAGGGCGCCGGATGGATGCACACGGGTTACTACTTCGGAGTTTTCCTCGCGGCCCTTGTGAATTGGGCCATCGGCTCCCGCTACGGTTGGCGTGCGGTCTTTGCCGCGGGAGGACTGCCCGCGCTGCTGGTGGCCTACATTCGCCACAGCGTGGAGGAGCCTTCCCGCTGGCAGAGCGGGCGGCGGGCCGCGAGCGCAACGCCGGCCTTCGCATCGCTTTTCTCGACGGAGCACCGGCGGCGCACACTTCTCAATTCCGCGTTGCTGTCGGTTTCGATCGTGGGCCTTTGGGCCGGGTCGGTGTATGTGCCGTCCTCGGTTCGTGCAATCGCGGTGCGCGAGGGTCACATCGCCGGGGCGTCGCAGCTTGCTTCCTACGCCACTATGCTGCTGTCATGCGGAACGATCCTGGGCTGTATCCTGATGCCGCCACTGGCCGAAGCCCTCGGGCGCCGCGGGGCCCTAGCGTGTTATTTCGTGGTCATGTTCGGCGCTATCGCGGCGGGCTTCGGGTATCTGTTTTACACCAGCCTTGCCTGGTTCCTGGTCTGCCTGTTCGTGCTTGGCATCGGCGGCGCGAACTTCGCTGTATATACACTGTGGTTGCCGGAACAATACCCGACCAGTTGCCGCGGCAGCGCGTTCGCCTTCACTACTTCTTTCGGCCGATACATCGCGGCCGGTGCGACGTTTCTGGTGGGGGCCGGGGTTTCACGGATGCACACCATCGGAACGCCGGTCGCGCTTACGTCGATTGCCTTCCTTGGCGGACTTCTCCTGATCCCCTGGACACCAGAGACGCGCGGAAAGGAGCTGCCTGCATGAACCTCATCCAACTTTTCGACCTCTCACTGACGCTGCGACGCAACCAGCCCGCGCTCGAGTTTGACGGCCATACCTATACGTTCGGCGATATCGAACATCGGAGTAACCAGACGGCCGAGTGTCTCGTCCGGCGCGGCCTGAAGTCCGGAGACCGGCTTTGCGTCTATCT
>JAJYCN010000103.1 GCA_021778335.1 Acidobacteriota bacterium | reverse complement strand
CTATACGGGTCCAGTCTATGCGCCGCTGACAGGGAATAGCTGCAGCGGCGCCTCGGTTGTGCTGAATCCGGAGGCGTGGACGATACAGACGTTGTATGCGAATGCGTGTCCGACGGTATCAAACAAGTGGCAAGCGATGGGAGTTACTCCGGGATCGCCCAACTGCATTACGCTAAACCTGGCCGCCGACCCGGTGAAGATTACCCGTGCCGAGTCGCTGGGCGCCAGTACTTCGGGTGTCCACAACATCAACATCCTAAGCGGAGGTTCCGGCTACACGTCTCCTCCTACGATCGCCATTTCGGGCGGTGGTGGAACCGGGGCGGCCGCAGCGGCGACAGTGAGCGGCGGGGCGATCTCAAGCCTTAAGCTGACAGCCACCGGGTCGGGCTACAGCTACCCACGCGTCGTGTTTTCCAACTCGACGGGATGCTCACTGTGTACGACGGCGCGCGGATCGGTGACGACGAGCGGCGGTGCGGTGACGGGAGTGGTTCTCTCCGGCGCCGGTCCCTACGAGCCGATCGGAGGTTGGTATACCGCCGCGCCGGCTTTAACGTTCTACGGCCCCGGAACGGGTGCGGCGGGCACGGCGGTGTTGGGCACAAGCGGGGAGCTTTCGGACGTCATCGTTACGGCGGGCGGAAGTGGATACGAGGAAGCACCGGCGGTTACTATCTCGGGCGGAGGTGGCAGTGGCGCGGCGGCGATTGCGACAGTCGCCAACGGTGCGGTAACGGGGATTGCTATCACGAATCCCGGCTCCGGATATACGTCGGCCCCGACGATCAGCATCACCGGCGGATACGGGTCAGGCTTTACGGCGACGGCGGTGGTGGCGTGGCCGGTCGCTGGCGTGACAATTACAGCCCAAGGGAGCGGATACGTTCCACCGGCGGTTACAGTTTCCGGGGGCGGTGGGTCCGGCGCGGTTCTGACGGCGGGTCTTTATGAAGAAATGACCGCGTTCCCCTATCCGCACAATTCAGCGAACTGCGGTGGAGACGGGACTACGAGCCACTGTTGGACGCAACCGCTCACACTGCAAGAAGGAGATGCATTTGACTTCGTGGGAGAATCGACGGCCGTGGAACGCCCGTTCGCCGTACAAGTAACCCACAATAGCGACGGGACGGTTACGGCCGTGTTCGCGCGATTCCTGGGCCCGTACAACGCTTCGATCCCCCCCGCATCGAATGGGGGATCGTACACGCACAAGACTCCGATTCGTCCGGCGATGACTCCGGCGTTGAGCGGGAACGGTCTGTTTCTGGTTTACGCCCAGAGCGACACGACAGCATCCAACCCGATGCCGGAGAACCCAGAGACCGCGATTCACCAGGACTTCATCAGCCCAGTCGGGCAGCCTCAGTTGGATGCGCTAGTTACAAACGATGGCTGGACGCAGCACGCGCGGATTGGATTGCCCGCCTCCCAGATCGGCGCGAGCTATCAGATCAACACACCCGACCCAATTGGGTTTAACGGATCGAAGGCTCAGATGGCACGATGGGCGATCCAGACGCATCCCTCGACGCGGCAGTACGCGGCGCCGCTTAACGAGATCGGATGGGACCTGGACATGCGGCCGTTGTCGAACTATTTCGGCGGAGTGGATAACGTCTTTCAGAACACGACGGCACAGGTGGGAGGCTGTTCCGGCACGGTGTGTCTGTACGACGTGACGAACCCGTTCGGCGTAGACATAAAGAACGTTCCCCTCGCGGTCTGGGCAGCGGAGAACCTGCTTCAGGACAAGAGCGGCCCGGGGAGCGTCATGTCGCTGCCCGCGGATGTGTGGAAGTACTGCTACTCGTATAACGCCGGCGAGTGCGTCGCCGGCAGCCCGGCCGGTCATATTTACATGGCTGTCGATAAAGCCGTCGCTAATGGCCAGTGCGGAAGCTACTATGACTTCAATGTACCGTGCGTGACTTCGCCGACGCCGGACTTCTCGTACTACGTCCAGCAAGGTTACAACCGCCCGGACTTGAACGGCAATGACTGGCGCAAGCTCACGATGGCGTTCGGAGGTTGGGCGCGAAACCAGGATGGATTCCAAAATATGAGGGCCACGCCGGACGGCAGTTGGGCGATTACGTGGACGCCGTGGGTGGAAGGCGTAGCGAACACGATGTTCGCCGTGAAGCTTCCTCCGTGGCCGGTCCAATCACCGGGCAATATGTCGCAGTTTGTTCAGATTCCTGTGCCGGTCGAGACGGTAGCGGGGATGGCGAGCGCGAGGATCCGGTTCGGGTATGCGGAGAACGGTCCGCCGGGCAGTTTCTTCTGTACGACCAGGGAGGAAGCGTGCACCACCAGCGGCACGCCATTTGCCTTTGCGGCGGAAACGCAAGCCGATACGGCTTGTGGGAGCGGATGCGTAGTTGACATTCCGGCTGTGCCGCGGCGAGTGGTTTACTACGAAGTCGATGGCGTTAACAGCTCCGGTCAGGTGGTTTCGCGGAGTCCGATTTACGTAGATGTTGCGGATGCACAGTTACAACAGCTCAAACGTAGACGGTTCAAGGGCTTCTCCAAGAGCGGTGAAGGAAACGAGGGGGACAAAGGAAAGTCCGCTCCGACGAATATTCCTGCCGGCCGCGTGACGGATGCGGGGAAGCCGGGACCCGGCGAGGCGGTGAGTCGGAACGCTACGGTGCGGACCAAACGCTGGGACCACTCGGACGGCCATGACTAGGCCGTCCGAGGCACGGCGCATTTCGGGCCGCGAAGCGACGTCTTGATAGACCTTCGCGGCCCGATTTACTCGTTGGATGGAAGACTCTGAAGGAATTGGCGGCTCGAAGCCGCGGAGATGAGCCAGAACGGGGAGCCGTCTCCGGAAGACCAGGAACGTCAACGCTGGGCGGCAGCGCGCGTAAGCCGGTCGCGGATGGCGAGCCATGCCGGGCCGGTGGGCGGTGGCTCGACGGCGATCCATTCCCAATGCTGATGGTCGAGTTCATGGAGGGTTCCATAGAGCCTGGAGCCGTAGCCCGCGGGGTCATTCGGGAGGCCGACCGACGGGTAGGAAGAGGAGGGCGTGGACCAATATACGTAGACGCCACGGCCGTTTTGGGGCAGATTCTCGGGCGTGGCGAGAAGCAGGGGAGTTCGGGGACTATAGTGGCGAGGATGCTGGCCCGGGGCCTGGTGCGGCGTTTCGGCTGCAAAGGCGCCGGGAACGCGGACAGGCCCGATGAGGTTCTCGATCGCTTGCCGCGAGACCATTCCGGGGCGTAGCAGGACCGGTTCAGTTCCGGCGACAGAGACGACCGTGCTTTCGATGCCGACTTCGCACGGGCCGCCGTCGAGGACGAGCGCGACCCGGTTGCCGAGGGATTCGCGAACATGATCCGCGGTCGTGGGTGAGAGCCCGGTAAACGGATTTGCGCTGGGCGCGACGATCGGAAAACCTGCTTCGCGGAGCAGGGCGAGCGCGACGGGATGGCGCGGCATGCGGAGGCCGACGGTGGGCAGGCCGGCGGTGATGCGGCCGCAGATGACGGAGCGCTTGGGGACGACGAGGGTCAGGGGGCCGGGCCAGAAGTGCGCGGCGAGTTTTTCCGCTGTCTCGGGCCAGACGAGCGCGAGCGAACGGGCCATCGCCACATCGGCGACATGGACGATTAACGGGCTGGTTGGGGGACGGCCCTTGGCGGTGAAGATCCGTTCGACGGCGGCGGGATCGAGCGCATTGGCGCCGAGGCCATAGACGGTCTCGGTGGGGAATGCCACAAGTTGGCCGGCGCGGAGGAGCGCGACGGCCTGGGCGATAAGCTGTGGGTCCATCACGTGCCAGCCCGCGCTAGTCGGGGAGTTCTTCCTTGGCGTCGCCGGCGGTCCTGCCGGTTTTGCGCCATACCAGCCAGGCGTGGATGAGCGATTCGAGGTCGCCGTCGAGAACGCGGTCCACGTCGCCGACCGCCAGTTTGGTGCGATGGTCCTTGATCAGGCGGTAGGGCGCCAGCACGTAGCTGCGGATCTGGCTGCCGAAGTTGATCTCGAGTTTGGTGTCCTCGAGTTTTCTCTCCTCGACCCGCTTCTTTTCCATTTCGTGCTCAAACAGGCGGGCGCGAAGTTGTTTCATGGCGGCGGCGCGGTTCTTATGCTGCGACCGCTCGTTCTGGCATTGCACGACGATGCCGGTCGGAAGGTGGGTGAAGCGGACCGCGGATTCGGTGCGGTTGACGTGCTGGCCGCCGGCGCCGGAGGCGCGGAACACGTCGATGCGCAGGTCTTCCGGACGGATCTCGATGTTGACGTCCTCGTCGACTTGCGGATAGACGAAGACGCTGGCGAACGAGGTGTGCCGGCGGGCGTTGGAGTCAAACGGGGAGATGCGCACGAGGCGGTGGACGCCGATTTCAGACTGCAGAAGACCGTAGGCGTTCTCGCCGTTGATTTCGAAGGTGGCGGACTTGATGCCGGCGCCTTCGCCCTCGAGACGGTCCGTGAGTACACTCTCGAAGCCGTTCCGCTCGCACCAACGGAGGTACATGCGGAGAAGCATTTCGGCCCAATCCTGGCTCTCGGTGCCACCGGCGCCGGGATGGATGGTCATAATGGCGCTCTTGGCGACGTTGTCGCCGGTGAGCAGCATGCCGGTTTCGAGCGAGTCGAGGCGGGAGGCGAAGGATTTCAGTTCGCGCTCGATGTCGGCGGCGACATCCTCGCCCTCGTGAGCCAACTCGAACAGCGTGTCGAGGTCGGAGGTGAGCGTTGCGACGCCCGTCTCCTCGCGGAGGGCCTCTTCGAGGCGCTTGCGATCCTGCATCAGCTTCTGGCTTTTTTCGGGCTGGGTCCAGAAGTCCGGCGCGGCGATCTTTTCTTCGATTTCCTTTAATTGCGCGAGCTTAGCAGGTGCGTCAAAGATAGCTCCGCACAGCGTCAGCCTGCTGGCGGAGCGTACCGTACTCTCTTTCCAGTTCGTCCAGTGTCATTTCTTCTTTCAGTGTAACAACGCGAGTCAAATGCGCCTCTGGTCCCGCTTGCGGTCCCGTCCGTCCCGGAAGTGTTGGCAAAACCGGGCGGTTGGAGGCAGAATGCGGCTATGTGGAAGCGTGCGGCGGGATTGGTGATGGCGGGGTTATTGGCGGGGGTTGGGTGCACCGGGCGGCGCGAGGTGCGAGTGACCGCGATTGCCGATGCGGACTGGCCGGCTTACGGGAATGATGCGGGCGGTTCGCGTTATTCGGGGCTCAAACAGGTTGACAAGTCCAACGTTTCCGCGTTGCGGGTGGCCTGGACGTTCCATACGGGGGACGTATCGGACGGAAGCCGCTGGCGGCAGAAGAGCGCGTTCGAAGCGACCCCTTTGGCGATTGGCGGGACGATGTATGTTCCGACGCCTTTCAATCGCGTGATCGCGTTGGATGCGGCGACGGGACAACAGAAATGGGCGTACGACCCGAAGATCGACATGAACGCACCGGGCGGGGATGGTTTCGTTTGCCGCGGTGTGGCGTCGTGGCTCGACCCGCGGCGGGCGGCGGGCGCCGCGTGCCAGAGAAGGATCTACATGGCCACGGTGGACGCCCGGCTGGTCGCGATTGACGCAGAGACGGGAAAGGCGTGCGAAGACTTCGGCGTCGACGGACAGGTGGCTCTGGGCAAGGATGTCGGAGAACAGAGGCGGGGGGAGTATCACATCACGTCGCCGCCGGTGGTGGTGGGCGAACGGGTGGTTGTAGGCTCGGCGATCGACGATAACGGGCGGGTGGACATGCCGCGGGGCGTGGTGCGGGCGTTCGACGTCCGGACGGGAAAACTGGCGTGGAGCTGGGACCCGATTGTGTCGCGGCCGGCGGAGGGAATCCGGACCGGGGCGGGGAACGCGTGGTCGATTCTTTCGGTCGACCAGGAACGCGGCCTCGTCTATGTGCCGACGGGCAGCGCGAGCCCGGACTACTACGGCGGAGAACGGCCGGGCGACGATCATTACGCCGATTCGATCGTGGCGCTGCGGGGTGAGACGGGGGAAGTGGTGTGGAGTTTCCAGCCGGTCCATCATGACTTGTGGGATTACGATGTGCCGTCGCAGCCGACGCTTACGACGATAGGCGGGACGCCGGCGCTGGTTTCGGCGGAGAAGACGGGCATGCTTTTCGTGCTGAACCGGGTGACGGGGACTCCGTTGTTTCCGGTGGTGGAGCGGGCTGTGCCGCAGAGCGATGTGCCGGGGGAGAAGGCCTGGCCGACGCAGCCGTTTCCTTCCGCGCCGCCGGCCGTGGCGCCACAGCAGCTTCGGCCCGATGATGCATGGGGCCTGACTTCGTGGGACCGGAATGGATGCCGGGAGCAGATTGAGAGTGCGCGGAGTGAGGGGGTGTTTACGCCCCCGAGCCTGCGGGGGACAATTGAGTCGCCGGGCATTGCGGGAGGAGTGAATTGGGGAAGCGTGTCGGTGGACCCACAGCGGCAGATGGCTTTCGTCAACGCGACGAACCTGCCGTTCCTGATGGGTTTGGTTCCGCGAGCGCAGGCGGAGGCGGCGCATAAGCTGCATCCGAAGGCGGAGTGGGCGCCCATGAGGGGGACGCCGTACGTGATGTGGCGCCAGCCGCTGATGTCGAAGATCGGCATGCCGTGCGTCGCTCCGCCGTGGGGCGTGCTGGCCGGGATCGATCTGAAGCAGGGGATAATACGCTGGCGGGTTCCCCTGGGCACGCCGTATGACATGACGCCGCTGCCGCTGACTGCGCATACCGGGACACCCAACATGGGCGGCTCGATGGCGACCGCGGGTGGACTGGTGTTCATTGGGGCGGCGATGGACGACTATTTGCGGGCGTTCGACGCCGACACGGGGCGGGAGTTGTGGCGCGGGCGTCTTCCGGCGGGCGGGCAGGCGACTCCGATGACATACGCGGCAGGGGGGAAACAGTACGTGGTGATCGCGGCCGGAGGGCACGGGAAGCTTGGCACAAAACTGGGCGATGCTGTCGTCGCCTTCGCTCTGCCGTAGGGTGGGGGATATCATGTAGCGGCTTCTTAATAACGAGCCGCACAACGGAGCCTGCCCGCGGCCGTGGAGCGCGGGGTTCTATGCTGGTGTGAGGGCCGCGGCCGGCCCTGTGCGGCTCACATGAGACTCTCCGACAAAGCAGTTCTGATCACAGGCGGGGCGACGGGAATCGGGCGGGCGACGTCGGAATTGTTTGCCCGGGAAGGTGCGGCG
The DNA here is from genome assembly GCA_021778335.1 of Acidobacteriota bacterium. GTDB lineage: Bacteria > Acidobacteriota > Terriglobia > Bryobacterales > Bryobacteraceae > JAJYKC01. The sequence goes on along the minus strand of JAJYCN010000103.1, from coordinate 10,128 downwards.
GTGGCCGTGAACTTCAACCGTTCGCGGGAGGCGGCGGAAGGAATCGCCGCGGCGATCCGGGATGCGGGAGGCCGGGCGATTTCGGTTGGGGCCGACGTGTCCGAGGCTGGGGATGTGAACCGCATGGTTGAGACGGTGGGGCGGGAGTTCGGGCGGCTGGATTATCTGGTAAACAACGCCGGATGGACCTCGCGGGTGCCACACGAGAAGCTCGGGGAGTTGAGCGAGGAGATCTGGGACCGGACGCTGAACACGAACCTTCGGGGGCCGTTCTATTGCATTCGCAAGGCGGCGCCGCTGCTGGAGAGGCAGGACGGAGCGGCGGTGGTGAACGTGGCGTCGATGGCGGCGGTGGGAGGGCGGGGCAGTTCCATCGCCTATGTTGCGTCGAAAGCCGGTCTGGTCGGGATCACGCGGTCGCTGGCGCGGGCGCTGGCGCCCCGGATCCGGGTGAACGCGGTGGCCCCAGGGTTGATCCGGACAGGATTTGCCGGATGGACGGAGGAACACTGCGCGGCGGCGGAAGCGACGACGCCGACGCGGCGGCTGGCGACGGCGCAGGACATCGCCGAGGCGATCCTTTTTCTGGCGGGAAGCCAGGCCATGACAGGCGAGACGATTTACCTCGACGGGGGCCTGACCACGCTGGGACCCTCCTAACGAGCGGGAACGCACTCCCTTTGCCGCCCAGAGGCGGATATCGCAGTTCGCCCGGTCTGGGCCACCATCCACCCCGCGTTGTTTGACCCAATCTGTTGGCTTCGATAAACTTATGAGAGGTTTCCCGCTAGGAAGACCGAGTTAAGATCCAGAGCGATTCCCAGATTGAGCCCGCGCAGGTCAGGTGGCATTCCCCCGCACCATGCGCCTGGCGCACTGGCGCTAGGCAGGAGGCAAGCAAAATCGTGGCAGACAGTCAGCGGCATATTTTCACGTCGGAATCGGTGACCGAGGGTCACCCCGACAAGATGGCGGACCAGATATCGGACGCCGTGCTCGACGCGGTTCTCAAGGACGATGCGACGGGACGGGTGGCGTGCGAGGTTCTGGTTACGACCGGCATCTGCGTGGTGTCGGGCGAGATCACGACCAATACGTACGTGGATGTGCCGAAGCTGGCTCGGGAAGTGATCGCCGAGATCGGCTACAACGATGCGTTGATGGGGTATGACTCGAAGACCTGCGGCATCCTGAACATGATTCAGAGCCAGTCGCCGGACATCGCGATGGGCGTGGACGTGGGCGGCGCCGGGGACCAGGGCCTGATGTTCGGCTACGCCTGCAACGAGACGGAAGAGCTGATGCCGCTGCCGATCATGCTGGCGCACAAGCTGGTGCGGCGGCTGAGCGAAGTTCGCCGGGCCGGGGGGCTGAAGTTTCTGCGGCCGGATGGAAAGAGCCAGGTGAGCGTGGAATACGTCAACGGCCGGCCGAAGCGGATCGACGCGGTGGTGATTTCGACGCAACACGACGATGCGGTATCGACCGAGGAACTGCGCAAGCAGGTGAAGAAGCACATCATCGACGCGGTGGTTCCGCAGGGGATGGTGGATTCGGGAACGAACTATCACATCAACCCGACGGGGCGTTTTGTCATCGGCGGTCCGCATGGCGACACGGGCCTGACGGGACGCAAGATCATCGTGGACACCTACGGCGGGATGGGGCGGCACGGCGGTGGGGCGTTTTCGGGCAAGGATCCGACGAAGGTGGACCGCTCGGCGTGCTACATGGCGCGCTACATTGCCAAGAACCTGGTGGCCGCGGGCCTGGCGGAGCGGGTGGAAGTGCAGTTGGCTTATGCGATCGGCGTGGCGGAGCCGGTTTCGGTGATGGTGAACACGTTCGGCACGGGCGCGGCGAGCGAAGAGAGGCTGGTGCCGCTGGTGCGCGAGCAGTTCCCGCTGACGCCCAAGGGCATGATCGAGCATCTGCGGCTGCGCCGGCCGATTTACCGCAAGACAGCGGCGTTCGGGCACTTCGGGCGCACGGAAGATACGTTCAGTTGGGAAGCGGCGGATAAGGCCGAGACGCTGCGCAAGGGCGCTGAAGTCGCGGTGGGCGCGCGGTAAAGGATTTTCGTACGAACAGGAGTGAGCGGATGGCGAGCAACGTGGCTCAGAAACTCGTAGGTGACGTGAAGGATCCGGCGCTGGCGGGAGAAGGAAGGCGGCGCATCGAGTGGGCCGGGCAGTCGATGCCCGTCCTGCACACGATCCGCAAACGGTTCCAGGAAACGAAGCCGCTGAAGGGCGTTCGAGTGGCGGCTTGCCTGCACGTGACGACCGAGACGGCGAACCTGATGCTTACCTTGCGGGACGGCGGCGCCGAGGTGGTTCTGTGCGCCTCGAACCCGTTGTCGACGCAGGATGACGTGGCGGCGGCGCTGGCCTGCGACTACGGCATTCCGACGTTTTCGATCAAGGGCGAGTCGAACGACGTTTACTATTCGCACATTCATGCGGCGATCGACCACAAGCCCGCGATCACGATGGACGACGGCTGCGACCTGGTGACGATGCTGCACACCAAGCGGCAGGACGCGCTCGAGGGCGTGCTGGGCGGGACGGAAGAAACGACGACGGGTGTGATCCGGCTGCGGGCGATGGCGCGGGAGAAGGTGCTGAAGTTTCCGATCATCGCGGTGAACGACGCGCTGACCAAGCACCTGTTCGACAACCGCTATGGGACGGGGCAGAGCACGCTGGACGGAATCATCCGCGCGACGAACGTGCTGCTGGCGGGCCTGACGGTGGTGGTGGCGGGCTACGGCTGGTGCGGCCGCGGTGTGGCGATGCGGGCGCGGGGCATGGGCGCCAATGTGGTTGTCACGGAGATCGATCCGACCAAGGCGATCGAAGCCGCGATGGACGGTTTCCGGGTGATGCCGATGCGGGACGCGGCGGCGTGCGGGAACGTGTTTGTCACGGTGACCGGCAACAAGAGCGTCATTTCGGGCGAGCACTTCGAGCGGCTCAAGAGCGGCGCGATTCTTTCCAACAGCGGGCATTTCAATGTCGAGATCGATTTGGAGACGCTCGAAAAGATGGCCGTGTCGCGGCGCGAGGTGCGCGGGTTCGTGGAAGAGTTCACGATGAAGGACGGCCGGCGCATTTATGTGCTGGGTGAAGGCCGGCTGATTAACCTGGCGGCGGCGGAAGGCCATCCGGCGTCGGTGATGGACATGAGTTTCGCGAATCAGGCTCTGACGGCGGAGTACATGATCGCAAACCATGCAACGCTCGAGAAGACGGTTCATTCGGTTCCGGAGGACATCGACCGCCAGGTGGCGAAGATGAAGCTGGATTCGATGGGCGTGGCGATAGACGCGCTGACGGCGGAGCAGGAAGCGTACCTGGCGGGCTGGTCCGAGGGGACTTAAAGGCGCGGGGCGCGGCGAAGCGGATTCGCGGATAAGCGGCGGGGCCGGAGACGGCTTTCGCCGCATTGCCGTCTAATTGGGACCGCGCACAACGGAGCCCGCCGACTGCGGGATGATAACAGAGGACAATGCAAATCGAAGGTTGTAAGCACGAGTTGGAATTTACGATCCCGGTCGAGGAGATCGCGCGGGAAACGGAACGCGTGGTGGGCGAGCTGCAGAAGAAGGTGCGTCTGCCGGGATTCCGCCCGGGCAAGGCGCCGGCGGGGCTGATCCGTTCGAAGTTCGCTTCCGAGGTGAGGCAGGACGTTCTCGAGGGATTGATTCCGAAGGCGCTGCAAAAGCGGTTTCACGATGAGCACCTGGAAGTTGTCGGCACGCCGAATGTGAAGGATATTCACTTCCATGATGGCGAGCCGCTAAGCTTCAAGGCGGAGTTTGAAGTGGCGCCGGCGATTGAGTTGGGCGAGTACCGGGGACTGACGGTGAAGTACGAAGAGCCGCAGGTATCGGAAGAGGATGTGGCGAAGCGGTTAGAGGAGATGCGGGAGCAGAAGGCGGAGTATGTGAATCTGGAGCCGCGGCCGGCCGCCGACGGCGACCATGCGCTGGTGCATTTGCGGAGTGTGGAAGGGACGGCCGAGGCGGTGGAGCAGGACGACCTGATGCTGCACGTGGGGGATCCGGACACGCTGCCCGAGTTCAGCGAGGCGCTGCGGGGCCTGTCGCCGGAGGAAGTGAAAGAGTTTGAGATCAAGTATCCGGACGACTACGGGCAGCCGAAGCTGGCGGGGCGGACGGTGCGGTTCGCGATGCGGTTGAAGGCGATCCGCCGCAAGGAACTGCCGGAGCTGAACGACGATTTTGCGAAGGATTTGGGAGATTTCCAGAGCCTGGACGAGCTGAAGGAGACGGTGCGGAAGGGGATTTTCGGCGAGCGCGAGCGGCGGGCGCAGGAGGCGGCCAAGCACAGCCTGATCGATACGCTTGTGACTGCGCATTCATTCGCGGTGCCGGAGGCGTACGTGGACCGGCAGGTCGAGATGAATGTCGAGAATCAGCTTCGGGGCCTGGCGGCGCGGGGGTTGCTGGATCCGAAGTTGAAAATCGACTGGGCGAAGGCCAAGGCCAGCCAGAAGGAGCAGGCCGAGAAGGACGTGCGGGCGTCGCTGCTGCTGGACAAGATCGCCGAGAAGGAGGCGATCTATGCGACGAACGACGAGCTGGACCGGGAAGTGCAGAGGATCGCGCGGCAGGAACGCGAGCCGGTGGCGGCGATGCGGAAGAAGCTGGAGAAGGATGGGACGCTGCGGCGGATCGCCGGGCACATTCGCACGGAGAAGACACTGAGTCTGCTGTTCGAACAGGCCAGGAAAGAAGCGGTGTAGGCGCGGCGGCCGGACCGGCGCGTCTGATACAAATTCTCTAGGGCAAACTTTCGGGGTTAAAATCCCGTTTCGTTGATATACTAAGGGTAGTCAAATGCGCTACGGCATGGTCTGCGATGGCTGGTAGGCCCTCAGCACCAGGAGATACCTTGTGAAACGTGCAGGATCCGACGAGTCGCTCCGCTGCTCCTTCTGTCATAAGACGCAGGACGCGGTCGGAAAGTTGATCTCCTCCCCCAGTGATTTTCCGCGAGCCTACATCTGCGATGAGTGCATAGCCGTATGCAATTCCATCCTGGAAGATGACCGGCAAGAACAACCGTACGGCACTTCTCACAAGCTGCCTAAGCCGTTGGAATTAAAGGAATATCTCGATCAATACGTGATCGGACAGGAGGCCACGAAGAAGAAGCTCGCCGTGGCGGTGTACAACCACTACAAGCGTGTGCAGATGAACAAGCAGCGCGGCGGCGAGGTGGAGCTGTCGAAGTCCAACATTTTATTGATCGGGCCGACGGGTACCGGGAAAACGCTGTTGGCGCAGACGCTGGCGCGCATTCTCGACGTACCGTTCGCGATTGTAGACGCAACCACGCTGACTGAGGCCGGCTATGTGGGCGAAGATGTGGAGAACATCATCCTGCGGCTGCTGCAGAACTCGGATTGGGACGTGCAGCGCTGCCAGCAGGGGATCATCTACATTGACGAGATCGACAAGATTGGCCGCAAGGACGAAAATCCATCGATCACACGCGATGTGTCCGGGGAAGGGGTGCAGCAGGCGCTGCTGAAAATCCTCGAGGGCACCGTGGCCAACGTGCCGCCGCAAGGCGGGCGGAAGCACCCGCACCAGGAATTCACTCCGGTAGACACGACGAACATCCTTTTCATTTTGGGTGGGGCTTTTGTCGGGTTGGAGAAAGTCATATCGAGGCGCGTGGGTTCGCGCACGATGGGCTTCGTGAATTCCGAAGAGCCGCCGGTGGCGGAAGGGCTGAGACGAAGCGGCATCAACCGCCGGGATACGAGTTTGCTCGAGCAGATTCAGCCGGTGGATCTGATCAAGTTCGGGTTCATTCCGGAGTTCATTGGCCGAATGCCGGTGACGGCGGTGCTGGAAGATCTGAGCAGGGAAGCGCTGGTTCAGATTCTGACCAAACCGAAGAATGCAATCGTCCGGCAGTACCAGAAGCTATTCGAATTTGAAAATGTTAGACTGAAGTTTAGCGACGACGCCCTGGAGGCCATCGCCGCGCTCGCCATGGAGCGCAAGGTGGGAGCCCGGGGACTGCGGATGATCCTGGAAGATCTGATGCTGGATCTGATGTACTACATCCCCTCGGTGAAGAAGGTTCGGGAGTTCCTGGTCACCAAGGAGATGGTGATGTCGCAGAAGATCAACATGGCGCTTCTCGAAAAGGCCGGCTGAAGCTCTTTTCGGTTTTACCCGCCTGGATGGCCCACCGCTCAGCGGCCGGCGTCAACGCCGGATCCTAACGATTTTTCTCATGCTCACCTCGAAAGACAAGACCGATACGAAACGGCTACCCATGATGCCGATCCGGGACGTGGTCATCTTCCCGTACATGATGACCCCGTTCGTGGTGGGGCGGGAGCCGAGCGTTCGCGCGCTCGAGGAGGCGCTGGCGGGGGAGAAGAAGATCTTCCTTGCCACGCAGCACTATGCGTCGGTGGACGATCCGCGGCCGGAAGAGATCTACAGCGTCGGCACGGTCGCCAATATTGTGCAGAGCCTGAAGCTGCCCGATGGAAACATCAAGGTTCTGGTCGAGGGGGTTGAGCGGGCCAAGGTCGTTTCGGTGACCGAGGACGAGGGCTTCTTCCGGGCGGTGGTGAAGACGTTCGCGTATAAAGTTGAGGCCGGGCCGCAGCTCGAGGCATTGACCAGCCGGGTGACGCAGCTTTTCGAGCAGTACGTTAAGCTGAGCCAGAATCTCAATTACGAGACGATGATCGCCGCGATCCGGGTGGACGATGCCGGGAAACTGGCCGACACGGTGGGCGCGAATCTGCAGTTGACGATCGAAGAGAAGCAGGAACTGCTGGAGATCTTCGATCCGGTGGACCGGCTGACGCGGGTGGCCGAGCTGCTCGACATTGAAATCGAGAAGCTGAACGTGGACCGGACGATCCAGGGGCGGGTGAAGCGCCAGATGGAGAAGGCGCAGAAGGAATACTACCTAAACGAGAAGATCAAGGCGATCCAGAAAGAGCTGGGGCGCGGCGAGAAGAGCGAGATCGACGAGTTGAAGAAGCGGATCGATACGGCGGGCATGACGAAGGAAGCCCACGAGAAGGCCATTGCCGAGCTGAAGCGTTTGGAGAGCATGCCGCCGATGTCGGCGGAATCCACGGTTTCGCGAAATTATCTCGACTGGTTACTGGCGGCGCCGTGGAAGAAGCGGACGAAGGAAATCCGCGACCTGAAGTTTGCCCAGAAGGTTCTGGAAAGCGACCACTACGGGCTCGAGAAGATCAAAGCACGGATTCTCGAGTTTCTCGCGGTGCGCCGGAAGGTGAAGAATCCCAAGGGATCGATTCTCTGCTTCGTGGGACCTCCGGGAGTGGGTAAGACGTCGCTGGGCATGTCGATCGCGAAGGCGACGGGACGTAAGTTTGTCCGGCTTTCGTTGGGCGGCGTGCGGGATGAGGCCGAGATCCGGGGCCACCGGCGGACTTACATTGGCGCGCTGCCGGGCCAGATCATCCAGATGATGAAGAAGGCCGGGACGAAGAATCCGGTGATGATGCTGGATGAAGTCGACAAGATGTCGATGGACTTCCGCGGAGATCCGTCGGCGGCGTTACTGGAAGTGCTCGATCCGGAACAGAACTACATGTTCATGGATCACTACCTGGATGTCGAATACGACCTGAGCCAAGTGTTCTTCATCGCGACGGCGAATGTGATGCACACGATTCCGCCGGCCTTGCAGGACCGCATGGAAGTGATCCGTCTGTCGGGCTATACGGAACTGGAGAAGCTCGAGATCGCCAAACGGTTCCTGGTGCCGAAGCAGATGGAACAGACCGGACTGACGCGCGCGGACGTGGAGTTCTCCGACGCCTCGCTCGAAGGACTGATTCACGGCTACACGCGCGAGGCCGGTGTCCGGAACCTGGAGCGGGAGATTGGGAACGTCTGCCGGAAGGTGACGCGCGCCGTGGTGGACCGCGAAAGCGAGAACCCGAAGGCGAAGCCGGAGAAGCGTTCGATTGCCGCGGAGTCGTTGAGCGAGTTGCTTGGGCCGGAGAAGTTCCGCGATCTCGAGCTCGAAAAGAAGAACGAAGTGGGCGCCACGACGGGACTGGCGTGGACGGAAGTGGGCGGTTCGATACTGACGACCGAAGCCGCCGTGATGGAAGGCCGCGGAAAGCTGCAGACGACCGGCAAGCTGGGCGATGTTATGCAGGAGTCGGCGCAGGCGGCGATGAGTTACATCCGCTCGCGGGCGCAACTGCTGGGGCTGGCGCGCGATTTTTATCGCAACGTCGACATTCATTTGCATGTCCCGGAGGGCGCGATACCGAAGGACGGGCCGTCGGCGGGGATCACGATCGCCACCAGCATCGCGAGTGCGCTGGCCGGGATTCCGGTTCGATCCGACATTGCAATGACCGGGGAGATTACGGTGCGGGGCCGTGTGCTGGCCATCGGGGGGCTCAAGGAAAAGCTGCTTGCGGCGCACCGGCAGGGCATCTTTGAAGTAATTCTTCCCAGGGATAATGAAAAGGACCTCCCGGATGTTCCGGAAAACATCCGGAAGGAGATGAAGCTGCGGTTTGTCTCGTGGATGGACGAGGTTCTCCGGATCGCGCTGGAGCGGGAAATCGGTAGCCAACCGCTTGCGGCGGCGCCTCCGGTGGAGATGCCTCATCCGGGCGAAGAGAAGATTACGCACTAGTGAATCGGGAACCGGGATGCAGTCTGGGTTGCGGCCAACGGCGGTGGACGCTGAGTTTATCGCGAGTGCGGCGGCGCCTGGGCAGTTCCCGGCGGAAGGGCTTCCCGAGGTCGCGTTCCTGGGCAGGAGCAACGCCGGGAAATCGACTTTATTGAATTGCCTCGCGGGCAGGCCTGGTTTGGCGTTTACCAGCGCGCAGCCGGGCCGGACGCAGGTAGTGAATTTTTTTCGGATAGGCGGGGAGGTTCACTTTGTGGATCTTCCCGGCTATGGCTATGCGCGCGCGCCGGCGGGCATCCGAGGCGGATGGCGGGAGTTGATCGAGCATTACCTGATGCATCGAAAGGCTCTGCGGCTTTCGTGCCTGGTGCTCGATGCGCGTCGAGGGTGGATGGAAAAGGATCTCGAACTGAAGCGTTGGCTTGAGGTCCATGGCAGGCGATATGTAGTGATCGCCTCGAAGACAGACAAACTGAAAACACAGCAGGAAAGACACCGCGGCATGGCGGCTATCCGGGCGCAATCTCCGGGTGGCGAGGTTTTGCCGTTCTCGGCCGTAACCGGCCAGGGAGTGAGGGAAATTTGGCAAGCGATTTCGACAATCAGGAACAGCCAGTGACGCCCGGGCCGGACGACAAACCGGTGGAGGCGGCTGGGAGCAAGCCGGACGCTGCCCCGGCGGCGGAGAGTCAGCCGAAGGCGGAGACTGCCCCTAGCAAGCCGGCCGACGGGAAACCGGCCGAGGCGAAGGCGGCCGAAAGTAAACCGGCGGAGATTAAGGCCGGCGAGATGAAGGGCCCCGACGGCAAGCCGCTCGATGCCGGGGCGGCGGCGCGCAAGCGCGCGGGCCAGAACCAGAAGAATGGCGTGACGCTGGATCTGGTTGAGCTGAAGGACATGAGTATCCTGAAGCTGAACCAGATTGCGAAGGATCTGGGCGTACAGGGTACGGCGGGCCTGCGCAAGCAGGAGTTGATCTTCAAGATCCTGCAGACGCAGGCCGAGAAGAGCGGTCTCATCTTCTCCGAGGGCGTGCTCGAGTGCCTGCCGGACGGGTTTGGCTTCCTCCGCGCGCCCGAGTACAACTATCTTCCGGGCCCCGACGACGTCTACGTTTCGCCGTCGCAGATCCGCCGTTTCGACCTGCGCACGGGCGACACGATTTCCGGGCAGATCCGGCCGCCGAAGGAAGGCGAGCGGTATTTTGCCCTGATCAAAGTCGACGCGATCAACTTCGAGCCGCCCGAGGAAGCCCGTAACAAGATCTTCTTCGACAACCTGACGCCGCTTTATCCCGACAAGCGGCTGAAGCTCGAGACGGTGAAGGACAACTATTCCGGCCGCGTGATGGACATGCTCACGCCCATCGGCAAGGGCCAGCGCGCATTGATCGTGGCGCCGCCGCGCACCGGCAAGACGATGCTGTTCCAGA
>JAJYCN010000102.1 GCA_021778335.1 Acidobacteriota bacterium | reverse complement strand
GAGCGGGGGTCCAGGAACCTCTCTTCCGACGTTTGAGGATGTGACGGCGAAATCGGGCGTGGCCTTTCGTCTTCTCTCTTCGCGGACGCCGGAAAAATACCTGATCGAAACGATGCCTGGCGGCGTGGCGATGCTGGACTATGACAAGGACGGGCGGGAGGATCTGTTCTTCGTCAACGGCGCCGCGTTGAAAAGAGCGATGCCGCCGGGCGCGGCGCCGGATAAATCGGAACCGAAGTATTGGAACCGGCTGTATCACAACAACGGGGACGGCACATTTACCGATGTGACGGAAAGGGCCGGCGTGCGAGGATACGGCTACGGCATGGGTGTTGCCGTTGGCGACTACGATAACGACGGCTATCCGGACCTGTACGTGACGAACTTCGGGCAGAATATCCTTTACCACAACAACGGGGACGGCACGTTTACGGACGTGACGGCGAAGGCGGGTGTGGGGGCGGGCGGATGGTCGTCGAGCGCGCTGTTTATCGACTACGACCGGGACGGGCGGCTGGATCTGTTTGTGGCGCGCTACCTGGACTGGGACTTTTCGAAGAATCTTCCCTGCGGGGCGCCGGAGAAGGGCGAACGGGCCTACTGCCATCCGGACGTGTTCCAGTCCGCCACGTATCTGCTTTATCACAATAACGGGGACGGGACGTTCAGCGATGTAAGCGTGAAGTCGGGAATCGCGAAGGCGCCGGGGCGGGGTCTTGGCTCGGCGTTGAACGATTACGACGGGGACGGGTGGCCGGACATTTTGGTGGCCAACGACGCGGTCGCCGAGCAGTTGTTTCACAACAATCACGACGGCACGTTTCGGGAAGTGGGGTTGGGGACGGGGCTGGCCTACGACGAGGACGGGCGGGCGTTTTCGGGCATGGGGGTGGCGTTTGAGGACTACGACAACGACGGGTGGCCGGACGTTTTCATCGACGATCTGGCGAACCAGAAATACGCGCTATTTCACAATGTGAAGGGGACGTTTCAGTACGTTTCGGGGCCTTCGGGGGTGGCGGGCATGACGATTGGGCACTCGGGCTGGGGCACGGGTCTGATCGATTATGACAACGACGGGTGGAAGGATCTATTTGTCGCGCAGTCGCATGTGATGGACAACGTCGAGTTTTTTCAGGGGAACGTGCGGTATCTGGAGCCGCTTCTGTTACTCCGCAACGTGGGTGGGAGCTTCGTCGACGTTTCGGCGGAAAGCGGAGCGGCGTTTGGGACGGCGCAGGCGGCGCGCGGCGCGGCGTTCGGCGACCTTTATAACGACGGCCAGATGGATATTGTGGTGAGCTGTCTGGACGGGGCGGCGAAGGTGCTTCGTAACCGGGGCGTGGGCAACCATTGGCTGAGCGTGGATACGGTTGGAGGGGTGAGTAACCGGGACGGGATCGGGGCGCGGGTGGAGGTGGACGGTGAGGGCGGGAGGCGTCAGTATGCGACGGTGACGACGGGCGGGAGTTACTGTTCGGCGCCGGATAAGCGGGTGCATTTCGGGCTGGGCCGGGAGCGGGGCGCGCGGTCGGTGAAGATTTTCTGGCCGAGCGGCATAACGCAGACGATCGACAATCCGCCCATCGATCGGATTCTGACGGTGCGGGAGCCAGCGGGGGAGTGGCGGGGAGAGCGGTGATGCGAAGCCTGGCCGCTAGCTTTTTGGGCGTGCTGGGTCTTTTGGCGGCGGGCGCGACGGGGCCCAGCGCGCCGGCGATCCGGTTTGAGGATATTGCGGAAGCGGGCGGCGTGAAGTTTCGAACGGAGAACTGTCCGACGGCGGAGAAGCATCAGCCGGAGACGATGCCGGCGGGGGTTGCGGTGTTCGACTACGATGGCGACGGGCTGCTGGACATTTACCTGGTGAACGGAGCGGAGATGCCGTCGCTCAAGAAGACGGGCGCGAAGTATTTCAACCGTCTGTATCACAACAACGGCAACGGAACGTTCACCGACGTTACGGAGAGGGCGGGGGTTGCGGGGTCGGGCTACGGGATGGGCGCGGCGGTGGGCGATTACGACAACGACGGCCGGCCCGATTTGTTTGTGGCCAACGTCAACGGCAATCAGCTATTCCACAACAACGGGGACGGCACGTTTACGGATGTTACGGCCAAGGCTAAAGTGAGCGGGGCTCTATTCGGCGGGAGGAAGATGTGGTCGGTGTCGGCGGGATGGTTCGATTACAACAACGACGGTCTGCTGGATCTGTTTGTTTCGAATTACTGTAAGTGGGATCCGGCGAACGAGCCGGTGTGCACGGGGTTGGATGGGCGCGGCTACTGCCATCCGAACAGTTTCGCGCCGTTGCCGAACACGCTGTACCGCAACAACGGAGACGGGACGTTTACGGATGTTTCGGAGGAGACCGGGATATCGCGGGTTCTGGGCAAGGGCATGGGCGTGGCGTTCGCGGACTACGATGGAGACGGTTTTGCCGACGTTTTCGTGGCGAACGACAACAGCCCGAACTTACTGTTTCACAACCTGGGCGGGAAGAGGTTTGAGGAAGTTGGATTTCGGGCGAATGTGGCTTACAACGAAGACGGCAACGCGCTTTCGGGCATGGGGGCGGAGTTTCGCGACGTGGACAACGACGGGCGGCCGGATGTGTGGCACACGGCGGTGGAGAACGAGACGTTCCCGCTGTTTCTGAACCGGGGAGGCGGACAGTTTTCCAACGGCACGCAGGCGAGCGGGGTGGCGCGGCTGACGCGGATGATGTCGGGGTGGTCGAACGGGGTAGCGGACATCGACAACGACGGCTGGAAAGATTTTTTCGTGGCGCGTGGGAACGTGATGGACGACATCGACAAGGTGTCGCGTCATTTCCACTACGGGGAGCCGAACGCGGTGTTGCGCAACCTTGGCGACGGCCGGTTTGCCGATGTGAGCGCGGGGGCTGGGGCGGATTTTGTCCGGCCGGCGCCGCATCGCGGGCTGGCGTATGGAGATCTTGATAACGACGGGCGGATCGATCTGGTGGTGACGGCGCTAGGCGCGCCGGCGGCGGTGTACCGGAACATCACGGTGAACCACAACCACTGGATTCTGCTGCGGCTGGAAGGCGTGCGAAGCAACCGGATGGGACTGGGGGCGCGGATCCGGGTGACGACGCCGGATGGTAAGTCCCAGTACGACGAGGCGACGACGAGCACGGGGTATGGGGCATCGAGCGACGCGCGGGTGCATTTCGGGCTGGGGAAGAACGCGGAAGCGCGGGAGATGGAGATCCGGTGGCCATCCGGGGAGCGGCAACTTTTGCGGGACGTGCGCGGCGACCGCGTGATTGTGGTGAAGGAGCCGGCGGAGTCAGTTAGCGATGAAGTAAAGGATGCGAGATAATACGGTCTCCCGGGTTTTCATGAGGCTGGCGCGACTAAGTACGATCTGGCTCCCGTGGAGCGCCGCGCTGGCGGGGGCGGTGCTACCTTCCACGTGCAAACCCTCGGCGGAAGCCGCGGCAGCGCTTCAGTCAACTCCGTCAGCCCGGGTTCTGGACGCGGTTGGCGCGTGGTTTGCGCAGCAAGGGGATCTTGCGTGCGCGGTATCGGCATTTGAGGCGGCGGCGCGGGTTGAGCCTTCCTCGGCGGAGGCGCATCACGACCTGGGCGTGGCGCGGGTGCGGATGAACCAGCTTCCGGCGGCGGCCGAAGAGTTCCGGGCGGTGGTGAAGCTCGCGCCCGGCGATGCGCGAGCACACAATTCGCTGGGCGCGGTTCTGCTCGATCTGAAGCAGATCGAGGAGGCGCAGGTGGAGTTTGAGAAAGCGCTGCGGATCGATCCGAAGTCCGTTTTCGCGCTGGACCATCTTGCGCAGGCTCTGTCGGCGGGGCGGCGGTACAAGGCGGCGATCGGGTATTGGAAGCAGGCGCTGGCGCTGGAGCCCGGGTCCGCAGATATGGCGCTGTCGCTGGCGATCGCGACGTACGAGGATGGGGATGCGAAGGACGCGATCGGGATGCTGACCGATCTTCTTCGCACGCACCCCGGGATGACGGAGGCGCACTTCAACCTGGGCAATATCTACGCGCAGCAGGGACGGTTTCGGGAAGCGGCGGACGAATATGCGGCGACAGTGAAGCTGGACCCATCGAAGCGGGAAGCGTCGCTGGCGATGATCACGGCGCTGACATCGGTGTCGGATTATCAGGACGCTCTCGGGCCGGCGCAGGCGTATGTGAAAGAGCACCCGGCGGACGCGGAGGGCCACTTGTTGCTGGGGGCGGTGCTGCGCGGGCTGGGAGAGTACGAGAAAGCGGAGCCGGAACTACGCCGAGCGGTGGCGGGCAAGCCGGAGGACGCGCAGGCGCAGTACGAGCTGGGCTTCGTGATGGCGCGGAATGACAAGCCGAAAGAGGCGCTGCCGCATTTGCGGAAGGCGGTAGAACTGAAGCCTACGGATTCTTCGGCGCAGTTTCAACTGGCTACGGTTCTGCGGACGCTGGGCGATGAGGCGGGTGCGGCGAAAGCGGCGGGGGTTTTCCGGAAAGAGAAGGAAGATTCGTTCAAGGAGAACCAGGTTGCGGCGCAGGGGAATCAGGCGAATGAACTTTTAGAGTCAGGACAGGCGGCCAAGGCGGTTGAAGTTTACCGGCGGATGATCGAGATGGAACCGGGCAACGCGCACACGGAATACAACCTTGCGATCGCGCTCGATGCGGCGCACGACAGGGCGGGGGCGCGCGAGGCGCTCCAGCGGGCTCTGGCGATTGATCCGAAGATGGGCGAGGCGCTGGGGGAACTGGGGCGGTACGATCTCGAGGCGGGGGACGCGGCATCGGCGGAAAAGCTGTTGCGCGAGGCGATCGAGGCGGATCCGCAACTTGCGCCGGCGCGGGGGAACCTTGCGGTGATTCTGGCGGCGAAGGGCGATAGCAGCGGAGCGGAAAAGGAGTTGCGCAAGGCGATCGAGGACGATCCGAACTACGCGCAGGGGCATCTGAACCTTGGCCTGATTCTGGCGCAGCAAGGCGACTTTGGGGCGGCGGAGGCCGAGTTGGAGCGAGCGCTGAGCCTGGCGCCGAACGATGTGCGGATTCTGTCGGCGGCGGGGAGGGTGAAAGCGCGTGTAGGGAAGAGCGCGGAGGGGATAGCGCTGCTGAGGAAGGTGACCACACTCGCGCCGGGAAGGGCGGCGGGGCATCTGGATCTGGCGATCGCGCTGGCGGGGTCTTACAATTTTCCCGAGGCGCTGACGGAAGCAAAATTGGCGACGAAACTCGCGCCGGATTCGGCGGCGGCGCATTTCAACCGGGGGCGGATCGAGTTTGATCTTGGCAAGATTTCGGAAGCGCGGCCCGACTTTGAAGCCGCGGCGCGGCTGGGACCGAAACTGGCCGAGCCACGATACTACCTTGCGGCGATCGCCAAGCAGCAGGGCGACTACGCGGCGGCGATTCCGCTTTTGGAGACAGTGGTGAAACTGGAGCCGCGCAACGCGCCGGCCTGGTACTCGCTGGGGCAGTGTTTGGAACACGAGGGCAAGACGAAGGAAGCGATCGGGGCGTGGAAGCGGACGATCGGCGTGGATCCGGAGTACAGCCAGGCGCTGTGGAGTCTGGGGCGGGCGCTGCGGCCGACGGATCCGGCGGAAGCCGACCGGCTGATCGCGCAGTACTCGGCGGTGCTGAGGAAGCGGCGGATTGTGGACCGGGCCGCGACGCTGGAAAACGACGCGGTGGCGTCGATGCGGGCGCACGATTTGCCGGAGGCGGCGAGGCAATTGAAAGAGGCCATCGGCATCTGCGGGGATTGTGCGGCGAAGGCCGAGTTGTACAAGAATCTTGGTCTGATCGATTGCCAGGCCGGGAACATCAAGGATGGGGAAAGGGCATTGCTGACGGCGAAGACATTGAGACCGTCCGATCCCGACATTGCGCGCGCACTTGTACTGATCGAGCAGGCGAGGAGCGGGCAAGCGCCGCCGCCGGGAAGGGCTCCTTAGTGCGGGTGCGCAGCCGGGCCGCGGCGGCGCTGGCCGGTGGTTGTGCCGTCATTTTGTTTGCGGCGAAGGTTTTCTCTCAGATGGCTTCGACGGGGGCGACGGATCAGCCGGTGCGTCCACTCCCGCCGGGAATGCACGCACCGTCGGCCGATTTCCGGGACGTGGCCGCGGAGGCGGGGCTGAGGGCGGAGGTGATCTCCGGCGAACCGGACCAGTCCTATATCGTCGAGAACACGGGCACGGGAGTGGCGATTTTCGATTATGACAACGACGGGCTTCCGGATATTTTTCTGCTGCAGGGCGACCGGTTGCAGCCGGGCGGGGCGACGCTTGCGCCACACCTTTACCACAACCTTGGGGGACTGCGCTTTGAAGACGTGACGGCGAAGGCGGGGATTGGGCACACGGGTTGGGAGCAAGGGGTGTGCGCGGGGGATCCGTTTAACGAAGGGCGCGTGGACTTGTTTATCGGGCAGTGGGGCCACAACGTGTTCCTCCATAACTTGGGCGACGGGAAGTTTCGCGACGAAGCGCGCGAGCGGGGCCTGTACCGGGAGAAGCCGCGGTGGAGCACGGGCTGCGCGTTCATCGACTACGACCGGGACGGTTATCTGGATCTGGTGGTGGCGAACTATGTGGATTTTGACGCGCAGTCCACGCCTCGGCCGCGGGACAAGAGCGGGTGCAACTGGAACGGCGTGCCGGTTCCCTGTGGTCCCCGAGGTTTGAAGGGCGAGACGATGACGCTGTACCACAACGACCGTCATGGGCATTTCGTGGACGTGACGAAAGAGGCGGGGGTGGAGACGCCGCCGGAGTATTACGGGTTCACGGTGCTGACGGGGGACTTCGACAACGACGGCTGGCCGGACTTTTACGTGACGTGCGACTCGACGCCGAGTCTGTTCTATCACAACAAACGCGACGGCAGGTTCGAGGAGACGGGCATGATGAGCGGCCTTGCGGTGAACGAGGACGGGCGGGAACAAGCGGGCATGGGGGCGACGGCGGGCGACTACGACGGCGACGGGAAGCTGGACATCTTCAAGACGAACTTTTCCAACGACACCGACACGCTCTACCGGAACCTGGGCGGCGGGAACTTCGCCGACGTCACCAGCCGCGCGGGACTTGCGGTTCACACGCAATATGTGAAGTGGGGGACGGCGTTCGTGGACTTCGATAACGACGGACGGCCGGACCTTTTTGTGGCGGACGGCCACGTGTACCCATTTATCGACAGCTACCATCTGGGCGAGCATTTCAAACAGCCGCGGCAACTGTTCTGGAACCGGGGCGACGGGCAGTTTTACGACATGTCGTCGACCGGTGGGCCGGGAATCACGGCGCTGCATTCTTCCCGGGGTATCGCGGTGGGAGACCTAGATAACGACGGGTCGGAGGAGATCGTGGTGGTGAATCTGTTCGAGCCTCCGTCGCTGCTGAAGAACTTTGCTCCGCGGGGCAACGCGCTGGCTGTCCGGCTGGTGACGGCATTGGGCCGGGACGCGATCGGGGCGCGGGTTACATTGAGCGCGGACGGGCATAAGCAGATCGACGAAGTGCGCAGCGGGGGGTTTCACATCTCGCAGGGGGATTTCCGTGTGCACTTCGGACTGGGCCGCGCGACGAAGGCAGACCTTACGATCCGATGGCCGGAGGGGGCGATGGAGACGTTGCACGACGTCGAGGCGAACGAGTGGATTGTGGTGCGGGAGGGGAAAGGGATCGTCGAGCGGCACGGGTTCGAGACGGGTTCGCGGTAATGCGGGAGGGGGCGAAGCGGCGGGCGGGGCTGGCCTTGCTATAAAGGACGGGTGCTGCTGAGCGATTACGCGCCGCGGGCGCCGGAGATCCGGTGGCTGCTTGATTCGAACCCGGCGATGCGGTGGCAGGTGATGCGGGACCTCACGGGCAAGGGTTCGGAGGGGATTGCGGCTGAGCGGGCCCGCGTGGCGAAGGAGGGTTGGGGAGCGCGGCTTCTGGCGCGGCAGTCTTTGGCCGGGAACTGGGGCAGGTCGAAGGAGGGTCCGGGGTGGCTGGTTACGCTGTACAGTCTCGTGGTGTTGAAGGACCTGGGGCTGGAGGCGGCGAGCGGGGCGGCCCGGAGGACGATCGGGCGCGTGGATAGGAAGCTGGTGTTCAAGCCGCTGAAGAACCGGCCGTTTCTTCAGGGCGAGACGGAGCCGTGCATCAATGGACGGATTCTTGGCGTCGGCGCGTATTTCAAGGGACCGAACGACGAACTGGCCGAGCGGCTACTGGGGGAGCAGCTTGAGGATGGGGGCTGGAACTGCGAAGCGCCGAAGAGCCGGCGTTCTTTGTTCCATACGACTATCTGCGTGCTGGAGGGGCTGCTTGCCTATGAACGGGCGGGGCGGAAACGGGCGGAGGAGTATCTGATCGGGCGCGGGATGTTCCGGTCGCCGCGGACTGGGGATATCATCGACAAGCGCTGGCTGCGGTTCTCGTTTCCGACGTTCTGGCACTACGATGTTTTGCGCGGACTCGATTATTTGCGGGATGCGGGAGTGGAACCCGAGAGGCGCGTGCGGGAAGCCGTCGAGGTAGTTATGGCGCGGCGGCGCCAGAACGGGCGGTGGCCGCTCAACCGGCTTCATCCGGAACGGATTCCTTTGAAGATGGAGACCGATGTGGGCGTGGCGAGCCGGTGGAACACGCGGCGGGCTTTGCGCGTGTTGCGTTGGCATGGCGGCTCGGCTTTGTGGTAGAAGTTAGAACCTGTACGGGTGGGGGTGAGCGATGGAGTCGATGATTCCTGCATTCCTTGTGCTTTCGCGCACGGCGGTGGCGATGTGCGGCGCGGGCGTGGTGCTGCTTGTGGTTAGTTTGTGGGCGGCGAGGGGCGATATTGGGCGGGGGCGCGGCGGTGAGAAGGTTTTAGCGCTGACTTACTTGTGCTGCGCGGTTCCGTTGGCGGTGTTCGGGGCGCTGCATTTGTCGGATGAGAAGTCGCTGCTCGAGTTAGTGCCGGCTTACATGCCGTGGCGGTTGTTTTGGGTGTATTTCGTCGGGGTGGGGCTGATTGCGGCGGCTTTGAGTATTGCGACGAAGATTCAGGTGCGGTGGTCCGGGGTGGGGTTTGGGGCGATGATGTTTCTGTTTGTGGCGATGCTGCATCTGCCGGGAGCTATCGAGGCCGGCGGGCGGATTCCGTGGACGATTGTTTTTCGGGAAACGTCGTTCGGGGGCGGCGGGTTGGTTTTGGCGGGGATTGCGATGGGCGGGCGTGGGCGGAGGCTTGTCTTGGTGGGGCGCGTGCTGATCGCGATCGCGGCGATTGTTTTCGGGGTTCTGCACTTTCTGCATCCGCTGGGGCTTCCGGGGGTTCCGCTCGAGAAGCAGATGCCCGAGTGGGTGCCGGGGCGCGCGTTGATTGATTATGTGACGGGGGCGGGTCTTGTCGTGGCGGGCGTGTGTTTTCTGCTTGGGCGGAAGGTAAGTGTGGCTGCGACTTATGTGGGGGCTTGGATTGTGTTGATGGTTGTGGTGATTTATGTGCCGGTGATGATTGGGGCGCTGGGGGATGGTAGTTCGGCCGTGCAGGTGGAGGGGATCAATTACTTCGGCGATACGCTTTTGTTTGGGGGCGTGATACTTTCGGTGGGGCTGGGTGAGGGAAACCCGGCGGATCGCACTTAGTCCTCGTTCAGAGCCAGTCTCCTATCACTGCCATCAATGAGATGAAGAATCCGGCTGCGATGAAACATTCGAACACTGCCAGCAGGCAGACTGCGAACAAGCGGAAGCCCTTCATGCGCCAGATCCAAAAGGCGGAGGAGACGAGGGATCCGTAGAACAGCACGTACAGAGCGGTTTCTGCCTGGTAGTGGGCTTCGTGGAGAAAACCAGTGTGGGGCGAGACCTCAGCCGGATATAGCGTGCCGATGAGAATTGCAGCTACGAAGAACAGAGGCTGGGTGAGTACGAACCAGTGAACTGGTTTCCAGAGTCCCCTGGCCATCGGCCTTTGACTCCGCCATGCCCACACGAGGAAGAACATTGCGGGAACTATGACGAGAAGGAATGGCGGCCAGGCCACGAAGCTGAACATCGAGAATAGGTATTCCAACACGGCCCTTATGGTGGTCATGCCGAGCTTGCAGATACCGTAGCACGCGGTGAGCGGACGGTTTGAGTTTTCCGGTAACGGAGGGGAGTTAGTCGTGCGGCCGCGAGCCGGTGATGAGGATGTCTACCAGGCGGCGGGCGCTGGGTTGCCAGTCGGGGGTTGACTCTAAGTAGGCGACGCCGACGAGGGCGCGGAGGAGGTCGAGGGGATTTACGTCTTTGCGGAGTTCGGCGCTTTTGATGGCTCGTTTGACGAGGGAACGCATGGCTTCGTGGATGGGGGCGTAGGAGGCTTCGATTACCTTGGCGTGGCCGCCGGCGGGGGGATTCAGGGCGGGGGCGATGATTTTCTTGGTGGCGATGTAGTCGACGAAGAGAAGCATCCAGGCTCGGAGGGCTTCCAGGGGCGCGAGGGTTTCGCCGAGTTTCTTTCCGGAGGCGGCGAGTTTTTCGACTTCGGTGCGATAGACGGCTTCGAGAAGTTCCTCGCGGGTGGGGAAGTGGCGGTAGAGGGTGCCGGGGCCGACGCCGGCTTCTTTGGCGATGTCGTCGAGGCTTGCGTTGGCGCCGAAGCGGGAGAAGGCGCGCTTGGCGACGTTCAGGATGCGATCGCGGTTGCGTTCGGCGTCGGCGCGGCGCTTGCGGCCGGGGGATGGGGGGCGTGAGACGGCCATAATGAAAATAGTTGAAACCGGAGAGAGTCTCCGGTAATCTAGTTTGACGGAGACACTCTCCGTTTTATCGAAGTTGTGAAGGATTCGTCAAGACTGGGATCAGGAGGAACGAAGGATATGCGTGTTTTCGTTACGGGAGCGACGGGTTTTGTGGGTTCGGCGGTGGTGAGAGAACTCGTAGGCGCCGGGCATGAGGTGGTGGGTCTGGCGCGGTCGGATCAGGGCGCGGAGCGGCTGAGGGCGGCGGGCGCGGGGGTGCATCGCGGGGATCTGGAAGACGTGGAAAGTTGGCGGAGCGGGGCGGGGGAGCCGGATGGCGTAATTCACACGGGGTTCGTGCATGACTTTTCGCGATACGAGGAGGTTTCCGAGGTGGACCGGCGGGCGATCGAGGCGCTGGGTCTGGCGCTGGCGGGCTCGGACCGGCCGTTGGTTGTGACGTCGGGCATGGGGGTGGAGAAGCGGGGCGATGTGGCGACGGAGGAGGACAGGACTGCTCCGAATTTTCCGCGCAAGAGCGAGGCGGCGGCCGATGCGGTGGCGGCGCGGGGCGTGCGTGTGGCCGTAGTGCGGCTGCCGCCGTCGGTGCATGGGGAGGGAGATCATGGCTTCGTGCCGCGGTTGATTGGGCTGGCGCGAGAGAAGGGCTTGCCGGGTTATATCGGGGATGGTGCGAACCGGTGGCCGGCGGTGCATCGGTTGGATGCGGCGCGGCTTTATAGGTTGGTGCTGGAGAAGTGCGCGGCGGGGGCGCGGTATCACGCGGTTGGGGATGAGGGCGTGGCTTTTCGCGAGATCGCGGAGGTGATTGGGCGGCGGCTGGGGGTTCCGGTGATGAGCAAAAGCGGCGACGAGGCGCGGGAACATTTCGGGCGGAGCGGGCAGTTTGTGGGGTTGGACCTGGCGGCGCCGGCGCGGCGGACTCGGGAGTCGCTGGGCTGGGCGCCGACGCAGGAGGGGCTGGTCGCCGATAGCGACGGACCAAGTTACTTCGAGGGAGCGGGGAGGGTGGGCGCGAAGGCTTAAGGGAAGAACGATGAAAGACAAGGTTGCCATTTTTACGGGCGGAAGCCGCTCGCGCGAGGCAAGCGGAGGCGGGGCAGGTGGTGCGCGAGATCGAGCAGATGGGGCTGAAGGCGCGGGCGTTCCGGCTGGACACGGGGGATGTGGGCGCGTTCGATGGATTTGTGTCGGAGGTGCGGAAGACGCTTGCGACATGGATCGCGGAGGGGTTTGGCTCCCTGGTGAACAACGCCGGCCATTCGCTGCATAAGCCGTTCGCGCAGACTACGGAGGCCGAGTTCGACGGGATCGTGAATGTGCACTTCAAGGGTGTGTACTTCCTGACGCAGAAGCTGTTGCCGCTGCTGAAGGACGGCGGGCGGATTGTGAACGTGCCGTCCGGGCTGGCGCGTTTCAGCATGCCGGGGACTTCGGTGTATGGCGCGGCGAAGGGCGCGGTGGAAGTGCTGACGCGGTACCTGGCGCGGGAGCTTGGGGGGCGCGGGATTACGGTGAACGTGGTTGCGCCGGGGGCGGTGGAGACGGACTTCAGCGACGGGCGCGCGCGGGACAATCCGGAACTCAACAAGAGGGTTGCGGAGATGACGGCTTTGGGCCGGGCGGGGGTGCCGGACGATATCGGGCCGATGATTGCGGCGTTTCTTTCGGAGGAGAATCGCTGGGTGAATGGGCAGCGGATTGAGGTTTCCGGGGGGATGAATTTGTGAGTGATTGAGGGGAGGCCGGGGAATGGGTGTGGCTTAGTACGCTTGACCCGCCACGGAGGGGACATCGAGAATAGGGGCATGGATCGCGAGCAGGTGATTGCCATACTGCGCGGGCACGAGAATGAACTGCGGGCCGCGGGCCTAGTGCATCTCTCGTTGTTCGGCTCTACTGCGCGCGGAGATCAGCGCCCGGATTCCGATGTCGACCTGCTGGCGGCCTTCGACGGTACCCGGCGCATATCGCTCCTGGCTGTGGCCGGGATCGAGGAGCGGATCTCGAGGATGCTGGGCCGCTCTGTGGAGCTTGTGGAAGAGGGCACATTGAAACCGCGGGTGCGGGAGCGCGTCGAGGCCGAGGCGGTTCGTGCCTTCTAAGGATCCGATCCAGCGTTTTGAAGATATTCTCGAGAACGTCATTCTGATCGAGGAATTCACGAGAGGAATGGACTTGAAGGCTTTTGTGGAGGACCTCAAGACCCGCAATGCGACGGAGCGGTGCTTGGAACGAATCAGCGAAGCGGCGAGAAAACTGGGACAGCTAGCCGAGGATCTATGCCCAGATGTTCCGTGGCCCAATGTGCGCGCGCTGGGGAACTTTCTACGCCACGAGTACGACCGGGTAGACGCGGCTCACATGTGGGTGATGATCGAAGATGATCTGGGGCCGCTCAAAGCCGCTTCGCAACGCGCTCTAGAACTGTTACGGCGCGCGGAGGGGTAACAAACGAGGACGTGGGGATTGCCGGCTTCAGTAGGGCCGGGGCTGCGTTGACCGGGGGTTGGGTGGTGGCTGATAATCGGAGAGCTTTGGAGGCTTCGGGTCTCGCGTGATTAACTCGCAGGTATCGCACTACCGCATTGTGGAGAAGCTGGGCGGGGGTGGGATGGGGGTGGTGTACAAGGCCGAGGACACGCGGCTGGGGCGGTTTGTTGCGCTGAAGTTTCTGCCGGAGGATGTGGCGGGGGATCCGGTGGCGTTGGAGCGGTTCCGGCGGGAGGCGCGGGCGGCTTCGGCGCTGAACCATCCGAACATCTGCACGATTTACGACATCGGCGAGGACCAGGGGCGGACGTTCATGGTGATGGAGTACCTGGACGGGGAGACGCTGAAGCACAGGATCGAGGGGCGGCCGCTGGAGGCGGGGGAGTTGCTGGGGCTGGCGGCGGAGATTGCGGACGCTTTGGAGGCGGCGCACAAGCGGGGGATTGTGCATCGGGACATCAAGCCGGCGAATATATTCGTGACCGAGCGGGGTCATGCCAAGGTTTTGGATTTTGGGTTGGCGAAGGCGGCGGCGAAGGCGGTTGCGGCGGGGGAGGATTTGGCGACGGTGACGACGGGGCCGGACAGCGCGCATCTGACGAGTCCGGGGGTGATGCTGGGGACGATTGCGTACATGTCGCCGGAGCAGGTGAGCGCGAAGGAGTTGGATGCGCGGAGCGATCTGTTTTCGTTTGGGGCGGTTCTGTATGAGATGGCGACGGGGAGGCTGCCGTTTCCGGGGTCGAGCGCGGGGGTGATCTGCGGGGGGATATTGCATCAGGAGCCGGAGCGGGCGTCGGTGGTGAATCCGGGGATTGCGCCGGGGCTGGAAGAGGTGATCGGGAAGGCGCTCAAGAAGGACCGGGAACGGCGGTATCAGAGCGCGGGGGAGATGCGGGCGGACCTGGAGCGGCTGCGGGAGAGCGGGCGTTTGTCTGCGGTGACGGCCCAGGCGGTTGCTCCGGCGAAGAAGCGGCAGTGGTGGCCGATGGCGGCTGCGGCGGCGGTGGTTGTGCTTGCCGGGGTTGCGGGGCTTTTTTACTACCGTTGGCACCGGGCGGCGCCGCTGACGGACAAGGACACGATTCTGATTGGGGATTTCGTCAACAGTACGGGTGATGTGGTATTTGACGACACGCTCAAGACTGCGCTGACGATTGCGCTGGAGCAGTCGCCGTTTTTGGATATTCTGCCGCAGAGCCGGGTGGTTGCGACGCTGAAGCTGATGACGAGGGCTCCGGGGACGGCGATGACGCCGGCGTTGGCGCGGGAGGTTTGCCAGCGGGTGGGGAGCAAGGCGTATATCGCCGGGTCGATTGCGCGGCTGGGGAGTGAGTATGTACTGGGTCTGGAGGCGGTGAACTGCCAGACGGGGGATTCGGTGGCGGAGGAGCAGGTGAGTGCTCCGGCGAAGGAGAAGGTGTTGGATGCGCTGGGGGCGGCGGCGGTGAAGCTGCGCGGGCAGTTGGGCGAGTCGCTGGCGACGGTGCGGAAGTTTGACCAACCGATGGAGCAAGTGACCACGTCATCGCTGGAGGCATTGAAGGCCTTCAGCCTTGCCGTTAGGAAAAGGGCCGAAGAGGGGAATGAGGCTTCCCTGGAGTATGATCAACGCGCCATCCAGCTTGATCCGAACTTCGCGATGGCTTATGCAGGTGTGGGAACCGACTACAGCAGCTTGGGGCAGGTGGGGCGGGCTGCCGAGTACTTTACCAAGGCATTTGCGTTGCGCGAGCATTGCAGCGAGCGCGAGAAGCTCACGATCAGCGGAGATTACTACTTCAATGTCACGGGCGAACTGGAGAAGGCGGCGCGGGTGCAAGAGGAACTATTGTCGGCCTATCCGAGAAGCCGAGCTAACCAGTTGCCTGTCACTTATGCCTCGCTGGGCCAGAATGGGAAGGCGATCGAAGCGATCCGGAAGGAGCGGCATAGTGCCGCTCATTATGCGAATCTTGCGAACTTTCTGCTGGCCGAGCAGCGAATCGAGGAGGCCGGCCGTACGCTGCGGGAGGCGGAGGCGGGGAAGTTTGATGACGCTGTGATGCGCAATTCCCGATACGCGCTCGCGTTTCTTGCCGGGGATTCGGCGGGGATGGCGCGGGAGCGGGGGCGGTTTGCGGCGCGGCCGGAGGTGGAGAACTTTGGGCTGTCGCTCGACTCGGACACGGAGGCGTTTGCGGGGCGGCTGGGGAAGGCGAGGGAGTTGACGCGGCGGGCGGTGGATTCGGCCGTGCGGGCGGACAGCAAGGAGACGGGCGCGACGTGGGAGGAGAATGCGGCGCTACGGGAAGCGGCGTTCGGGAATGCGGCGGAGGCGCGGCAGGAGGCAGCGGCGGGCTTGAAGCTGTATCCGGGGAGCGAGGGGGTTGAGGTGGAAGCGGGGCTGGCGTATGCGATGGCTGGTGAAACGGGGAAGGCGGAGGCGCTTGCTGAGGAGATCAATCAGCAGCATCCGCTCGACACGCAGACGCAGGCGTTGTGGCTGCCGGCGATTCGGGCGCAGTTGGCGCTGAACCGGCGGGATCCGCGGGCGGCGCTGGCGGCGTTACAGCCCGCGCAGCCTCCGCTTGAATACGGTCAGATTCCGTTTCTGACGGATCTGGCGCCGCTGTACATGGCGTACCTGCGGGGTGAGGCGAACCTGGCGGCGGGCGAGGGCGCGGCGGCGGGGGTGGAGTTTCAGAAGATCCTTGACCACAGCGGTTTGGTATGGAACTGCTGGACGGGGGCGCTGGCGCGGCTGGGGCTGGCGCGGGCGAATGCGCTGGAGGCGAAGAGCGGGAAGGGAGCGGATGCGGATGCGGCGCGGGTGCGGGCGCTGGGGGCTTAAAAGGAGTTTCTTTCGCTGTGGAAAGATGCGGATGCGGGGATTCCGATTTACCAAGCGGCGAAGGCGGAGTACGCGAGGCTGCAGTAGGGCCGGTGACTTAAGTCATAGTGCGTGGGATGGGCCGCCGTTAAGCTCGGGGTGAGAGCGAATATGAGCGAACTCATCGATAACCGGGCACAGCGGGTACAGACGCTCAAGAGCATCATCAAACGGCTGCATTCGGGCGAGGCGCCGGAGGTGGTGAAGGAGACGCTGAGGCAGTTGGTCCGGCAGACGGACTACTCGGAAATCACGGCGATGGAGCAGGAGCTGATTGCCGAGGGGATGCCGGTGAAGGAAATTCAGGGGATGTGCGACCTACACTCGCAGGTGACGCGCGACGTTCTGGTGCGACTCGAGCCGGCGCCGGTTCCTCCGGGGCATCCGGCGGATACGCTGCGGCGGGAGAACGCGGCGATCGGCGAAACGCTGGGGCGGATGCAGCGGGCGATGGAGGGGATTCGAGAGAACGGGGACGAGGGGCTTGCGGCGGGGCTGGTTCTCGACTGGCGGCAGGCGCTGAACGAGCTGCAGGACATCGACAAGCACTATCAGCGCAAGGAGCACCTGTTCTTCAGCGGGCTGGAGCGGCACGGGATCGCGGGGCCTTCGAAGGTGATGTGGGGCAAGGACGATGAGATTCGGGAGTTGTTGAAGGACCTGGGCGAGGCTCTGCGGGAGCGGGAGGTGACGCCGGATGAGGTGAAGATGCTGGCCGCGACGACGGGGGCGGCGGCGGCGGGCGCGGTGCGGGAGATGATCTACAAGGAAGAACAGATTCTGCTTCCGATGTGTTTGGAGAAGTTCACGGCCGAGGAGTGGGCGGAGATTTGGGCGTCGTCGCCGCGCTACGGATGGTGCCTGGTTGCGCCGCGGGAGGGGTACCGGCCGGTGGAAGCGGAGGCGCGGGATGCGGCGGCGGGCGCGGGCGGGGTTGCGCTTCCCACGGGCGGGCTGACGCTGGAGCAACTGATGGGGATTTTCTCGGCTCTGCCGGTGGATCTGACGTTTGTGGATGCGGACGATAAGGTTGCGTTTTTTTCGGAGGGTCCGCAGCGGATTTTCGCGCGCAGCCGGGCGATTATCGGGCGGAAGGTGCAGAATTGCCATCCGCCGCGAAGCGTGGATGTGGTGGAGCGGATCCTGGGGGATTTCCGGAGCGGGCGGCAGAGCGTGGCGGAGTTCTGGATTCCGTTCACGGGGCGGTTTGTGCATATCCGGTATTTCGCGGTGCGGAGCGCGGAGGGGCGGTACCTGGGGACGTTGGAGGTGACT
>JAJYCN010000001.1 GCA_021778335.1 Acidobacteriota bacterium | reverse complement strand
CGAAGGCAAGACGTTGGTGGCGACCCTGCCGGTGTATCTGAACGCGCTTGGAGGCAAAGGCGTTCATGTCGTGACCGTAAACGACTACCTCGCGCGTCGCGACTCGGAGTGGATGGGGCGCGTGTACCATTTCCTCGGCTTGACCACCGGCGTGATTCTGCACGACCTCGACGACGACGAGCGGCGTACGGCGTACGGGGCCGATATCACCTACGGCACCAACAACGAATTTGGCTTCGATTATCTGCGCGACAACATGAAGTTCCGGCTCGAGCACTGCGTGCAGCGCGGGCACCACTTCGGGATCGTTGACGAGGTGGACTCGATTCTGATCGACGAGGCGCGCACGCCGCTGATCATTTCCGGGCCGAGCGAGGAATCGACCGACAAGTATTACAAGATCAACCGCATCATTCCGAAGCTCGTGCGCGGCGAGGTGATCGAGGGCAAGGAACCGGGCGAGAAGTACACCACTGGCGATTACACCATCGACGAGAAGCACCGCGCGGCGGGATTGACCGAAGAAGGCGTCGCCAAGCTCGAGAAGCTGCTCGGCATCGAGAACCTCTACGATCCGGCCAACCTGGACTTCAACCACCACGTGCAGCAGGCGCTGAAGGCGCACAGTTTGTTCCACCGCGACAAGGACTACGTCGTGCAGGATGGCGAAGTGATTATCGTGGACGAGTTCACCGGGCGCCTGATGCCGGGAAGGCGGTGGTCCGACGGGCTGCACCAGGCGGTGGAAGCGAAAGAAGGCGTCAAGATCGAGCGCGAGAACCAGACGCTGGCGACGATCACCTTCCAGAACTACTTCCGCATGTACAAGAAACTTGCCGGCATGACGGGCACTGCCGAAACGGAAGCAGCCGAGTTCGACAAGATCTACAAGCTGGACGTGATCGTGGCGCCGACCAACCGGCCGCTGCTGCGCAAGGAATACCACGACATCGTGTACCGGACGGAGGAAGAGAAGTTCCGGAACGCGGCCAAGGAGATCAAGGAACTCAACGCCAAAGGGCAGCCGGTTCTCGTGGGCACGGTTTCGGTGGAGAAGTCCGAGAAGCTCAGCGGCATCCTGAAACGGATGGGCGTCAAGCACGAGGTGCTGAACGCGAAGAACCACGAACGGGAGGCGACGATCGTGGCACAGGCGGGGCGGAAGAACGCCGTGACCGTGTCAACCAACATGGCCGGCCGCGGCACCGACATTCTGCTTGGCGGCAATCCGGAGTTCATCGCTAAGGAGCATCTGCGGAAGCAGGGCAAGGACCCGGACGCGATGCAGACGGCGGTGTTAGGCTCGCCGGAAAACCAGGAATGGCGCGACGTGCTCGACCGCTATAAGAAGGAGACCGACGCCGAGCGCGAGGAAGTGCGATCGCTCGGCGGCCTTCACATTCTGGGCACGGAGCGGCACGAGTCCCGCCGCGTGGACAACCAGCTTCGCGGACGCGCCGGGCGCCAGGGCGACCCCGGCAGCTCACGGTTCTATCTCTCGCTGCAGGACGACCTCATGCGGATCTTCGGCGGCGAGCGGATGCAAAAGCTGATGCTGCGTCTCGGCATGGAAGAGGACGTGCCGATCGAGTCGCGGCTGATCACCAAGCGGATCGCGGCCGCGCAGGAGGCGGTGGAGGCGCAGAACTTCGCTTCGCGCAAGCACATCCTCGAATACGACGACGTCATGAACAAGCAGCGGCAGTCCGTGTACGGGATGCGGCGGACGCTGCTCGAAGGCGCGGACCAACGCGCCCGCGTGATGGAGATGATGGCAGGCCTGGTGGCGTCCTATGTCGACGAGCGCTGCCCGGAGAAGGTACATGCCAGCGAGTACGACATGCACGGGCTGCAGTCCGACGTCCTGACGCAGTTCGGCGTGAAGGTGGAACCGTCTGAGTTGAGCGGGATGCTGCGCGACGAGATCGAGGACTTCATCGTCGAGCGGCTGGAAGCGCGGTACAAAGACAAGGAGCAGTTGATCGGCCCGGAAATGATGCGCGAAGCCGAGCGCATCGTGATGCTGAACATCATCGACACGCAGTGGAAGGACAACCTGCTGGCGATGGACCACCTGAAGGAAGGCATCGGCCTGCGCGGCTACGGTCAGAAGGACCCCCTGATCGAGTACAAGAAAGAGTCCTTCGAGATGTTCCAGGCGATGATGGACCGCATCGAGGACGAAACGCTGCGGTATCTGTTCTTCCTGCAGGTGACGCGGGCCGACGGGAGCGAATATGGGGCGCCGAAGCCCGTGCTGCCGTTCCCGAGTGACGACGAGGAAGAAGAAGAGGAAGAAGAGGAAGCCGGCCGGGAAGTCCTGGCCGCGGCTACGATGGAGCAGCGGCGCGCGGCACAGGCCAGTGTCCAGGACTTCACGCGCAATATCCAGCGCAAGAAGGAACGCGAGATGGCCGACTTGCAGTTCGTTGGGGGAGAGGCGTCGAGTTCTCCCGCCAAACCGGTGGTGGCGAAGGCCAAGGCCGGCCGGAACGACCCCTGCCCCTGCGGGAGCGGAAAGAAGTACAAGAAATGCTGCGGCGCCAATGCATAGCCGTATTCCTGGCGCTGGCCGCCTCCGCTTTTGGACAAAGCGTGTGGCGGCCGGCGCCGGGAGTAAAGGCCAAAATCAGCGAGGTTAAGCCCGAGTCAAGCCCATTGTGGGCAGAGTTCGGGCTGAAGTCGGCCGAGGAGGCAGACTTCGGCAAGTGGTGGGCGACAGCGTACCGCTTCGACGACCCGACGGGGGCGTATGCGGCCGGACGGTGGCAGGAGGCTTCGCACCCCGGAACGGAAGTTCTGGGAACTCTGGTGGTCACTTGCAGCGGGGATTGCCCGAAGCCGGGCGATCTGGCCCGCTATCTCGACCCGGCTGAAGTGGGCCGTGCGGGCTACCCAACGCTCCCAGGATTCCTCCCCAAAGGCCCTATCCCCGGTTCCGAGAGATACATACTGGGCCCGGCGAGCCTGGCGGCGTTCGCCCCGGGTTTACCGGCAGACAAGTTCGGATTCCAGTTCTCGGCCGAGGCGGTTGTGGCGAGGTATCCGGGCGAGGTGACCCTGGTGCTGGCCTCCTATCCGACGCCGAGCATCGCAAGGCAGGTGATGGCGGGTCTGGCAGGGTTCAAAATGAAGCGGGCCGGGTCCCTGGTGGAGATAGCGCTCCCCGGGTCAGCCGACGAGGCGGTGGCCCGGGTGATGGGCAGCCTGCGGTATGGGGAGAAAGTCACCTTTGACGAGAAGCCGCCGGACCCCAGTGTGGTCCACCACTTTCTGCTGATGATTCTGGCGATTTTCAAGCTGATCGGCTTCCTGCTGGTACTGTGCGTGGTCGGGGGACTAGTCGTGGAGGGAGGCAGACTGCTGGCGCAACGATTTGGTTATTCAAGTGCTAGCGATGCGTTTATCTCGCTGCATCTGACCGACAAGTAAAGGCTGCTTTTCTGGCGGGTTAGAGGCTTCGGCAGCGCCGGAAACTGCGCTCGGCGGGAAAGTCGAGTTTTGCACTTGAATCGCCGTCCAACCTGTAACTGGTTCCGATTCAAATGCTTAGATCGGCAGAAAAAGACTCGGATTTTTGCCTTGACTCCTCTAATGCGAGGCCCTATCATCCAATCACAACAGGTTTTGACGGTGTCGCGATGCCGTTGGCCTGATTCTCCCATAACATCACCCTGGTGATACAGGGGCCTGTAAAGGCAGGCGGATGGCGAAGTGCCCACCTATCGAGGGTGGGCACTTCCGTTTTTGGGCCTCGGTGGCAGAGGATTATTGCCCGGAATTGCCGGTTTCGCAAGCAAATGTGGCGGGAACCCGTCCCCCGGCGTTCAGATCGCGGTAACCTGCCTCCGTGTTCCAGTAGATCGTCGTTGTCAGGTGCTTGGCCTCGTCGAAAAACGGCCGCCCCGGGGCTTTCTCGGCGCTAATCGCCTCCAGGGCCTCATCTTGCTGGGCGGGCGAGCACGCGGCGAACGGGGCGGAATAGTGCCGGCGGCAGTATGCGTCCAGCAAGCCAAGGCCGTCGAGGAAGGCAGCGCGTTTAGCCGGCGGACCGGCCGCAAGGAACAGGTCCATGTAACGGTGGACCTCGGCAGCCTGGGCGCCGGGTACAATGCGCTCTGCCAGGACGGCGGCGGTAGCGGCCTGGTGGTCGTCGAAGACGGTCCAGGTCTGGCCCCGGGGCAGTGCGGGGAGGGCAGCGGCGGCGAGCGTGAGCCGGAGCGCTTCGCGGCGAAGCATGTCTAGAGCATATCCAATTCCGGGGTGGGGTGTTTTTGGGGTTGCCGGCAGCGCTAGAGTGAAGAAAATAACCCAGACGGCGCACAGGTTCGGCTTTTCCCGGCCCGCCAGCGTCTTGACGATTGGAGAATCACATTGATTTTTCGGGAGGTAGAGGACCGCGACCTCATCCAAAAGGCGCGGCGAGGCGATGTAGACGCCTACAACCTCCTGGTGTCCCGATGGGAGAGGCGGATCTTCAACTACCTGGTAAGGCTGACGCGCAACCG
This sequence comes from Acidobacteriota bacterium, assembly GCA_021778335.1. Taxonomy (GTDB): domain Bacteria; phylum Acidobacteriota; class Terriglobia; order Bryobacterales; family Bryobacteraceae; genus JAJYKC01. The sequence continues at coordinate 60,852 of JAJYCN010000001.1, read as the reverse complement.
CGAGGACGCGCTCGACGTGAGCCAGGAGGTGTTTCTGAAGGCGTATCAGAACCTGAAGAAGCTCGAGGAAGCCGGGAAGTTCGGATCGTGGCTGTTCCGGATCGCGCACAACGAGGCCCATTCGCTGCTGAGAAAGGCGCGGCCGGAGACGGAAATTACGGTCGACCCGTCATTTGGACACGAGAGCGGAAGGCTGTTTCCCGCCGAACTCAGCCTGGCGGTCGAGTCGGCGCTGAAACGGCTGTCGGACGATCAGCGCGAGGCGGTTTTGCTGAAGGTTTACCAGGGCTTCAAGTTTGAGGAGATGGCGGAGATCCTGGGTTGTCCGGTGTCGACGATCAAGAGCCGGGTTTACACGGCGCTCGATCTGCTGAAGGTCGCACTCGCTCCGGCGGGCGCGCAACGCGAGGTTTGAAGATGGATTGCGATGTTGATCTGAAGAGCTATGTGCTGGGCGAAGCGACGTCCGCCCAGCGCGGCGCGGTGAACGCGCATATACGGGAGTGCTCGGCGTGCCGGGAAGAACTCGGCCGGCTGCGGGCGGCGCAGGCGGCGCTGATGACGCTCCGGGAAGAGGAGCCGCCGCGGCGGATTGCGTTCGTCTCCGACCAGGTCTTTGAGCCGAGTTGGTGGCGCCGGCTTCTTGCCCCGCACCCGGCGTATGGGCTGGCTGCGGCAGGCTTGCTCGCGGCGGCGATTGTGGCGCATGGCGCGATGGCGCGGCCGGCGGCGCGCGTGGATCAGGCGGCGATCGAGGCACGGGTAGCGCACCAGATCCAGCAAAAACTCGATGCGCGGGTGCAGACGGCTGTGACCCAGGCGGTGGCTAACGTAGAAGCACAGGACCGGGAGAAGACAGCGGCGCTGCTCGCGGCGACCGAGAAGCGGTTCGCGGAGCAGCGGCGCGCGGACCTGATCGCCTTCGATGAAAACAGCGAAATTCTCTACAAGCGGGTGGCGCGGGTGCTGGCGCAGAACGACGGGCCGGCAGCGGCTGGGGTGACGAGATGAAACCGAAGTGGGTCGTGCTGGCTTGTCTGGCGACGGCGGTGGTCCTGGCCGGGTCGGTGGGCGCCCAGGCGCCGGTGGCGCGAGCGAGCATCGAAGCGGCCGAGCGCGGGCTGAACAACGGGATCGCGGCGCTGTGGCCTCAGGATCCGTTCCTGCTTCTCGGCCCGGCGCGAGGCGTCTATTTGACGGGCTTCGGAACGGTCTTTACGGTCGAGGTGGATCTGGCCCCGTCACCAGGCATCAGCCCGTTCCACCAGACCATTACCCCTCAGGATGTGGCCACGCACCGCAAGATGATGCTCGAGCGGTTGCCGAGATTGAAGACCCAGATGCAGCAGATGCTCGCCGGCGTGGCGGCGTCGCTTGACACCCAGCCGATGGCGGAGAACGTCGTGCTCGCGGTGACCCTGACCAAGCATCCCTGGGAGACGCGGGACGGGATTCCGTCGCAGATCGTGATGACCGGCGAACGGGGCAAGCTGGTCGAAGGGCAGCGCAGCGGGCAGATCGCGGCGGCGGTGAAGGAACAGGAGTTTTGATGCGTCTCGGCGAGGCGCTGATCGAACGGCGCCTGATCACGCAGGACGATCTGGAGCGCGCGCTCGAGTTGCAGAAGGAGCGCGGCGAAAAACTGGGCCGGATTCTGGTCGACCTCGGCTTCGTGGCCCTGCGCGACGTGCTCGGAGTGCTGAGCGAACAGTTGCAGGTGCCGCTGGTGGCCATCGACGCGCCGCCCGCGGTGACGCCTGAGACCGAGGCGCTGTCGGCGCGCTTCCTGCGCCAGTTCCGTTGTCTGCCGCTGGCTGTGGAAGGAACGTCGCTGCATCTGGCGATGGCCGATCCGCTCGATTTCGAGACGATCGCAGCGGTGAAGACATCCACCGGTTTGAAGGTGCTGCCGGCGCTGGCTTCCGAGCAGGAGATCCTCGACGCGATCGACAAGTATTACGGCGAGAGCGCGCGCGCCGGCGAGATGGATTTTGGCGAAGACGCCGAAGCGTCGCAGGACCTCGAGCAGTTGCGCGACATGGCGAGCGAGGCGCCGGTGATTCGCCTGGTGAATGCAATGATCGCGCAGGCCGTTGAGAAGCGCGCCAGCGACATTCACATCGAACCGTTCGAAAAAGAATTCCGCGTGCGCTACCGGATCGACGGCGTGCTCTACAGCCAGGAGGCTCCGCCGCGCGAGTTGAAGGCGGCGATCATCTCCCGCGTGAAGCTGATGGCAAAGCTGAACATCGCCGAGCGGAGACTGCCGCAGGACGGGCGCATTAAAGTGAAGACGCTCGGGCGCGAGGTGGATCTGCGCGTCTCGACCCTGCCGACGTTGTACGGCGAGAGCGTTGTGATGCGCCTGCTCGACCGCTCGGCGGGCGACTTCTACGACCTCGGCCGTCTGGGCTTCGACAGGCACATGCTCGCGCGCATGGAGCATTACACGCAAATGCCCCACGGCATTTTCATGGTCACCGGACCGACCGGCAGCGGCAAATCGACCACGCTCTACTCCGCGCTCAAGCGCATCAACGGCGCCGAGCGCAAGATCATCACCATCGAGGATCCGGTGGAATACCAGATGGACGGGATCAACCAGATCCACGTGAATCCGCAGATCGGGTTGACGTTCGCCGCCGGTCTGCGTCACATCGTGCGCCAGGATCCGGATGTGATCATGGTCGGCGAGATTCGCGACCGCGAAACGGCGGACGTGGCGATCCGGTCCGCGCTCACCGGCCACTTCGTGTATTCGACGCTCCACACCAACGACGCGCCCAGCGCGATCACGCGTCTGACGGACATGGGCGTGGAGAATTACCTCATCACGTCATCGCTGGTGGGCGTGCTGGCGCAACGCCTGGTGCGGACCATCTGCCCGGACTGCAAGGAACCCTCGAAACCGCGCATGTCGCCGTCCGGCGATCCGGTGCCTACTTTCAGGGGCGCCGGCTGCGACCGGTGTTTCGGCAGCGGGTTCCTGGGGCGTGTCGGCATCTTCGAGATGATGGAGCTGAACGAAGAGATCCGCGCGAGCATCATGCACAACGAGGATGCGGCGAAAATCACAGCGGCGGCGCGGCGCAACGGGATGCGCAGCCTGCGCGAGGACGGCTGGCTGAAAGTGTCGCAGGGGGTGACAACGCCGGAGGAAGTGATGCGGGTGACGCAGGAGTTCTAGGCGGCGCACAGCGGCGAAGCAATGACGAGTTTTTACTTCAAGGCGGTTGGCTCGGATGGCAAGGTGCGGACCGGCACGCTCACCGGAGAAAGCGACCGGAGAGTGGCGCTGGAGTTGCGCAAGCAGGGCCTGACGCCGGTCTACGTCGGGCTGAGGGAACAGAAGCGCGGCTTCGAGTTGAAGTTACCCTCGTTCGGCGGCGGGCGGCGGCGGGATGTCTTGTACTTCACGCAGGAAATATCGACGCTGCTCAGCGCGGGTATTCCGCTGGACCGGGCGCTCGCCATCACAACCGAGTTGACCGAGCGGCCTGTGTTTAAGGGCGTGCTGACCGAAATCCTGCGCGTCCTCAAGGGCGGCCGGTCGATGGCCGACAGCCTGGGCACCCATCCGGAGTACTTTTCCAGCCTCTACCTGAATATGGTGCGGGCCGGCGAAGCGAGCGGCTCGCTGGCAGTGGTCTTTGAGAGGCTTGCCGAGTTTGAGAGAACGAAAGACGACCTGCAAGGCTACATCGTTTCCTCGATGGTGTATCCGGCGCTGCTGGCGTTGGTGGGCGTGGCGTCCATCACCGTGCTGCTGAATTTCGTGGTGCCGCGTTTTGCACAGGTGTTCAAGGATTCGCGGGTGGCGATGCCGCTGCCGACGAAGATGTTGATCGAGGCGAGCGCCCTGCTTCAGACGTACGGATTATGGGTGGCGGGCGGTTTGCTCGTAGCCGGGATTGCGCTTCGGGCTTACATCGCCACACGCGACGGCCGCATGTGGTGGGACACGATCCGGCTGAAGGTGCCTCTGCTCGGCGACGCACTGCGAAAAGCGGAGACAGCGCGGTTCGCGCGGGCCATGGCGACGCTGGTCGCCAACAGCGTGCCGCTGGTTCAGTCGATCGGCATCGCCGGCGCGATTATGAACAACCGCCGGATCGCGGGTTCGCTCGAGCGCGTGGCGCAAGGCGTCAAGCGCGGCGAAGGGCTCTCCGCCCCGATGCAGCGTGTCGGCGAGTTCCCGCCGCTGGCCGGGCACCTGGTGAGCGTCGGCGAGGAAACCGGGCGGCTGGACCAGATGTTCGCCCGCATGGCGGACATTTACGAAGGCGAGACCCGTACCGCAATCAAACGGTTTACGTCTCTATTTGAGCCGCTGGTGATATTGATAATGGGATTGATCGTCGGCGTGCTGGTGCTGAGCATTTTGCTCGCCATTACGAGCATGAACGATGTGGCGATGTAACCCGGGAGGCAGATTCATGAAACCAGCAAGGAATAGACGCCCAGAAGCGGGCGTCACGCTGATCGAGATGCTCGTGGTAGTAACGATCATCGCGCTGTTCGCGGCGCTGGTCGTGCCGCGGATGATGGGTCAGGCGGACAAGGCGCGGCGGGTGTCGGCGCACGCACAGATTAATTCGTTCATGACGGCGCTGGGCGCCTATAAGCTGGACACCGGCGCGTATCCGACCACGGAGCAAGGCCTACAAGCGCTCCGCGTGAAGCCGGAAGGCGCCGTGAACTGGGACGGGCCGTATCTGCCGCAGGACATCCCGAACGATCCGTGGGGCACCCCCTACGTCTACAAGTACCCTGGCGATCACGGCGACGAGCCGGATGTGATCAGCTACGGCGGAGACCGGCAGCCCGGCGGGGACGGTAACAACGCCGACATCGTGAACTGGAAGAATGACTGAAGCCCGGCACAGCGAGCGCGGCATCACGCTCATCGAAATGATGATCGTGACGCTGTTGATCGCGCTGATGGCGGGGATCAGTTTTCCGGCCGTGAGCGCGGGGCTGGAATCGATGCGTCTGAACTCGGCCGCGCGCGGGATCAGTTCGCTGCTCAATGCCGGCATGAACCGCGCCGAGCGCCGGGAAGAAGTGGTGGAGTTCCTGGTGGCGCCGGCCGAAAACAAGGTCCGCGCGCGCTCGCTGAGCGGTGCATTTGACCGGCAGTTAACGCTCTCCGGCGGCGTGACGATCGCGGTCGTCCTCCCGGCGCCCATCGAGCCTGACGGAAGCGTGCCGAATCCGCCGCGCGACTTCATTCTCTATCCGGGCGGCGCAACGCCGGCGATCGGCTTCCTGCTGAAGAACCGCCGCGGCGACGAACGGCAAGTACAGGTGGATCCGATCACCGGCGTGCCGGCGATCTCGAATCCAAAGGCGCAGACGGCGGAGGACTCGCAGTGACCCACCGCCGCCACACGGCCGGCTTCACGCTGCTCGAAGTGCTGGTGGCTACGGCGATCATGGGCATCGCCACCGTGTCTCTGATGAGCGCGCTGACCACTTCGCTGCGCAACGCCTCGCGAATCACCGGGACCGACCGCGCGGCCCTGCTGGCGCGCCAGAAGATGGACGAGTTGCTGGTCGCGCCGGGATTGCCCGTGAACTCGGAAATCGACGGGGCGTGGGATCCGTCGGTGACCGGCGGCATCCCCGTGAACTGGCGCGCGATGGCCACCGTCTTCGAAGCCCCGCCGGGGAACCTGCCGCCGGGAACGCGCGTGATCGAGCGGCTGGAAGTGGAAGTGTCGTGGATGGACGGGCCGAACCGGCGCAGCTACAAGCTGTCGGGCTACCGGATCGCTCGGCCCGGGTTCCCAGGCCAGCTATGAAGCGGGAAAGCGGATTCACGCTGATCGAAGTGGTCATCGCGGTGACGCTGGTGGCCTTGATCTCGCTCGGACTGGTGATGGCGATGGACACCGGGTTCAAGGCGATGCAGAAATCGCAGGACCGGCTGATGCACAACCGCCGCGTTACCGGCACGGAACGCGTGATGGAAGAGGAAGTGGCGGGACTGGTTCCGGTGTCGGCGCCGTGCCTGGGGAATAGTCCCGACGCGCCTGGGGCGCAGAAAGTGACGTTTTTCGAGGGCCAGCCGCAGTCCATGCGCTTCGTATCGACGTTTTCGCTGCAAGATGGCGGGCGCGGGGTGCCCCGGATTCTCGAGTATCAGGTGGCGCCGATCGAGGACGGGGTCGGCGTCCGGCTGGTGTTAAACGAGCGGATTTACGGCGGGCCATACGCCGCGGGCGTGTTGTGCACGGGCTTCCAACCGAATGTGGAGGGCCAGCAGATGCCGGCCTACCGGCCGATCGAAGTCGGACCCGGTTCGTTCGTGCTGGCCGACAAGTTGGCCGCCTGCCAGTTTTCCTATCGCGTGCCGGCGCAGCCCGGCAAGCCGGCGCGGTGGGTGCCGGTTTGGGCCGAGTTGAAACTTCCGGACGCCATCCGCATCGACATGGCGCCGCTCGATCCCGACCCTTCGGCGGTGCAACTTCTTCCGTTGACATTGCCCGTGCATGTGACGCGGGATCCTCTGTTTCCTTATGATCCGTAACCGGACAAAAAATGAAAGCGGCTCGGCGCTGCTCGTGGTGCTGTGGATGACGGCGGCGCTTGCGGCGATCGCGTTCACCGTGGCGAGCACCGTACGCGCCGAAACCGAGCGCGCGGCGACGGAAGCCGATTCGCTCCGCGCCTACTATCTTGCCACCGGTTCGATCGAGCGGATGGTGATGTGGATGCAGTGGGGCTTCGCCGGCGTCACCGGGCCCAACGGACAGCCGTTGTTCTACACCGCTCCCATGCCGCGGCATCACTTCGACTATCCGGAGGGCGTGGCCGACGTCGAGATCATTCCGGAGACGTCGAAGTTGAATATCAATCAGATTCCGCCGGACCAGTTGACGAATCTGCTCGTGGCGCTGGGTGTGCCGGGAGAGCAGGCGATGGGGATCGCGGCCGGCATTCTCTACTGGCGGTCGCCGGCGCCGGGCGGCGGGTATGCGCCCATGGATGCGGCGATTCTCGGCAACGGTTCGTCTTTTCGGGCCCGGCACGCGTCTATCGAAGAGAACGAGGAGCTGCTCCTCGTGCCAGGAATGACTCCCGATATTTTCTACGGCGGCTACCGGCCCACCCAGGACGGCGGTCTACAGCCCTATGGCGGGCTGCGGGACTGCGTGTCGCCGTACGGGGTGATGAGCAACATCGACATCAACACGGTGCAGCCGGCGGTGCTGGCGATGCTCGGGCTGCCTCCGGGAGCGATTCAGGCTCTGGTGGCGCGCCGGAACGCGATGCCGTTCACCCAGGTCGGCGATGCCGCGGTCTTCGCGCAGGGGGCGCCCGGCTTCGGGCGGTTGGGCCTCGGCGGCATGACCATGTGGACCATTCGCGCCACGGCTCAGTTCCGCTTGCCCGACGGTCGGCTGTCGGACCTTCGCCGCACGGTCTCCGCGCTGGTAAAAATGATGCCGCAGGGCTACGATCCTCCCTACGAGTTCATGCGCTGGTACGACGGCACACCTCCGCTTCGCAGTTTCGCGCCGGCTCCCGCACCGGTCCAAGGCGAACGGAGCCAGGAGACGGCCCAGTGAGCGCGGCAGGAGTCGGCCAGGCGATCGCCCAATGGAAGAAGTGGCTCGCCTGGGGCTCGGGCGTGGGCATCGAGATCGGCGAGGCGGACCTCACCGTGGTTGCCGCGCGCGTCCGTCCCCAGGGCGTACGGATCCCCGGCGTGCTCTCCATTCGCGGTTTCCGCAAAGGGCCGGCCGCGGAGTGGGGATCCGTCTACAGTTCGTTTCTCGGCAAACTGGGGTTGGGGCATCTGTCGGCGGTGGCGCTTCTGCGGCGGGAGGAAGTGACCGTGCGGCAAGTGCCGCTGCCGGGCGTCGCGCACAAGGACATGGAGGCGGCGCTGGCCCTGCACATCGACTCGCTGCATCCTTACCCGGAAGACGACGTGTATTGGAGTTGGGCTCCGGTGGCCGGCCATGCGGCTGCACTGGTGGCGATCGTGCGGCGCGACGTGCTGGACACTTACACCACACTATTTGCCGAGGCGGGCGTGCGCGTGGCCGCGTTCACCTTCGCGGCCTCGGCCATGTATGGCGCGTCGCGGCTACTGGCGCTGCCCAAAGCGGAGGGAGCCGTGGCGCTGCGTCAGGCTGGGGACGCGGTGGAGATCTACGGCGAGAGTCCGGCGCGGGGAGTGTGGTCGGCGGTCGTGGAGGGCAACCCCGAGCAGGCCCGTGCGCTGGCAGTGTCCGAGTTGCGGCTCGAGCCGGCGACGGAAGCCGTGGACTTCGCCGGCCTATTGCCCACGCCGCTGGCCGCCCCCGACGATTTCAACATTCAGGCCGGCGCCGCGGCCCAGGCGGCGGCGCTCGAAAGCGCGTGCCCCAAGCTGGCCCCGCCGCTAAACCTCTTGCCGCGGGCGCTCCGGCAGACGGATTCGCGCGCGCTGTTCATTCCGACCGCGGCTCTGGCGGCGCTCGTGCTTGTGTTGGCCGGGGCGCTGGGCATTTCGGCGGCGATGGAAAAGCACCGCTATGACGAGGAATTGGCCGGCGAGATCCGGCAGGCCACGCTGCAGGCGAACCATTCGCGGGATCTCGACCGCAAGATCGCGGAGACAGAGGCGCGGGTGCGGGCCCTCGATGCGTTCCGGGTCCGCTCGAAAGATAGCATGGACACCCTTGCCGAGCTGACCCGCATTTTGGCGCCGCCAACGTGGCTGCGCGGTATCGATATGAACGATCGTGAAGTGCAAATCGGCGGCGATACCATGCAAGCTGCGGCGCTGTTGAAGTTGCTCGATTCCTCGCCGAAATTTCACAACTCCGAGTTCACGATGCCGCTGGCGCGCGTGGGGAACATGGAGACATTCCGGATCCGGACCTACCGGAAGGGAGTGAATCCGTGACCATCGGCGATCGCGACAAGCGTGCGCTCATCGCGCTCGGTGTAGCCGTTGTTGTTGCGGGAATCATCTGGATCGCAACGGCGCCGCCCAAGGCGCCGAAGGCAGTCGTGTCGGCGGCGGTGCCGGTGGAAGTGTCGCAGCAGCGGCTGGCGCAACTTCGTAAGCTGGCCTCTGAGGCGTCTGCTAAGGCGAAGATTCTGGAGGAGGCCAATGCCGACCTCGCGCGCCGGGAGAAGGGCTTGATTCAGGCCGACACCGCGCCCCAGGCGCAGGCGCAGGTGCTCGAAATTCTGAAGCGCGTCGCCAAGAACGCCAATCCACCCGTGGATTTTCAGCAAACCGAACTCGGCCAGCCCGCCCCGTATGGCGCCTACGGTCTGGTGCCGGTCGCGGTGACTTTCAACTGCCGGATTGAACAGCTTGTCAACATGCTGGCCGACATCACCGCGGCGCCGGAACTGGTCGCCACCGACCAGTTGCGCATCGGCGCCGCGAATCCCAAAGATAAGACGATGAACGTGCGGTTGGCGGTGTTGGGCGTGGTGCCGCGCAAGCTGGTTCCCGCGAGAAAGCTGGGGCCGTCGCTGTGAGGCGGAAGCTGCTGCTGTTCAACGCGGCTCTTGCGGCGGCCGCCGTGCTGCTTGGCGTGAAGGTGCGCCAGGAAATTGCCGACGGCCGGCAGCGGGAGCGAACGCTCGAGACATCGCGTCCCAAGCCCGTGCCCGCGCCGAAGCTCGCGCCGCTGCCCCCAGTGGCGCCCGTGAGCCCGGCGCAGTACTCCGACGTAGCGCAGAAGATGCTCTTCTCCCCGGACCGGAATCCGACCGTCATTTTGCCGCCCCCGAAAATTGTTGAGAAGCCGCTTCCGCCTTTTCCGGTGGCTCACGGCGTCATGATCTTTGGAAGCGTGCCACCGACCGTGATTCTGAGTCTGCCGAACAACAAGGAGCAGGGAAGCTACCAGGCCGGGGACTCGATCGGGGAGTTCAAGATCGTTTCGATCAATAACACCGACGTGGTGTTTGAGTGGGACGGCAAGCAGTTCGACAAGACGCTGGCGGAACTGGTGGACACTTCGGCGCCGGTGCAGGACGCCCGAAGCGCGCCCATGGCTTCCGGGCCGGTGGTGACGAACGCGGCGTCGGCGCAGCCGGAGGTAAAGAACGCGTCGCCGGGCGATGCCAACGGGCCGGGGCGCGACATCGGCGCGGGCTACTACGCGTGCCAGGAAGGGGATTCATCCCCGGAGGGCACGGTGCAGGACGGCAAGCGGAAGGTGATCAGCAGCAACCCGTTCGCGCCGGGCGGAAAGAGCTGCTACTGGCAAGTGGCAAAGTAAAGCGGGCGGCGGGCGAATCCGGCGCGCGATAAGGAGAACTCGAGATGCGAGCAGTGGCTTTGTTGTGGACTTTTGCGGCGTCGCTGGCCTTGGCGGCCCAAACGGGCGGACCGGCGGCGAAGGCTGCCCCGCCTGCCGCCGCGCAGGTGCCATCGGGCGCGACGAAGGTGGATGCCAACACCTGGACTTGGCGCGATGCGCAGGGCACGGAATGGACCTTCCGGGAAACCCCGTTCGGGATCAGCCGCTATCGCACCGAGGATGCGAACCGTCCAACCCCGGCGCCGCAAAAGCCGGACACCACGGTAACGGATCTCGGCAGCGCCTGGCGGTTTGAACGCCAGACGCCCTTTGGGCCGCAGATCTGGGAGAAGAAAAAGACAGCCGAGCTCAACGCGGACGAGAGAGCGCTGGTGAACCCGGCGCCGGCTCCGGTACCGGCGCAGGGTAAGTAAATGAGAATCTGGGCGCGGGTTGCCGCCATCCTGTTGGGCATTGGCCTCGTGCCTCACGTCTTCGCGCAAAGCGCGGCGGCGGCTGCAGCGGAGGCCTCGCAAAAAGCTGCCGAAGCGGCTCAGCGCGCGCGTCAGCAGGGTCAGAGCGCTCCTGGGGCAGCCAATTCCGGTGTGCAGACCGCGCCCGGCGTTCAGCTCGCGGGCGCGGCGGCGACATCCAGGATCGTTTACGGCGGCCTGAACCTGCAGAATGCCTCGCTTACCGAGGTCGTCGACATGCTCGCCCGCCAGCTAAAGATCAATTACGTGCTCGACTCGCGCATCAAAGGCGGCGTGATCCTGAACACCTACGGCGAGACCAAGAACATCGACACCCGCGCGCTGCTCGACATGATCCTCCGCATCAACGGCGCCGCGATGGTGAAGGAAGGCGATATTTACCGGATCGTTCCGCTCGCCGACATCAATCGGGTGGCGCTCGAACCCGAACAGCGTTTGGGCAAGGACATCGAATCCGACGACCAGGAGATGCTCAATCTGGTCTTTCTGAAATACACCACGGCGGAAGAACTGAGCGGCGTTTTGAAGAATTTCATCGGCAACAACGGGCAGATCATTTCCTACGCGCCGGCGAACCTGCTTCTACTGCTCGACAGCCGCCGGATGATGCGCCGCACCATGGAACTGGTAGCCCTGTTTGACAACGATGCGCTCGCCAACCAGCGCGTGCACACCTACGAGGTGACCAACGGCCGCCCGAAGGACATCGCCAAGGAACTCGAGGACATCTTCAAGTCGATCGCGCTGAATGGGAAAAACTCACCCATCCGCTTTCTTCCGATTGACCGGCTGAACACGATCATCGCCGTCGCTCCGAATCCGGGAGCGTTCTCCGAAGTCAGCCGATGGGTGGAAAAACTGGACGTGCCCGCGAAATCGGGCGCGGGCGGCCTGGAAAACTATGTCTACCGCGTCAAATACGGCGACGCGGGGTGCCTGTCGCAGGCCATCATGTCGCTTTACAGCGGCATGCAGATGATGAACGCTTGCGGCTCATCGAGCATGGGCTTGGGAATGATGTCGGGCTTCGGGAGCACTACGTTCGGCGCGGGGGGCGGCATGGGCATGGGCGGCATGGGCATGGGCATGGGCGGCATGGGCATGGGCGGCATGGGCGGCATGGGCATGGGCGGCATGGGCTTGGGCATGGGCGTGGGCGGCATGGGTATGGGCGGCTATGGAATGGGCGGCTACGGCATGGGCGCCGGCGGCTACGGCATGGGCGGCTACGGGATGCCAGGCTATGGGGCGGGAGCTTATGGAGCGCCCGCCATGTATGGCAATGGCGGCGGATACGGGGCTGCTCCTGGGCTAACCTCGGCCTCGGGCGCTTCAACCGGAGCCGCGACGGACAAAACCGGCCAGTATCTCGGATCCCCCGGTCAGGGCGTGCCCTACTACGGTCCACGCGTGATCGCAAATCCGTTCAACAACACGCTCATGATACAGGCCACGCCGCAGGACTACGTGGGCGTAACGAAACTCTTGCGCGATCTGGATGTTCCACCACGGCAGGTGCTGATCGAAGCCCGCATCTACGAGGTTGACTTGAGCGGCCAGTTCGCCAGCGGCGTAAGCGCATATCTGCAGCAATTGGGCGCCGGGGCATCCCAATCGGCCACGGGGACTTCGGTTGTGGGCGGAACAGGCGGCTCTTCGATTTCCACCGCCACGAACCCCTTCAGCGCCAGCACCGTGACCGGCGCCACCGTCGGCGCCACGACGGTGACCAACGCCTCCACCGCCAGCATTCCCCACCAGTTGTTGGGCAGCCTGGTCGGCAACAGCACCACCCTCACGGCGGGAACCCTCGTGGGAATGTCCCGCGAGCTTCTCGGGGCCGTCAACCTCCAGGAGCAGCACCAGAAGGCAAAGGTCATCTCCGCACCTTCCATCATCGCCACCGACAGCATCCCCGCATCCATCAACGTGGGTGAATCGGTGCCGACGCTGACGGCGCAGGCGGTCACTGGCGTGCAAAGCGGGGGCAACTCGTTGTTTGCCAATTCGGTCAGCAACGTCAGCACCGGTGTGACCCTGAGCATTCTGGCCCGGGTGAACTCGAGCGGCATAGTTACACTGATCATTAACCAGCAGGTTAGTAGTCCGATCCCGCCGGCTGCTGGATCGATTCAATCACCCTCCTTTGACAACCGCACCGTACAGACTCAGGTGACCGTCCAGGATGGCGACACAATTGCCATTGGAGGAATCATCGACGAGAGCACGACTTACTCCGACAGCGGCATCCCTCTCCTGAGTCACATCCCCTACCTCGGAACCATCTTCGGCAGCCGTTCTTACACGAAGCAGCGCACGGAACTAGTAATTTTCTTAGAGCCGAGAGTAATCTATGATACAAATCAGATCGTGGACGCCACGGACGAGCTGAAACAAGAATTTCACGACCTGAAGAGGACTCTGCAGGCCGAGCAGTAGGCCACTCCTCCCACGCCAGTCGCTCCAGAATTCTCACCGCACAGGCCTTCTTGCCCGCGGTTACATGAAAATCATTGACTTACCGGGGCGATCCATGCTTAACTGTTGTTCTGAACCCTAGGGACCCAGGTCCGGCCGGCAAGGCTGTAGATTGTCCTTGACTTGGCCGAAGATTCAATGTTATGAATGATGTGATTGCTTCTCAAGGGTTTGGCGGCATTCATTCCCACGCATGAATCCCGCGAGCACAGCATATCGGGAAAGTATTAAGAAGTCACAACAAAATTGAGCTCGACATTGGACAGGATACAACGAGACCAGGCACAGGCGAGACGGCGAGGGAGGTTCAGATCGCCGGAGTTCGCAGAGTTTGTTCCTAAAGTATCCATTCGATGGGAAAACGAATAACGAGGCTCAGGTTGAAAAAAAGAACTTCCATCAATTCAATTCCACAACTTCACAAGGAGAAGGAAATGGCAGATTTTCGCAAATGTCTTCTGGCGTTTGCCGCCGGTGCGCTCGTGCTTGCCACGGCCCCAGCGGTATCCGCTCAGCAACAAGCGGCCTTTGCTTGCACGGCCAGCGCTGCGAATCCTCCTCTCGTGCGCGCCGAAGGCGTGACCGAGCAGGTTGGTGACGTGGTTCTGACCTGCACGGGCGGCAATCCGACCCCGGCGGGAACCCCGATTCCGGAGTCGAACATTTCGGTTACGTTGAACACGTCGATCACGGATCGCATTTACAACACCACCACGAACCTCTCTGAGGCAATGCTGGTCGTTGACGACGCATATCCGAACGATCCGTACCCCACTAATCCACCGGCGCCTGGCCCGAACGCTGCGATCAACCAGTTGGTTTGCCCGGCTACCGGTGGCGTGACGCAATGCCAGATCGTTTCGACAGGCAAGGTGACCGGCCTTCCGGGCGGTGACTATGACGGCACGACTGGTCACTACAACCTCTTTGAGGGCGCGGTGACGGGTGCCAACCAGATCACCTTCCTGGGCGTACCGATCGACGCTCCCGGCACCAACTATACGCTGACCCTGCGCATCACCAACATCCGGGCCAATGCGTCTCAGTTGACCGTCGGTTCGCAGTTCTCGCTGTCGCCGATCCAGATGTTCGTCGCGATCAACGGTTCGCAGACGGTGACGATCAACAACCCGCAGCCGATCGTCGGTTACGTGACGCCGGGCTTGGTGACCAGCACCAAGGGCGTGACGATTGAACAGTGCCTCGCTGGCCCGTACACGTTCTGGGCCACCTTCACCGAGAACTTCGCGTCGTCCTTCAAGTCGCGCGTGTTCGGAGCGGGTACCGCGCAGAACGTTCCCGGCTACTCGTATAACTCCGAATCCGGCCTCTGGTCCACCGACGGAACCATCGGGACGAAAGGACCGCTGGGCCCGGCAGGCCTTGCGGATCACGGTACGCGGTTACTGGTTCGCTTCAGCGGCTTCCCGTCGGGAATTTCGCTATCCGTACCTGGCACCGTTAACCTGGTTTCAAACACTGGGGTCACCGGCGCCGCCTACTACGTCCAGACCGATGCCTACGGCAACAGCGCTCCGGGTAATCCGACTGCTCCGGCGGGTTCGGTTACCGTGACGCTCGATAGCACCGGTTCCGGCTGGATCACCTATGAAGTCGTCGGCAACGACTACACGCAGGTCGAATCGGCTTCGATTCCGGTCAGCGTGACTCCGGCGGGCAGCGCCACCAACTTCGAAGGCGCTGGCCTCGGCACTGGCAGTGTGAAGCTCTCCTTCGCGCCGATTCCGGCTCCCGGTACCACCGGCTGGACGGTTGCTGAACCGGCGACCTATCCGCTGCCGCGCTTCGTCGACACTTCGACGTCCCACAACGTGCTGACGATCGTGCCTTGCACTTGCAACCTGCTCTTCCCGTTCGTCACCAACCAGGCGGGCTTCGACACGGGTATCGCGATCGCGAATACCTCGGTTGACCCGTTTGGAACGATTCCGCAGTCTGGCCCGATCATCCTGAACTACTACGGTCAACTCGCGGGCGGGACGGCTCTGACGGCCAGCCAGGCCACGGTAACCAGTCCGTCGGTCCCGGCGGGCTGCATCCTGACCATGACGCTGAGCGGCGGCGGCAGCGTAACCAACTGCGCCAATGCTCCGACCGGGACGGTCGCCCCGCTGGCTGGTTTCCAGGGCTACATCATCGCCCAGTCCCAGTTCCAGTGGTGCCATGGCTTCGCGTTCATCACCGATATGGGCGCGCACAGCTTGGCGGAAGGCTACCTCGGCCTCGTCCTCGATCCTCCGGGCAACTACCGGACGAACGTTGGCGAGAACCTCGGCCAGTAACACCAGCACCAGCCGCTTCTTGCGGAAAGAGGAGGGGAGCTTCGGCTCCCCTCTTTTTTTATCTCTTCGCTTATTGTGAGAGGGCGCGGCCCATTGTGGTACTCTATCTTTGATCGTTGCGTTTGATCGTCCCCCGCGTCCGTCACCTTCAAGCTAGAGGTCTATCCGTGTCCATGCCCCCTTGTGTTCGCCGCTGGCTCGCATTGTTAAGCGTGGCCGCCTGTCCCGCCGTGGCGCAGACCCTGTTCGTTATGCCGGGTGCCGGTGGCGCCGTCAACACCGTGTCTTCGTATTCCGCCGCTACGCTCGCGGCCGGCTCGTCGCTCGCGGTGTCCCCAAATGCCTTCCGGGCAATCTCCTCTCGCGACGGTTCTAAAGTCTACGTCCTGACTACGTCGTCCACCAATTCCCTCTACTCCCTCACGAACAATCTGCAGACAGCCAGTGCACTGGCCAACTTCGGCTATGCCACCACCGGAGCCGTGCTGACCGTGGACGGACAGACGCTCTACGTCGCGGCCGGAAGCCTGCATGCGTTCGCCACTGCGACCGACACGGAGGAGACGCTCGCTCCGATCAGCGGAACCGTGCTGGATGTGGATGCGAGCGTGGACGGGACGCAAATCTTCCTGTTGACCCTCTCGGGGACTACTTACTCAGTCGCTTCGCTTTCTACCGTGACCAAGACTGTCACCAACACCGTCAACGTCCCGGCCAATGCGACCGCTCTGACGGTCGGTCCGAATGGTTTGATTTATGTATCGGCGGCCGGAACGGTGAGCGAAATTGATCCGAACACCCACGTGTTGTTGAACCAGTATCCGGTCAACGCCGCACCAGCCAAACCGGCGTTTACTCCCGACGGACATTATCTGATCACCGCAAACCAGCAGGCTGGCGGGACCGCCGCGGTCACCGTGGTGGACCTTTTTGCTCACTCCGTGGCCGGCGCCATCCAGCCGTCTGCGCTGCCGACGGGTGCGATTTTGGACTCGCTCTACGCGGCATCGAATAACCTGGTCGTGGGTTGTTCGAAGGCCGCGCAGGCGCTCTTCGACATCTCCCTCAGCCCGCTCGGACTCACCGCCGCGCCGTTCGTTTCCTCCGGAACACAGGTGCTCGCCGCCGCCGTTACGCCGGATGTCGCCGTCGGCCATCATCCGGCCACAACCAGCTTGTTCTACTTAACGTCGTCCGGCGTCACGCGCGTGAACCTGGCCACGCTCACCACCAACGGAACGATTTCGTCCGCCGTACCCGAGGCTGCGCTCAGTGTCGTTCAGCCGGAGGCCTTTGGCCAGAACACGAACTACATTCTTTACGGGAACAATCAATCCGTCCCGGTCGGGACCATCTCCCAGCCGCTTGCGGTCCGCGTGTTCGATGCCAACGGCGTTCCGCAGGCCGGCGTGAATGTCGCCTTCACCGGCCCCTCGAACCTGTTGATTACGGCGCCGACATCCAACACCAACTCGCTCGGATACGCAACCACCACGGTCCAGGTGCTCAGTGGAACGGGCCAGATGACCATCGGAGTTTCAATCGCCGCCACTACCTCGGCCAGCTTTACGCTAAACGCCGTGGCCGGCTCCGGGGGCAGCACGGGCGGCACAGGCGGGACCACATCAGGCTCGCTCCAGGTCGTCAACGGCCAGGGCCAGCTCATCGACGCCTACCACGTCGTCTCCGAGTCCTCCTATAACGGGAAGCCGTTCCAGGTCCTCGTAAAGGACGGCAACGGTAACCCGGCGCCCAATCAGCCCGTCGTGTTTACGCTCTCCCAGGGACTCGGCAATCTCCAAACATTCAATGGTGTCGGCATCATCAGCGGCAAGAACTCGATCACCGTAGCGTCGGATGCCAACGGCATCGCCTCGATTGACATGATCGCTGGCCAGCCTCCCTCCATCCCAGGCTATGACCAGGAGGTCATTACGGCCACCCTGGGTACGTTATCCACGAGCATTTACTGCACGACGATCACGACGCAGAATGCCGGCAGCACGATTTCCGTCTATCGCCTCGCGCCGGATCTGGCTACCGGGAGCTTCGATGGGTACGCGGGGCCGGCGGGAACGACTATCCCCAACGCCGTGCGTTTCTTAGTCCAGTCCAATAGCGGACCGGCGTTGCCGAACGTGGGCATCTCGTTGAATCCGCCTGCGGGAGCGGATCCGAAGACGACTCCCAGCGCCTCCTGCGCTGGAGCGCCGCTATCGGACAGCAAAGGCGTCGTTACCTGCAATCTCGTGTTCAACGGCGTCGTCGGCTCATCCACCGTCACGCCGGCCGTCGGAAACCTCCAGCCGTCGCTGCCGATACCCGTCACGATCACGCCCGGTCCGCCGGCCGTATTCACCAAGATTCAAGGCGACGGACAAACTGGCAAGCCGGGCCAGACGCTGCCCATCTCACTGGTGGCGCAGCTTACCGACGCTTACGGCAACCCGCTGGCCGCCCAGCCTGTCAGCTTTGCGGTGACCTCCGGCTCGGCGACACTTAGCGGCGCGCCGAAAGTCACAGACGCCGATGGAAAAGTCCAGGTGATTGTCATTCTGGGCAAGGTCCCCGGCCCCGCCACGATCACGATGACCGTCGGCAGCGGATCGAGCGCCGTTGTAGCGACGTTCAGCGAGACCGTGGTCGTGATTCCCGGCGGTCTGAACGTCGTGTCGGGCAACAACCAAAGCGCGCTCACCGGAGCGCAGTTCTCCCAGGCGCTCGTCGTGCAGGCGCTCGACAACCAGAAGAACCCGATCCCCGGCGTGACCGTCGGCTTCACGGTTACCGGCGGCGGCGCCACACTGAGCGCACCCTCGGCGACCACGGATAACAACGGCAATGCGACGGTGATGGTGACCGCCGGCAACACCGCCGGAGCGATCGAAGTGACGGCAAGCTATGCCACCTTCACCGCGACGTTTAATCTCACTTCGACGCCCCCGGGACCGAGCAATATCTCGTTCCTCAACGGCGCCAGCTTCGTGCAGAACGGCGCCTCTCCGGGCTCGGTCACGCCGGGCGAAATCCTGACCATCACCGGCGTCAATCTCACCCCCGGTGTGAACGGCGTGGTCACGCCGCCCGCCGGGACAATGCCCACCTCGCTCAACGGCATTCAGGTGCTGTTCGGCGGGAATCCCGCCCCGATCTTCGCGGTGGTCAATTCGAACGGCGTCGAGCAGATTAACGTCCTCGTCCCATTCGGAATTTCCAGCGGTACGTCCACCGACGTGACGATCACCAACGCAAGCGGCTCGGCGACACTGCTCAATGTGCCGATCATGCAATACGCGCCCGCGATTTTCAGTACTTCGGTCAGCGGGACCAACTACGCGGTCGCCGTCGACGGGACCACCGGCGCCTACATCACGCCCACGTCTCCGGCGGTGCCCGGCCATCCGGTGGTCGTCTTCACCGAAGGCATGGGGCAGACCATCCCCGTGGTTTCTACCACCGTGCCTGGCGCAGGGGAGTCAGTCAGCGCGCCCGTCACCGTGACGCTGAACGGCGTGCCCATCGGCGGCGTCACGGCGATTTATCAGCCGCGGGTATTCGGCGTGTATCTGGTCACGTTCCAACTCCCGTCGTCGATGAACGCCGGTTCATATGCGTTGACCATCGGCGTGACGCCTTCGGGCGGAACACCGGCGGCATCGCAGACCGTGCAGTTGCCGGTCGGCGCGGCGCCGGCGCAGTAGGCTCAGATCTTCTGGCAGCGCGGGCAATAATGAGTCCCGCGCTGTCCGAGTTCAATCCGCCGGATCGTCCCGCCACACACCGGGCAGGGCTCGTCCGCGCGGCCATAGACGCAATGCTCGTTCTGAAACGAGCCGCGGCGTCCTTCGGCATCGACGTAATCGGAAATCGAGGAACCGCCGGCCGCGATGGCCCTCCGAAGCACATTCGCAACCGCCTCGTGGAGCGCCTGCAAGCGGCGATCGCTCAGACGCGAAGCGCGCGCCTTGGGGTGAATCCGCGCGGCGAATAGTGCCTCGTCGACGTAGATGTTGCCGAGCCCCGCGATGACGCGCTGGCTGAGCAGCAGCGGCTTAATACGCCCGGCGTGGCGGCGTAGCGCGTCGATGAACTCTTCCCTGCCGGTGTGGAGCGCATCCGGACCCAGGCCGGCGAGACGCTTCGGTTCCGGCTCCCCATACTCGATGCGGCCGAATTGCCGCGCGTCGTCGTAGATCAGGACACCACCGTCGAGCGCGAACTCCGCGCGGGTATGCGCTCCCCGCACGCCATCGAGCAGCAGCTTCCCGGTCATGCCGAGATGGATCGATAGCGCGCCGCGGTCGAGCCGCAGCACGATGAACTTGCCCCGCCGCGCGACACTCTCGATCCGGCGGCCCGCCAGCCGGGCCGCCAGCGCCTGGAAATCGTCGCGCACGACAAGACGCGATGAAAACGACGCCTGCCGGATGACGCAGCCGGTCAGCCGCGGCGCAAGTCCACGGACTACGGTTTCGACTTCGGGCAGCTCCGGCATCGCTCCCTACCGGGCAGGCTACAGCGCCCGATCCGGATCGAGAAGAATGTCCCCGCCTTCGGCCTTCACGGCATAGCGCGCCACTTTCAGGTCCGGCTCCATGTCGTTTGCGCCAGTGCGGCAGTCGAACTCGTAGCCGTGCCACGGGCACACCACCATCGTGCCCTGCAGCGTTCCCTCGCCCAGCGGTCCTTCGGAGTGCGGGCACGTGCCCCAGAGGGCGTGGATCTCGCCATTTACGTTGCACACGGCGTATGTCGATCCGCCGATCTCGGCCTGCATGAGGGCGCCGGGCGGCAATTCCGCCGTCGATGCGATTTTCACAAATGCCATAACTCAACAGTTCTACCACGAACGCCGGGAATCGTATCTTGTATCGTATGCGGGATAATACGCCAATGGTCCGAATCGCCTTGCTCGCCGCTGCCGTCTTCGGTTTCGCGCAGAGCGTGCCTCCACCGCCGCCCACGCCGGTCCATCCCGTCACCGAAACCATACATGGTGTGACCATCACCGATCCCTACCGCTGGCTCGAGGATCAGAACAGCCCAGAAACCCGCGCCTGGATCAACGAGCAGATAACCTACACCAATTCGATCCTGACAAAGCTGCCGGGCCGCCACGCGATCGAGCGGCGGCTTGCGCGCTTCATGCGGGTGGAGACGATGAGTCTGCCGGCGGTGGAAGGGGGCCGCTACTTCTACCTGCGCCGTCTGCCGGGTGAGAACCAGGCGAAGCTCTACTACCGGCAAGGTCTTCACGGCGCGCCTCACCTGCTCGTCGACCCCAACCCGATGAGCCCCGATCACACTACCTCCGTCGCACTCGCCGGCGTCTCCCGGGACGGAAAGCTGATCGCCTACGGGCTTCGGCGCGGTGGGCAGGATGAGATTTCGCTCACCTTCCTCGACGTCGACTCCGGTCGGGCCTTGCCTGGCTCGTTTCCACCGAACCGGTAT
Organism: Acidobacteriota bacterium; assembly: GCA_021778335.1. GTDB lineage: Bacteria > Acidobacteriota > Terriglobia > Bryobacterales > Bryobacteraceae > JAJYKC01. The sequence continues at coordinate 39,861 of JAJYCN010000001.1, read as the reverse complement.
TTCTCCGTGAACATCACGCCGGATCGCCGGCGCGTATATTACTCGACGTTTTCGGGCAAAATCGGTCCTCGCATTCACCTGCACGAGTTCGGCGCCGATCCGAAGACGGACCGCGAAATCTTCGGCTCCAGCTACGGCAAGGACTATATCGTGGGAGCCCGCCTCTCCGAGGACGGCAAGTATCTGGTCTATACGGCGAGCCTGGGCGCGGGCGGCCGCGACGAGGTTTATGTCCAGAATGTCGCGGACGGCGGGCCGATCCTGACCGTGGTGAAGGGCGTGGACTCGGAATTCAACGCCACGGTCGCCGGTGGCCGCCTGTACCTTCACACCAACTGGAAAGCGCCGAACTGGCACGTCTACGAAGCCGACGCGGCACACCCCGAGCAGACGAACTGGCGCGAAGTCCTGCCCGAAGGTAAGAACGTGATGACCGGGTTCAGCGCCGTGGGCGGGCATCTTGCCGCGACGTATCTCGACAACGTCGTCACGCGAATGGAAGTGTTCAGCGCCGAAGGCAAGCCGGTTCGGACGGTCGAATTGCCCGGCATCGGAACCGCCTCGGATCTCGTCGGGCATTGGGATTCGCCGGAAACCTTCTTCGCCTTCCGGTCGTTTCTCGCGCCCAATTCGGTTTACCGATATGACCTCGCCACCGGCGCCCGCGAAACCTGGTTCGAACCCTCGGCCCGGCTCGATCCGGCGGTGTACGAAACCAAGCAGGTCTGGTTCCGGTCGAAAGACGGCACGCGCGTGCCCATGTTCATCACCGCCCGCAAGGGGCTGAAACTCGACGGTAGCCATCCCACCCTGATGACCGCCTACGGAGGGTTCAACATTTCGCTGACGCCGGAGTTCCAGCCGCTGCCGGCGGCGTTTGTCGGCCAGGGCGGCGTCTTCGCCGTGCCGAATCTTCGCGGAGGCGGCGAGTTTGGCGAAAAGTGGCGCCAGGCCGGCATGCTCGACCGAAAGCAGAACGTCTTCGACGACTTTTTCGCCGCCGCCGGGACGCTGATCCGGCTCGGCTACACCAAGCCCGAGCATCTCGCCATCGAAGGACGCTCCAACGGCGGCCTGCTCATGGGCGCCGCCATGACCCAGCGGCCCGGCCTCTATCGCGCCATCGTCTGCGGGTTCCCGCTGCTCGACATGGTCCGGTATGACAAGTTCAAAGTGGCGCGCTGGTGGGTCCCCGAGTATGGTTCGGCCGACGATGCGAATCAGTTCCGGACACTCGACGCATACTCCCCTTACCACCATGTACAAAAAGGGGGCAAATACCCCGCTATCCTGTTCGTCTCCGGTGACTTCGACACGCGCGTGGATCCCCTGCATGCACGCAAAATGACGGCGCTGATGCAGGCTTCCTCCGGTTCCGGTCTGCCTGTGCTTCTACGCTATGACACCGAGGCCGGGCACTCGAGCGGCCTTCCGGTTTCACGCGAGATCGCTCTGTTCGCCGACGAATTGTCGTTCATCGACTGGCAGCTCGGCGTGCGGCCTTAGTAGGCTGGTCCACGCTTTTCGTGTGGACGCTCTCATGTCCACAGGGATTCCGCCGATAACCACCTTAGACAGCGGTTTCGGCCATGGCAGTTCAAAAAAACGATCCCGTCACAAGTTTCGCGAAGTGGCTTCAGCGGGAAAATGCGCGGTTCGACCGGCTGTATGAAGGGATGCTGCGCCGGAGTGGGTACGATCCCCTCTCCACTGCCTCGCTGTCGCGGATGACCATCGGCGCCGCGGCCGGGATGCTGGCTGCCGGCAGACGACTTGAGGACTTTCTCGAGCAGGTTGAGTACAACGGCCGCCGGCTGGCCAAGTTGCAGATCCCTCCGGACCGCGCCGGCGCCACGTTGCTCGAATACCATCGGTTGATTGCTCCGTTGCTGCGCTCGCTCGCGCCCTCCGTAGCCGCCAGGATGCGCGCGGCCGCGGACCAGCTTCATTTCCGCACCTGCATCGTGCTCAACGATGCGGCCTATCAGGTCCGCGAGGCTGAGGCGCAGACGCTTCTGGACCTGTCTCAGGATGAACTGGCGGCCCGAGGCGCCCGGGACCTGCTGGAGCGCTACCTGGCCACGCTCGCACGCTACTGCCGTACTGGCGCCGCCAGGCTCTACTTGGCTGGCGTCGGGGATCCGGGCGGCTGGGTGCTGCAGGCTGCGACGGATGGACCCGCGCACGGCTCATTCCAGGTGAGTGCCGCCCGTGCCGGGCAGTTGTCCTCGTTCCTCGATTTTTCTCCCGGCGACGCCAGAGAGTGCGTGATTGAACCGGACTGGGCGGACGGCTCGGGCAGCGTATGGTCCTTGCCTCTGCCGGGTGCTACCGCGCCGCGGGGCGTCGCGCAATTCCGCTTCAAGAAGGTTTACGGCAGCCTCCCTCGGGAGCGGGAACTGCTAAAGGCAGCAGCCGAGCGTTGTGTCCTCTCTCTCGACAAGCTCCGGCTGACGGAAAATCTGGCGCAAAGCGAGGAGCAGGTACGCCGGCTCGCACGACGGATGATTCAGGTGGAGGAGGCGGAGCGGCGCAGAATCAGCCGGGATCTGCATGACGAAGCCGGCCAGTCCCTGCTGTGCATCCGCCTGCGGTTGGAAATTCTGGAAGCGGCGGCGGAAGCCGCCCGGGACCCCGGCTTGCGCGCCGGGATCGCCGAGACCAGGCAGCTAACTGAACGCGCCATTCTCGAAACCCGGCGGCTCATCGCCGCCCTCAGCCCGTCGTTGCTTTCGCAGATGGGGCTCGAAGCCGCGCTCCGCCAACTCGTCCAGCGCTTCCGCGATGTTTTCCCCGGACGCGTCCGGCTTCGCTCCGCCCGCCTCGGCCGCCTGCGGCAGGAAGTCGAGATCACCGTCTACCGCATTCTTCAGGAGTGCTGTAACAACATCGCCCGGCACTCACAGGCGACCGCTGTAAACCTTTCGGTGGAACTTGCCGATGAGTCGGTCAGGGTGATCGTGGAGGACAACGGCGTAGGGTTCGACTCAAACGAGGCGTTTCACCGAGGCGGCTCGTTCGGCTTGGCAGGCATGCGTGAGCGGGTGATGCTGCTCGGCGGCCAGTTCAGCATCGACTCTCGCCGGCCCGGGACACGCCGCAAAGCGGGCCAGGGAACCACGCTCCGCATTACGGTCCCCATGGCGGACGACAGCGTTCAGGCGCTAAACATCGTCACCGAGGGTACCCGCTCAAATCCACCAGAAGGGAAGTCTCATGTCGAAGATTCGAATCGTGCTTGCGGATGACCACACACTCTTCCGCCAGGGGATCCGGAATCTGCTGTCAGCAGAACCGGATATGGAAGTGCTGGGCGAGGCGTCCAGCGCCTCCGAGGCGATTGCCCTCACCACGCAGGCACACCCCGATGTGGTGCTCTTTGACATCGGCATGAACGGCCTGAGCAGCTTCGAGGCCACACGGCAGATTCGCCGTGCACATCCGGAAACGCGCATCATCTTCCTTACGATGTACGACGACGAAGACTATCTCGTCGAGGCGATGGAAGTAGGCGCCAGCGGCTATATCCTCAAGGACAGCCCGGCAAGTCAGCTCGCCGGCGCGGTCCGAGATGTGGCTCGCGGCGGGAATTACGTCAGCCCTCGCATGCTCTCGCAGCTCGTGGACGGATTCCGCAATCATATCCGCTCCGCTGCGCCCCGCTCGCGTCTGGCCAGCCTCACGCCGCGCGAAAGGGAAGTCATCAAATTTCTCGCCGAGGGCAAATCGGTGAAGGAGATCGCCTGCGACCTGAACCTGAGCGTCAAAACCATCGAGGCGCACAAGTTCAACCTCATGCGAAAGCTCGACATTCACAACAAGGCCCAGTTGGTCCAGTACGCGATTCAAAAGAAGATTATTCAGATCGCGGCCCCGGTCTAGCTCCCGATCTCTGTCACTCGCCTCCCGCCAGGATGATTTTCTCTGAAGCTCCAGTCATAATACGGGCAAAGGGCTTGTCTTGAAAAACTACTTGCTCGGTATCCTGACAGGGCTGGTGCTGTGCGCCCTGGTACTTTTCATCGGCGTGTTCGCCATTGCGCGTCTGGCGGGCACGGCCCCATCGATCCAGAGCGGCTCCACGCTCATCTTGCGTCTGAGCGGCGACCTCCCTGAGAAAGCGCCGCCCGAGATCCCGCTGGCGTTTCTCGAAGCGCAGAGCCCGATGACGCTCCCCGACGTCTGGCTGACGCTTCGAAAGGCCGCCGCCGACCCTCGCGTCCGCGCCGTCGTCTTCGAACCTCGCGGTCTGACGGTCGGATGGGCGAAGCTCCAGGAGCTCCGGCTCGAACTCGATCGATTTCGCAAGTCGGGCAAGCCGCTCTATGCTTTCTTGCGGAATCCCGGCGCCCGCGAATACTATGTCGCGAGCCTGGCGGACCGCATCTACCTGACGCCGCTCGACTCGCTGGACGTGAAAGGCCTCCAGGTCGAGACGCTTTATCTCAAGGATACGCTGGACAAGGTCGGCGTCAAGGCCGAAGTCATTCACGCGGGCAAATACAAAGACGCCGGCGATATGTTTACGCGTACCTCCATGAGCCCGGAGACACGTGAAGTCCTCACCGCGGTCCTCGACCAATACTACGGCGATCTGCTCAACGTCATCTCTACATCGCGCCACAAGAGCGTAGAAGAAGTCCGCAAGATGGTGGACGAGGGGCCATTGCCCGCCGGCCAGGCCCTGGCTGACGGACTGGTTGACCAGCTCGGATTCGAAGACGCGCTCGAACACGACCTCGCCGCAAGGCTTCGTCAGACGTCCTTGCGCCTGGCGAGTGGAAGAGTGTACGCAAAGATTCCGGCGTCGACCGTGCCGGGCGTCGAAGGCCCGAAGCGGATCGCCTTAGTCTCGGCCGAAGGAATGATCGTGCGCGGGGGTAGCCAGAACGATTTCTCCGACGGTTTGATTGCTTCCCGGAGTTTCACGCGCGTGCTGCGGGACGTCGCCTCGGATCCTGGCATTCAAGGTGTCGTGTTGCGTGTGGACTCGCCAGGCGGGGATGGCGTCGCCTCCGACGACATCCTTCAGGCGGCCCGAGCCCTGAGCCGGAAGAAGCCGGTTGTTATTTCGATGAGCGATTATGCCGCCTCCGGGGGCTACTTCATCTCCATGACAGGCGACCCGATTGTCGCCTACCCGAACACGCTCACCGGCTCGATCGGCGTCATCTACACACGCTTCAGCATGCGCGGCCTCTACGACAAACTCGGCATCAAGCGGGACTCCCTGTCTCGCGGCCGGTATGCGGGCCTTGATTCCGGCTACAATCCGCTGACCCCGGATGAGCAGAACAAGATCGCTTCCCAGATCGACAGTTTCTACCAAAGCTTCCTGAAGCGCGTCGCCGAAGGTCGCAAGCTGACAACCGCAGACATCGAACCGCTCGCCCAGGGCCGGGTGTGGCTGGGAACGCAGGCGCGCGATCACGGCCTGGTGAATGAGATGGGAGGGTTGGACGCGGCCATCGATCTCGTCAAACGGCGAGCGGGCATCCCCTCCTCAGCAGCGATTACGCTCGTCTCCTACCCGCGGAAACGCTCTCTTTTAGATCTTCTGATGAGCCGCGGCGAGCAGGAGTCTCCGGCCATCGATTCGATTCGCGGCCATTTGCTCTCGCTCTGGGCGCCGCAGGCCGACCCGCTGGCTCTGTTGCCCGCCGATGTGCGCGCCTTCGCTCCGACAGCGAGGCTCTTGCTCGGCGGCGGCCTCCTGGACTTGATGCCTTACTGGATCGAGGTTCACTGAGCGTCCTGGCGATTACACCATTCAATCAGAACTCCTGCGACGAGCGAATCCCGCTCTGCTCGAGCGCGGCCGCCATTCGTTCCAGCGCCGCTTTGTGAATCTGCGAGACGCGGCTCTCGTTTATCCCCATCAGACCGCCGATTTCCTTCATCGTCATCTCTCCGCTGTAGTACAGCATCACGACCCTCTGGTACCGCTCCGGCAAGGTTTTGATGGCGGTGGTGAGAACGGACCGCATCTGGGAGCGAACGCAGATCGTGTCCGGCCGGGTGTCGGGTTTTGCCGGAAAGTCCGGCGCAGGCAGGTCCTCCTGGTCCACCATGCGCGAAGAGGCCGAAATGACGCCCGAGTTGTGCATCTCAACCGCCAGCCGGCGCCAGTGCTCCACTTCAATTCCCATCCGCGAGGCGAGTTCTTCTTCGGTAGGAAGGCGCTTCAATTCCGCCGTCAGCTCATGCGCCGCTACGTCGGCCTGCCGCTGCCGCCGGCGGAGATCGCGCGAGGCCCAGTCGAGCTGCCGAAGGCTGTCGAGAATCGCCCCCTTGATCCGATGTTTGGCGTAGCTGGAAAAAGCCACTTCCTTGTTTGGGTTGTATTTCGCCACGGCGTCAATCAAACCCAGCACGCCGGCGTGCACCAGGTCTTCGAGCTCAACATACACAGGCAGGTTCGCGTGAACCCGCACCGCTATCACCCGAACCAGGGGCAAGTGTTCCAAAATCACCTGATCCCGGTCTGCCCGTTTCTTCGCCGATGCCGTTGGCCGTGTTTTCATCGCCCGATGCTTCTTTTCCTTTTCGTCCGCTTTTCACGGCGGCGCTAGACAGGAATGCACGAGCTCAACCACCTTAAGGTGACCCTTAAGTAACTGAAATCACGGCTAAGGCTCTTTCTCGGGCCGCTCCGGTGTTCCGAACTGGAAGGGGAGTGGGTTCAGGCAGGCACGGACGTTTCAAAATGGAATGCGGCGGGTGCTCCTAGGAGCCATCCCGCAGGATGCCGATCCACGTTTTTGCCGCGAGACCGGCGAGGAGGATCAGGACCGCAATCCGGAACGGACCCCGCAGCGTCAGCCCGGCCAAGGCGGCCAAGACCGCATAGGCGGCAATCCCCAACTTGAACTTTTCACGGCCTGAAACCATCCCTCTCAAGATACCGCCAGCCCGAATCCATATCCGGCTCCACGCGGAATCCAGGCGAAATTCCCTTGCAGGAATCAGAACCGGCGCTATAATTCCACGGAGGGTAGGGTAATTCGGCTCAGCGGCGCACGCAGCACGTTTTTCTCTTGCTCCGCACCCGAAGAAGGGAGCAGCACCATGACTGAAGCAACCCAGGTCGAACGGGCCACGTTCGGCGAATCCGTTTCGGGCACTTTCAACGCCCTGGTCGATCCGGGAGGTGTAGCCAGGTGCGCCTCCAAGAAAGGGTTCTGGATTTTTCCCCTCGCCTTGCTGTGTATCGCTGTACTGGTGGTGAGCCTCGCGCTCGTCCCGGTGACTCTCCGGGTGATGGAGTTGAACCCTCCACCAAACCTGTCGCGCGAGCAGTTTGCAAACGCCCTGCCGGCGATAAGAGCCGCCACGTACGGCTTTTCCATCGCAAGCCCCGTTCTCATTGTGGGGATTCTGCTGCTCTCTGCATGGCTCGTTGGCATCGCGTGCTCGATGATGGGCGTCAAGATCGGGTTTTCAAGTATTTTCTCCCTTCTCAGCGCCTGCTCAATCATCACTGTCCTGCAGGTGATCGCCGGTTATGCCGTCATTAAGCTGAAAGGCGACGAGATCGAGTCCGTTCAGCAACTCCAACCGCCGTTCGGTCTCGATATCTTTTTCGACAGTCTGAAGGGAATCCCTTATGCTTTACTGAACTTCTTTTCGCTGTTTGAGGTCTGGTACATCATCATGCTTGGGCTCAGCCTAGCCGCGCTGGCGAAAACGCCAAAAGGGAAAGCGTTTCTCGTCATCTCGCCGGCCTGGTTCATTCCGCTGGTGTTCCGGCTCATCGGAGCGGCCTTCCAGCGCTGAGCGCAGGCTATTCGGCGTTTTCCTGCTTCTTGTGCTTCGCCTTGCGCCGTTTCGTTTTCTCCGGGATGGGACGTGACGGCTTCACCGGGCCAACGCGCTCGCGCGCCAGCTTCCTCACCTCGCTCCCCTGGTCGAATTTTTCGGTCTTAGACGGCACAGAAGTTTCCTCCCGGTTCCCACTACTATAACGGGCCCACCGCCGGGCCAGGGACGATGAAACCCAGGGCGCATGTCATTCTCGCTGTACTTTTGTCCCTGTGTTCCGCCCACGCCGGCGAGCTGACATTTACGATTCAAGCCTACGGAATCGGCTGGCTCGGCGACGATTCGTTCGCCGGACAAGCCATCACGTTTACCGGCGCCGGCGACACCAGCAACATTGTGCGCACCGCCGGGGGGGAGTATTGGCTGTCGCTCGTACCCGGATCAGCCACCATCGGAATCTCCGGACCCGGGGCCGTGCCGCTGGAGATCGGCTCGGCCTACATTTTTGCCAACCCGGCGGCTGATTCGGCAGGTTTCGGTGTGGGGGCAGTGGACATCCTCGCCATTTCCAACGCGAGCCTGAGCAAATACGACCTCTCTTCGCCGATCGGCCCGCTTGCGGGGCCTGCGTATGGCCCGATCACGCTTCTTTCGACCACAATGGGGCCGCTCGACCTTCAGTACTTCCCTCCAGCGCCCTACGGATCCTTCCAGGCGGCTCCGGCGCCCGAGCCGCCATCGGCTGTCCTGAGCGTGGCGTCTCTTTTCTTCTTCTGCGTCGTAATCTTACGACGCTCCTTTGGCGGCCACCGGGCGCCCGAGCCGCGAAACCCGGCTTGACGCCGGACGGAACGCCTACCTACAATGAAATGGATAGCAAAGGAGGCCTCATGCTGCGTTCGATTGGCCTGCCTGAGTTGCTGGTAATCCTGGTTGTCGCCGTGCTGTTGTTCGGTGGCAAGAAAATCCCTGAGGTTGCCAAGGGCTTGGGTGAGGGTATTAAAAGCTTCAAGGATGCCTTGAAGACAGAAGACAACAGCGTCGACGAAAAGAAGCAGGCCTAGGGCTTCCCGAAACGGTCCGCAAGTCCTTGGACCGGTTCTAGTTCGACTTCTCAAATAAGAAGGCCCCGCGGACTCGAGTCCCCGGGGCCTCTCTCATTTTCGGTCTTCCCCCACTCTCGCTTACTTCTTCTTCGGCGGAACGATCGCGTCCTTCACCGCCTTGGCCACCCGGAACTTGACCACCTTCTTCGCCGGGATCTTGATCGCCGCGCCGGTCGCTGGATTCCGGCCCATGCGCGCCTTGCGCTCCACGCGCACCAGGCGGCCAATGCCGGGAATCACGAACATCCCGCTCTTCTTGGTTTCGCGGACGGCCATATCCGAGAACGCCGTCACAAAGTGCTTCGCCACTTTGGTGGGGACGCCCGTCGTCTCCGCCAGTTCCTTCACGACTTGCGACTGGGTCATCTTGGTTGAAGCTGCCATGTTGCTCTCCTTAGTCCTGACTTGAGTAACGCGCCGGCAATTCGCAACGCTTGCGAGTCCGAGCGCCCACCCGAGGCGATCCTAAAACAAAATCACCCCGTTGTGTTTTGCTACTAAATCATACCGGCGAACTTCGTCCGTTGTAAAGAGCCTGGAGGCAGAAAACCGCGATTTTTCGGGCAAAATCTGCACAAAGTTGCATGAAACCCGCACCAGACGGCCTTTTCGGGGTCCGAAGCGGTGGAAAACCGTCTCCCGCCGCGCATCTCGCCCGTCTTCCGGGGAGTTCGACACAGCCCTCCCAAGAACGGTTTCAGGCGGTTTTCGCGCGTGCCACGGCGCCTGCCGGCTCAGCCGCGGCCGGCTTCGCGGAGCTTCCCGTCACCTGGGGTTCGGACGCGAAGCCGAGCTTCTGACGCAGGTCGCCCTCAAGGAGCGATGCGGTATCGGCGTGCTCCGTCAGGTAGGTGCGAGCGTTCTCGCGCCCTTGGCCAATTCGCTCGCCGCGAAAGCTGAACCAGTTCCCGCTCTTTTCCACGACGCCCTGCGCTACCCCGCAGTCGAGCAGGTCGCTCTCGCGCGAGAACCCGTGCCCGAACAGCATGTCTACCTCGGCTTCGCGGAACGGGGAGGCCACTTTGTTTTTCACCACCTTCACCTTCGTGCGGTTCCCGATCACCGTTTCCCCGTCCTTGATCGCCGCGCCGCGCCGCACGTCGGCGCGCACCGAGGCATAGAACTTCAGCGCCCGCCCGCCAGTCGTCGTTTCCGGATTGCCGAACATAACGCCGATCTTTTCGCGGATCTGGTTAATGAAGATCAGCAGCGAGTTGGTCCGCGCCACCGCCCCGGTCAACTTCCGAAGCGCCTGCGACATCAGCCGCGCGTGCAGCCCCATATGGCTGTCGCCCATCTCTCCCTCGAGTTCCGCCTTCGGAACAAGCGCCGCGACGGAGTCCACTACCAGGACATCGATAACTGCGCTGCCGATCAGCGCGCCCGCAATCTCCAGCGCCTGTTCGCCGCAGTCCGGCTGCGACACGATGAGATTGTCGACGTCCACGCCAAGGTTCCGCGCATAGGTCGCGTCGAGCGCATGCTCGGCGTCCACGAACGCCGCTGTCCCACCGGCCTTCTGCGCCTCCGCGATCACCTGCAGCGCCAGCGTCGTCTTGCCCGAAGACTCCGGGCCAAAGATCTCTACAACCCGTCCTCGCGGGAATCCACCCACGCCCAGCGCGGCGTCGACCGAAATCGAGCCGGTTGGAATCACCGTGACAGGAAGCAGATTCCGCGACCCAAGACGCAGCACCGCGCCCGGACCGAACTGCTTGTCCATCTGGCACAGCGCGAGAGCGATGGCGCGCTGGTGCGCCTCGCGATCCGTGGGCCGGAAAATTCCGTCGCCTACGTTCTTTTGAGTGGGGTTCACGCCTTCATAGTGCAAGGGGTCACACTGTATCTCCGCCAAACCGTACCCCGTTTCAAAGCGGAACTCCGCCGCGGTGTCCGTTCTACGGCCCACTCCGCTTCGATCCGCCGCGGAGTATCATCAAACCATCCGGCGGCCGCGGATCGCCGCGCGCCGGCACTCGAAGGGAGGGCGCGCGAAGCCCATGAAACTGCGGGTCAACGGCAAAGACGTCTCCGCGCAAGATCCGGATCGGAGCGTGTTGGAATTCCTCCGCGACGATCTCGGACTAACAGGAACCAAGTATGGCTGCGGCGAAGGCCAGTGCGGCGCCTGTACCGTTCTCGTGGATCGCTCCCCAGTCCGCTCCTGCATCACGCCCCTCGGCGCCGTCGCGGACCGCGAGATAACCACCATCGAGGGCCTGGAATCCGATGGGCAGCTCCATCCCGTGCAGCAGGCGTTTCTCGACGCGGGCGCAATGCAGTGCGGCTACTGCACCGCGGGCATGATCCTCAGTTGCGTTTCGCTCCTCGATCGCCATCCGCACCCGGGCGAAGAGGAGGCGCGCCGCGCGCTCAACGGCAACGTCTGCCGCTGTGGCGCCTACCCGCGGATCCTGCAGGCGCTCCGCTCCGTCTCGACGGGAGGACGTCATGCCTGAACGCGAGCGATACGAACTTCTCGAAAAGCCCGCCTACCATTTCGAGACCGAGCGCAGAGACGTCCTGAAACTCTTTGCCGGAGGCGGGCTGCTCGTCCTGATCCCGCATTCGGCCGCCGCGCAGGAGTCCGGCCGGGCCCGCGGGGCATGGAGGGGCGAACCGCTCCCGGACGCCGTCGAAGCGTGGCTGCACATCGGCCCCGATGGCCGCGTCACCGCGTTCACCGGCAAAGTCGAGGTCGGCCAGAACAGCCGCACGGCGCTCACGCAGGCGGTCGCCGAGGAACTGCGCGTGGCGCCCGGCCAGGTTGAGATGGTGATGGGCGACACCGCGCGCACCCCATTCGACATGGGCACCTTCGGCAGCCGGACAACGCCCACCATGGCGCCGCGGATGCGCGCGGCTGGCGTGGCGGCGCGCCAGGCGCTCATCGAACTCGCAGCCCAACACTGGGGCGTGAATCCGGCGACGCTCGAAGCCGCGGACGGCTGCGTGCGCGACCCGAAATCGGGCCGCTCGGCGGCCTACGGCGAACTGACGCATGGCAAGGCGATCACCCGCACCATCGGGAAGGAGCAGGTCAGCCGGCCGCGCAGCGAATCAGTCCCCAAAGTGAACGCCCGTGACATCGTCACCGGCGCGCATCGCTACCCGTCGGACATAATGCGCCCCGGCATGCTCTACGGCAAAGTGTTGCGCCCGCGGGCCTGGGATGCGGACCTGGTCTCCGTAGACGTGAGCGCCGCGCCGAAAACCGGCGGAGCGACGATTGTGCGCGATGGCAAGTTCGTCGGCGCCGCGGCGCCAAGTGTCAGCGCCGCCGCCCGTGCCCTCGCTTCAGTCAAGGCGGATTGGAACACTCCGGCTGGTCCGTCGAACTCCGAAGTCTTCGACTACTTCAAGCGCAACCCCGCGGGTCCGGCCGAAGATGCCGTCCGCTCCGGCGACGTCGCCTCGGCCTGGCAACAGGCCGCGCACACGGTCGAGGGCCACTACACCGTGGCTTATATCGCTCACGTGCCGCTCGAGCCGCGGGCCGCGGTCGCCGAGTGGACACCCAACGGCCTCACGGTATGGACCGGCACCCAGCGCCCGTTCGGCGTGCGCGAGGAGTTGGCCGGCGCATTCGGGCTCGATGTCAAGAAAGTTCATGTCCTGATGCCCGACTGCGGTTCCGGCTACGGGGGCAAGCACACCGGCGAATGCGCCATCGAGGCGGCGCGCCTGGCCAAGGCCACCAACCGCCCGGTAAAAGTCGTCTGGACACGCGAGGAGGAGTTCCGCTTTGCCTACCTGCGCCCCGCCGGCCTCATCGAAGTGCGCGGCGCCACGTCGAGCGACGGCAAACTGCTGGCCTGGGAATTTCACAACTACAACTCGGGCCCCTCCGGCCTTGCCACGCCCTACGAAATCCCGCATCAGCTCATCGCCTTCCACCCAACGCGCTCTCCGTTGCGCCAGGGATCGTATCGCGGCTTGGCCGCCACGGCAAATCACTTCGTCCGCGAGTCCCATATCGACGATATCGCCGCGGCCTCCGGTGTCGACCCGCTTGAGTTCCGTCTCCGCAATCTGAAAGAGCCGCGCGTGCGCGCCGTGCTTGAGCAGGCTACGGAGCGCTTCGGATGGGGCAGGGAAAAGAGCGGACCCGGACGTGGCTTTGGCCTGGCCTGCGGGATGGAAAAAGGCTCGTTCGTCGCCAACTGCGTCGAGATCGCAATCGATCCGGGGAGCGGAAAAGTCCGCGTCCGCCGTGTTTCGACGGCGTTCGAATGCGGCGCAATCGTGAACCCGGACCATCTGAAGAATCAGGTCGAAGGCGCGGTGATGATGGGCATCGGAGGAGCGCTGTTCGAGGCGATCGAATTCGAAGGCTCCCGGATAACCAATCCCGCCCTCAGCCGCTATCGCGTTCCCCGCTTCGCGGACCTGCCCGAACTGTCGACGGTCCTTGTGAATCGCCGCGATCTCGACTCGGCCGGCGCCGGCGAAACCCCGATTGTCACTATCGCTCCCGCCATTCGCAACGCCATCCTCGCCGCCACCGGCAAGGGTCTCCGCGCGCTTCCCCTGGCGCCTGCGGGTCTATCGGGAGCGAACAGACCGGCTTGAGAAAACGCCCTCGCAAGGCCGCCAACGCCTGTTGACCAATCGTTAAGTCGTCATCGGATCTTAATGAAAATACCCGGTTTGGGGTATGGTCTCAAGCCGCTGTTGTGCTGCAATAAAATGGTGATCGTCGTTCCGGGTTCTCTCTGCTCCAGCCTGAGCCAGGCCATGAGCCGCGAATGGCTGGAGACCAACGGCATCGGCGGTTTTGCCTCCTCCACGATCTGCGGCATGAACACGCGGCGCTATCACGCCTTGCTCGCCGCCGCGACACAGCCTCCCGTCGGCCGCGCCGTCCTGCTCTCCAAATTCGAAGAAACCCTCGTCATCGACGGCGTCCGGTTCGAACTGTCGGTGAATCAGTTTCCCGGCGCCATCCATCCCGAAGGGCACCTGCTCCAGTCCGGCTTCCGCCTGGATCCCGGCCCGGTGTTCACTTGGTCGATCGACGGATGCACTCTTGAAAAGAGCGTCTTGCTAGTCCAGGGTGAGAACACCGTCATCGTCACGTATGAGATGATCGGCGGTTCAGCCGGCCGGGCCATTTCGCTCGAACTTCGTCCGCTGGTCGCCTTCCGCGGCTATCACGACCTCACGCGCGAGAACTCCGCCTTCGACACCGCCGTGCGGCAGACCCCGGGCGCGGTGTGGATGCGGCCATATGATTCCCAGCCTCCGCTCCACTTTGCTCACGACGCGCCCATCTTCGAGACGAAGGGGCAGTGGTACCACAGCTTCGAGTACGAAGCCGAGCGCCAGCGCGGTCTCGATTTTGTCGAAGATCTGCATCAGCCCTTCACGCTGACCTACGACCTGGTGCGCCAGCCCCTCGTGTCGCTCGCGGCCTCGGCCGCTCCCTGCACCATCGACGGCGTCGAGCCGATGCGGGCGCGAGAATTGGCGCGGCGCAAACAGGAGGACGCTGACTCCTCGGGTGACGGCTTCATCCAGATGCTGCGCCGGGCCGCCGGCCAGTTCGTCGTCCAACGCAACGGATTCAAGACCGTGATCGCGGGCTACCCGTGGTTTGGAGATTGGGGGCGCGACACGATGGTCGCGCTGCCCGGCCTCTCGCTCGCTGCCGGCCGGCACGACCTCGCCCGGCAGATTCTGTTGGTCTTCGCCCAGCATATGTGCGACGGCCTCGTGCCGAACCGCTTCACCGAAGAAGGCGCCGCCGACTACAACTCCATCGACGCGACCCTGTGGCTGATCGAGGCCGTGCGCGACTACGTCGAGGCGACGAAAGATTATCAATACGTCCGCCAGAATCTCTACGCGCCGCTCCGCGAGGCCCTTTCCTGGCACGAACGCGGCACGCTGTACGGAATCCGCGTCGATGCCGACGGCCTGCTCGAGGGCGGGGAAGAAGGCGTGCAGTTGACCTGGATGGATGCCAAGATCGGCGATTTTGTCGTCACACCCCGCCGCGGCAAGCCGGTCGAAGTGCAGGCGCTGTGGTATAACGCCCTTCGCGTAATGGAATCCTTCGCCGCGAATTTCGGCGATCTCTCGGCGCGGCGGCATTTCGCTACCCTCGCCGATCGCGCCAGAAACTCCTTCCGCCCCCTCTTTTGGAACGACAATGAGAACTGCCTCTACGACGTCGTCGACGGCCAACGGCGCGACGGCAGCATTCGCCCCAATCAGATCTTCGCGGTGAGCCTTCCCAACTCCATGCTCGATCTCGAGACCGGCCGGGCCATTGTGGACCGCGTCGAACGCGAACTCCTGACACCCTTCGGCCTGCGTACACTCTCCCCTCTCGATCCACGCTACCGCGGCCGCTACGAGAACGATGTGCGCAGCCGCGACACGGCGTATCATCAAGGAACGGTGTGGACCTGGCTCATCGGACCGTTCTTTCGCGCTCGCCGGCGCGTCTACGGCGACGGTGCCGAATCGCGGCGCTTCGAGCAGGAGTGGCTCGCCAATTTTCGTGGACACCTGTTTGACGCCGGCCTCGGCCAGGTGTCGGAAATCTTCGACGGCGATCCCCCGCATGCCGCCCGCGGCTGTATCGCCCAGGCCTGGAGCGTCGCCGAAATCCTGAGGGTGGCGCTCGAAGAATGACATCCCGCCCGCTCGCCCATCAGAAGGCGCTAGTCACCGGCGCCAGTTCCGGAATCGGCCATGCCGTCGCCATCGCCCTCGGTGAAGCCGGCGCCGATGTCTGCGTTAACTACGTCGGGGCCAGCCTCGCCGCCGCGCGGGAAGCGGTGGACCGCATCACCGCCGCGGGCAGCCGCGCTTTCGCCTGTGAGGCCGATGTCTCGGACGAAGCCCAGGTCCGCGCCATGTTCGCTCACGCCATCGGCGAGTTCGGCACCCTGGACATTCTGGTCAACAACGCCGGCGTGCAGCAGGACGCAAGCATCGACACCATGACGCTCGCCGACTGGAACCGCGTCATCGGCATTAATCTCACCGGTCAGTTCCTCTGCGCGCGCGAGGCCATCCGCGAGTTCAAACGGCGGGGCGCGGTGCCGGAGGTTTCCCGGGCTACCGGAAAAATCATCTGCATCAGCTCGGCTCACGAGGTGATCCCATGGGCCGGCCACGTCAACTACGCCGCTTCGAAGGGCGGCGTCATGATGCTGATGAAAACGCTCGCGCAGGAAGTGGCCCCCCACCACATCCGCGTCAACAGCATCTGCCCCGGCGCCATCCAGACCCCGCTCAACCACGCGGCCTGGGCCACACCCGAAGCCCTGAAGCAGCTATTGAAGCTCATCCCCTACGGCCGCATCGGCCAACCGGAAGACATCGCCAGCGTCGCCGTCTGGCTCGCCTCCGATGAAGCCGACTTCATCACAGGCCACAGCCTGTTCGTCGACGGCGGCTCGACGCTCTACCCCGAGTTCGCCGATGGCGGCTGACGCGCCGCTTACCTTCCTTCAAGGAGCGCCCGCAGCCGGTCGTAACCCGCCCGGCTCACCGCAAGTTGCGCCCCGCTCGTAAGCACCGCCACGCGGCTGTCCTTGGCGTACGGCTCGATCCGCGCCACGCACTCGATGTTCACCAGGTACGACCGGTGCACGCGCACGAATCGCCGCGGGTCGAGGCTCGCCTCCAGGCTCGAAATCGTCTGTTGCTTCAGGTAGCTCTTGCCCTCGCTGTGGAGCGAGACATAATCGTCCTGCGCCTCGGCGTATTCGAGCTTGCCCACCGGTACAATGTGCACCCTGCTGCCGTCCTTCACCACAATCCGGTCGAGAAACTCCTGCGGCGGGCGCGCCGCGGCCGCAAGCTGGACGGCCGGCGGCATCGGCTGGCCCGTGCGCTGCCTCGCCCTTCCGATCGCCGTCTGGAACCGCTCCAGGCTGAACGGCTTCAACAGATAGTCCACAGCGTTGGCGTCGAAGGCGCGCATTGCGTAATCGTCGAACGCCGTCGCGAAAATCACTGGCGTTTCCGTACCGATCAACTCGAGCACCTCGAAGCCATTGAGCTTCGGCATCTGCACGTCCAAAATCACCACGTCGGGTTTCAGCGCCGGGATCGTCTTGGCCGCTTCAAACCCGTTGGCGCATTCCGCCGCCAGTTCCACGCCCGGCGTTGCGCCGATGTACTCCCGCAAAAGCCCCCGCGCCAGTTCCTCGTCATCCACAATGACCGCGCGCAGCACGCTCGGCGCAGTCACGGAAGTTGTTGCCCGGCTACCGGCGTCGCGGCGGAGATTCTCGAGGTCCACCAGTAACTCCCGCGCGGATTGATACCGCCGCGCGCATTCCTTTTCGATACATTTCCGGATCACGCGGTCCAGCCCCTCCGGCACCTCGTAGTTGAACCGCGCCACCGCCTCGGGCTGGCTGGAAAGGATTTTCGCAATCACTTGCTGCGAGTTCTCGCCGTCGAACGGCGGACGGCCCGCGCACATTTCATACAGCACCACGCCAAGGCTGAACAGGTCGCTGCGGTGATCGACGTCCTTTCCAAACGCCTGCTCCGGGCTCATGTAGTGGACCGTGCCGAGCACCAGGTTCCCGGTGGTCATCAGCACCGTATCCGCGTCTCTTTGCTCGCGCGCGGCCGCCTGGGCTTCCCTCCGCGCCAGCCCGAAGTCCAAAATCTTCAGCCGGCCCCGCGCGTCGAAGATCAGGTTCGCCGGCTTGATGTCGCGGTGTACGATCCCTTGCGAATGCGCGGCGTCGAGCGCATCGGCGGCTTGGGCGCCGGCATCGAGCACCTCGGCCGGTTTCATCGGCCCGCGCGCGATTCGCGCCGTCAATGGCTCGCCTTCGACATACTCCATCACCAGAAAGGGTGCGCCTTCGTGCTCGCCGGTCTCGTAGATCTGAGCGATATTCGGATGGTTCAGGCTCGAAGCCAGCCGCGCCTCCCGCCGGAACCGCTCGACATGGCGCGCATCGCCGGCCAATTCCACGGTCAGAAGCTTGATGGCCACGTTCCGGTCCAGACGGGTATCGCGCGCCAGATAAACCGCGCCCATCCCGCCCTCGCCAAGCTTCGACACGATCCGGAAATGCTTCAGCATCGCGGGTTCCTGGAATTCAGCCATCGGTCCGCTCTCTCCTCATGATGGCGAAATCTCTGCCGTCTTGCGGCCGTGGCTGGGGCAGGGAAGAACCAGTTCGGCGCGGTAGGTCGCCTCCGTTGCCGATGCCCGTAACGACGCTTCCCCCGAGTACCGCGCCCGAAGCCGCGACCGCACATTTTCAAGCCCAATGCCGGTCCGCGAAGGCACCTCGGCTTCGGGATCGAAATCGTTCTCAACCGTAATCGTCAGCCACCCGTTGCCGCACCGCGCGGCCAGCGCGATCGAACCTCCCTCTACCATCCCCGCCACCCCGTGCTTCACCGCATTCTCGATCAGCGGCTGCAGGATCAACGGCGGCACCGGGCAGCCCGCGCACGCTCCGTCCAGTCGAGTCTCAAAGCGCAGCCGCGCCCCGAAACGGACCTTTTCCACCGACAGATATAGCTGCGCCATGGCGATCTCATCGGTGAGCGGAATCGTCTCTTTGTCCCCCAGACTCAGCGTGCGGCGCAGAAAATCGGAAAGCGCCAGGCACATGTCGCGCGCCCGCAATCCATCCATCGTCGCCAGCGCGCTGATCGAGTTCAGGCTGTTGAACAGAAAGTGCGGATTGATCTGCGCTTTCAAGGCCCGCAGTTCCGCCTCCCGCGCCGCCAGCATCGCCTCCTGTGCGTGCCGCTCGGCCTCGCGGGACCGCTCCAATCCCAGCAGGATGTAGTGAACCGCCACGGCCAGCAGGTAAAGCTGCAAGCCAATCGCGAACAGCAGCGGGAACTGGCGCGAAAATCGCCCGTCGAAGCCGGGAAACGCTCGTTCGAGTAGCAGCGAGAACCCCTTCGCCGCAATCACCCACAGCAGCGCCGCCATCATCGCCGCCGCGCCGTGGTTCAGCACCAGCGACGGAACCCGCGCGGCGCCCAGCGGAAGATACCGGCACAGATACCACGCCGACAGGCAAACGAAGGCAAAGATCGCCGCCAGCGGAGCCGTGATCGAAGCCGTCTCGCGCCATGGCATCCCGCCCGTGACCGACAACAGGTACGCCAGCGTCGCCCCAAAAGGGATCCACAGGGCGAGATACAGCAACAAGCCCGTCTTGTTGGCAAACAACGGATGCATGCCGGCGCGGGTCCGTTCTTCAGTTCGCGACCGATACGCCGCCGAACACAGCCGCCCCGGTCACCACCAACACAGGATTCGGCTGTCCGGGAACCTGAAGCGGAGGCCGCGTCTTGTCCTCGACCCCGCCGAACACACCCGTCGCCTCGACCACCACGCTCCAGTTCTCCGGCACCATCATCTCGACACCGCCAAACGCCGCGTTCACGTCGATGATCGCCCGCCCCTGCTTGATCTGCGCCCGCCGAAGGTCCAGCTTCACGCCGCCGAAGACCGCCGAGATATACGCGGCCTGGAAGTCGTCAGTCTCAATGCGCCGCTCCACGCCGCCAAATACGCTCCAAACATTGAAACTTGGTCCGTTGCAGGTCGCTCCTCCGGGCGGCGCCCCAATGTATCGATGTGCCTCCGCGGCGCGGATCAACATGCTCGCTCCGAACGCAATGATCAGGAGCGGCCACAACATATGGAACGAGAAAGGAAACAGGTGCAGATTGTTCAGCAGCAGCAGCGCGCCCGCGGCCGTGATCGCTCCGCCCCATACCAGGCTCGAAGCGTTGGCGCTGTTCGTCAGGCGCGCCAGACCGAGCACAATCAGAATCACCGGCCAGTAATCCCACAGATTCTGAGCCTCAACGATGCCCAGGTTGTCCAGCAGCAGCAGCACCCCCACGGCGATGATCGCCGCGCCCAGGATCACCCCGGAAGCGCCGCGGTTGCGCCGGTTCCGGTACCGCCGCCAGCGGAAATCCTGCAATGGAGGAGGAGTGGGGCCACTCATGGTTTCAGCGTAGACCCTGCCCGCCCCCCGCGCCATCGTAATTCGGCCAACAGCGGCGTAGAATCGGCGAACACGGCGCCGAAGCCCGCTGGGCTAATCCAGCCCTTCCGGCGCCACTTCGACCGGGAAGTTCACCGAACTCGCCAGAAAGCACTTCTCGTGGGCTGAGCGGTGCAACTCGCGGATGGTCGCGGCCTCCCACGCCCCGGCGATCGTCGCGCGTGGCCGCAGCCTCACACGCACGAACCGGCCCCCGCCTCCCGCCGTGTCCTGCATCCAGCCCTCGGCTTCGTCCTCATACGCCGTAACGATAACGCCCGCATCCGCGCACAAGTGCAGAAACCAAAGCTTGTGGCAAGCCGCCAGCGACGCCACGAACAATTCTTCCGGGTTGTACCGGTCCGCGTCGCCCCGGAACACCGGATCCGAAGACCCCGCAATCGGCGCTTTCCCCTCGCTCTGAATCTCGTGATTTCGCGAGTACGCCCCGTAGCCCGATGTGCCCGAACCCAGGTTGCCCGTCCAGCGAACCGTCACCCGGTAATGATGATCGCGCGTGCGCATATTTCAGCTTCTCATCTGTGGATCGCGCTGCCGCTTTGATATATAGTCAGAGGCGATGGAAGGCAACAACAGCATGTTTGTACCAACGACACGTAGACGGTTTTTCGGCGCGGCGGGCGGAGCATTGGCCGCCGGAACCGCTCTACAGGCCGGAGCCACCGCGGGTCACGAAACCGAACCGGTCGACTATTACGAAAAGCTCGGCGTCCGCAAGATCGTCAACGCCGCCGGCACCTACACATTCCTCACCGCCGCGGTCATGCCGCCGCAGGTCCGGGCAGCCGTCAATCAGGCCGCCAAACACCCCGTCCGGCTCGAGGAACTGCAGACCAAGGCCGGTGAATACCTCGCCAAACGCCTCCGTTGCGAAGCGGCGCTCGTCACCGCCGGCGCGGCCTCGGCGCTCACGCTCGGCATGGCCGCCTGCATCACCCGCGGCAACGAAGACTCGATCAAGGCCATCCCCAACTCCATGCAGGGTCTAAAAAACGAGGTCATTGTCCAGAAGACCCACCGCTACGAATACGACCACGCGCTGCGCAACTGCGGCATCGAATTCGTAACCGTCGAAACCATGGACGACTACCAGCGCGCCTTCAACGAACGCACCGTGATGTGCCACTACTTCAACGCCGCCCAGGAGAGCCCGATCTCGCGCGAGGACTGGATCCGCGTCGCCCACTCCCACAACGTCCCCTGCTTCAACGACGCCGCCGCAGACGTCCCGCCCATCTCCAACCTCTGGAATTACACCGCCATGGGCTTCGACCTCGTTACCTTCTCCGGCGGCAAAGGCATCCGCGGCCCGCAGAACGCCGGCCTGCTGCTCGGCCGCAAGGACCTCATCGAGGCCGCCGCCCGCAACAACAACCCGAACTCCAACACCGTCGGCCGCGGCATGAAGGTGGCCAAGGAGCAGATCGTCGGCATGGTCGCCGCCGTCGACTGGTTCCTCTCCCAGACCGATGCCGGCATGGAGGCCGAATTCCGGCGCACCGCCGAGCGCATCGCCGCCCACGTCCGGGGCGTCCCAACCCTCACCACCACCATCGCCGTGCCGCCGGTGGCCAACCACGTTCCCCATCTTCTGCTCAAGTACGATCCGGCCCGCGTGAAAATCGAACCCAAGGAAGTCGCCCGCCAGTTGCGCGAAGGCGATCCGCCCATCGAGCTCAACCCCTTCACCGGCCGCAACGGAGACAAGGACTTGCCTTCGGATGAAAACACCATCGTCGTCGGTGTCTGGATGCTGCAACCCGGCGAGGAGCTCATCGTGGCGCGCCGCCTGAAGGAAGTGCTCAGCCACGCCGCGAGTGCCTGAGAAACCGATGGACCGGCGGGACTTTTTCTCGGGAGCGCTGGCCGGCGCCGCGCTCGCCGGCGCTCAGGCCGCCGCCCAGACCAACGTCGCCGGCGACACGCAGTCGGTTACCATTGAACGCGCCGCCGAAGGCCGTCCCCACGAGGGCAGGGTATTCGCCCTCGTCACGCCGCATCTCGACGACGGCCCGATCTTCGCCGGTGGAACCATCGCCAAGATGCTACGCGAAGGCTACACCGGCTACTTCATCCGCACCTCCAACGACGAAAAGGATTCCGCCGGCCTCAGCCTCGGCGCCACCGTCCTCGCCAACGAAAACGACACCGCCCTCTTCGTCAAAACGATGGGCCTCAAAGCCAGCTTTGACCTGAGCTACCGTAACCACCGCATGGACGACGTCGCCCGCACCGAACTGCGCGGCCGCCTCATCTTCCTCTTCCGCCTGCTCAAGGTCAACACCGTCCTCAGCTACGATCCCTGGGGCCACTACGAAGAAAATCCGGACCACTACGTCACCGCCCAGGCCGTCGAGGCCGCCTGCTGGATGGCCGGCGGCAGCCTCGATTTTCCCGAGCACCGCGCCGCCGGCATTCAGCCCCACAGCGTCAGCGAGAAGTACTACTTCGCCCGCGGCCCGCAGTTGGTCAACCGCGTCGTCGACATCTCCGGCGTCGTCGAACAGAAGCGCCGCGCCATCCTCTCCTGCCGCACCATGATCGAGCACATGGTCGTCGATCTCAACTCGAGCCTCCGCGCCGGCCACCAGCGCATCCCCGCCCTCGAAGGTCCGGACGCCCCCGCCGAATTCGTCAAAGCCGCCTTCGAGGAACGCGACGCCGCCATCGGCCGCCGCCACAACCTCCCCGCCGCCGAGGAGTTCCACTACATCGGCCCGGACCACTCCCTCGACTCCTACATAGCGAAAAACGCAGTTGGCCTCTGAGCGCCTTCGTCGCGTTGAATCTTCGCCAATGTTTGCGTCTCAGCGCCGCCGGTAGACCCGGTAGCCATCGCGGTCGTAAATCAGGTCGTATCCTGCCAGCGTTCGCTTGAAGAAGGCATACACCTCAGGCAGTGTCGTCTTGCTCTCTTCCCACCAGCCGTCGTAGATCTCCTCTTCGACGATGAACTCCGGCTGCTTGTGATTGTAGTAACCAAGGCTCGGGTCGTCCATCAGGTTCCGGTCGAAGCCGTACTCGAATCCGAACGAGCAACTGGCGTTGACCTGATCCGCCGGCAAGGCATGCGCCCGGACGAATTCCACTGCGGGAAGATACGACTTCCCGTAGTCGTTCAGCCGGATCTTGGCGAGGATGCCGCCCACCTGCACCAGGCTCGCCAATGCCAGCAAACCGGCAACCGCCCACCGCATCGTGGCCCCGCTGCGCCAGAGATGCATCGTGTAGACCGCCAGCAACGCGCAGTACAGCGGAAGCAGGTGCACCAGGTAATACGAGAACTTCATGTTCTCGTAAAACGTCATGTAGGCCCAGTGAATGCCCGCCAGAACCAGCACGGGACGCAGCTTCATGTTCTGCCGGATCTTTCGCGTTGCCAGGCAGCCAACGATTCCGAGCAGGTACGTCACCAGACTAAGAGCCTTCAGTTTCACCCACGCAAACGAGTGCCCCGCGCTATGCGCGCCAAGCCCGAATTCGGTGATGTAGCGGTAGCGGATCTCGCGAACAAAGGTGTCCCACGGATGAAGGATTCCGACCCGTCCGGACGAGTTCATCAAAAGCTGGCCCCGGAACGACGGCCAATCCTGAAGCACGAATGGCGCCCAGATCGCCGCCCCCGCCACATACGGAACCGCCGCCGTCGAAAGATCCATCGCGCGAAGCCGTCTTCTGTCGAAGTACAGAATCAGGAACCACAGCCCGATCAGGTAAATCAGACCGTTTGGATGGGTAGCGCCCGCCGCCATCACGCAGGCGTTGGCGGCAACGAGTGCGATCCGGAAATGGCTCTCCCGCAGACGCACATACAGCGCGTACGCGGAAAAACCCAACGCCGCCACCATCATGTCGTAGCGTCCAAACGCCGCGGCGGTCATAAACTGGTAATCGAGAGCGCAGAGTACGGTGGCCAGGCTGGCGATCATCCGGTCTTCCGTGACAGCCTCGAGAAAGGCATAGAAGGCAGCCAGCATCAGGCAAGTCCACAGGATCGACAGCACGCGGGTTGACAGTAAACTGAAGCCCGCCGCTTTGTACCAGACCGCCAGCACGCACAACTGCAGCGGAAAGATGTAGTAAGTGTGTTTCGTGATCCCCGGGTAGTTCGGCGCCTTCTCGTCGAAAAAACGCACCCCGGTGGTGCCCTGTGTCCCAAGGTTATAGGCGGCCTCGGCTGACATCGCCTCGTCGTTCCAGGGCTTCACCCGCATCGCCTCGCTGGTGAGCAGCCCAAGGTAGAGCGCCAGTGCCGCCGCGGCCAATACAATCCCAATCGCCCGTTTTCTCATCATCCCCGCCACAGAACTCCTCGTCGTCAAATTGGCCAAACAGGCGAAAGCGGCTTCCGGTCACCGCTCAGCAAATACCGGGACCAGCCGCTATTGTACCGGGTGGCCGGCGGATGAACAATTGCGCTTCCAGTCCTTCGCCGCACCGTCCTCCGCGCGCCTTGCCCTATACAAGCGCTCGTCTTTTCGACGCAATACGGCTCGATGTTGTACCATTTACTTTCTCTTATGAATAGGCGCGGATTTCTTTCTCTTGCCGCGGCTACGCCGATACTTGCCTCGGATTCCGATCTCCCTCATTACAAGATCGTCACCAAGTACAAACCCATCCCCGGTCAGGGAATGCCCGGCAAGTACCCCGGCCAGGTCGCACGCGTTCACAGCGACGCCGTTCTTGACGAAGCCACCGACACCGTCAATGCCGCCCGCGTCGAAACGATGATCGGCGACGGCATGAAAATGCTCACTGGCGACCGCGATCCCCGCGACGCTTGGGCGCGCTTCATCCAGCCTCACGATGTCGTCGGCATCAAGGTGAACTGCTCCGGCGCCCCCCGCATCATGTCCAGCCCCGAGGTCGTCGCCGCAGTGGTCAAGAACCTCATGAAGGTGGGCGTACCTCCGGAGCGCATCACCATCTACGAGCGCTTCCCGGACCAGATGCGCACCGTCGGATACGAGAAATACGTCCCCGCCGGCGTCACCGTCACCGGCATCGAAGGCCAGCGCGGCGCCATCCTCGGCTACGACCCCTACACCTACGTCGAGGCCGATTTCTTCGGCGAGGACGACACGCGCTCGAACATGGTCCGCCTCGTCACGGAGAAATTCACCAAGATCGTCAACATCCCCAACATGAAGGAGCATCAGGCGTCGGGCGTCACCGGATGCCTGAAGAATATCGCCTACGGAGATTACTCCAACGTCGCCCGCTCGCATCGCAACGCGAAAACCAACACCTACTCCTTCATCGGCACCCTCGCTTCGGTGGAACCGCTCCGTTCTCGCGCCGTCCTCGCCGTCATGGACGGCCTGCGCGGCGTCTGGCACGGCGGCCCGTTCAATACCGAACAGCGATTCCGCTTCTATCCCAAGATGATGCAGTTCGGCACGGACCCGGTCGCCATGGACCACCTCCTGCTCGACGTCATCGAAGCCAAACGTAAGCAAGAGGGCGCCCCGTCGCTCTGGGACCGCTCGCCGTCGCACTTGTGGACCGGCCGCCACGAACTCGATCCGCGGAAAAACCTCTTTATCCGCGAACCCGGCCACATCCAGTACGCCTCCACGCTTGGCTTGGGCGTCTACGATCTCGACAAGATCCACCTGAAGGCCGTATCGCTATGAGAGCGCACAGCGCGGGACGAGCTCAGTCGGGCCAATCGACGCCCGCGGCCCGATGCGTTGTGCGCGGTAAGTATTGGACGGCCGCGCTATCCTTCCTGTTGGCCGCCGCACTCATCCGCGCGGCCGTTCCGCAAATCGCCTCCAGCGCCGAGCCTCCTGCCGGCGCTATCAAGCTCCCAACCCCGCGCGTGAACTACCGCATGGACGAGGCGTCGGCCTCCACCGCGCCCTGGGTCGACACGAACGGCTGGCGGATCCTGCGCAATCCTGGAGCCAGTTTCTTCTATAACGCTCCGGGCCCGAGCGCCGCCCTCGCCGCCGCCGAAGCGTTCGAATTCTCCGCCAACGCTACCATCCACACCGACGCCGCCGGCCAGGCGCCGCTCGAGGCCATGATCGCCTTCCTCCGGACTCTGCCTTCCGGCGCCGGACTGAAGCCGCTCGTCAACATCGGCTGGCATGACGATGGGACTCCCCGCTCCGGCGAAGTCATGAACCTGCTCATCCGGCGCAACCTGTTGTTCGATCGCGTGACTTCCCCCCAGCCCGGCCTCCTCGACGTCAAACTCGGCTCCAGCCAGTTCCCGGCCTCCCTCGCCGCCAACCCCGACGTCATGGCCCATCTCATCCGGCAGAATCTCGGGGACGACAAGCGCCTGCTCCGCATCTACGGCAGCGAGGTCGTCATCGGCCGCCTCGATGGCGACTCCGGCCACGCCCTCGTGCACCTGCTCAACTACGACGGAGCCCGGCGCCACGTCGAAGGACTCCGCATCCGCGTTCTCGGACACTACACAAAGGCCCGGGCCTGGGCTTCCGGCCTCGACCCCGTTCGCCTTCTTGATGTCGCCTTCACACCCGAAGCGGCGGAATTCACCCTTCCCGAACTAAACATTTACGCCTTGGTGGAATTGGAGCGATGAAAGCAATTCATGGTCTACAAAGGGGGGCGATCCTTGCGGCTCTAAGCGCCCTCGGTTCTCTTGCAATGGCTCAACAGCAATACGATTACGATCTCCTGCTGCAAAACGGCCACGTCATCGACGCGAAAAACGGCGTCAGCGCCGTCCGCGACGTGGGCATCAAGAATGGCCACATCGCCGCCGTCGCCGAACACCTCGACGCCTCGCGCGCGCTGAAAACCGTCGACGTCCACGGCCTCTACGTGACGCCCGGCCTCGTCGACATCCACGTCCACGTCTATGCCAGCACCGGCGAAGCCCACTCCTACGCCGGCGACAATAGCGTCTGGCCCGACGGCTTCACCCTCCGCACCGGCGTCACCACCGTGGCCGACGCCGGCTCTTCCGGCTGGCGCAATTTCGAGGACTTCAAACAGCACGTCATCGACCGCTCAAAGACCCGCGTCCTCGCCTTTCTCAACATCGTCGGCGCCGGCATGCGCGGCGAGCCCTACGAGGACAACTTCTACGACATGGAGCCCCGCTCGGCCTCCGACATGGCCCTCCGTCACAAGGGCCTGATCGTCGGCTTCAAGTGCGCCCACTACACCGGGCCCGAATGGACTCCCGTCGAGCGCGCGGTCCAGGCCGGCGACATGGCCCACATCCCCGTGATGATCGACTTCGGCACGGACTGGCCCGAGCGCCCGCTCGCCGAGCTTGTCACCAGGAAACTTCGCCCCGGCGACATCTACACCCACTGCTACTCCGGCCTGCGGCACGAACTGCTCGACAACGGAGAGGTCAACCCCGGCATGATCGAAGGCCGCAAGCGCGGTGTCATCTTCGATGTCGGCCACGGCGGCGGCAGCTTCGCCTGGCGCGTCGTCGTCCCCGCCATCCAGCAGGGCTTCCTACCTGACTCAATTTCCACTGACCTCCACATCACCAGCATGAACGCCGGCATGAAGGACATGCTCAACCTGATGAGTAAGTTCCTCGCCCTCGGCCTCTCGCTCGACGACGTCGTGGCCAAGTCCACCTGGAACCCGGCCAAAGAAATCCATCACGAGGAACTCGGCAACCTGAGCGTCGGCGCACCCGCCGACGTCGCCGTCCTGCGCCTGGAAAAAGGCCAGTTCGGCTTCACCGACATGTACGGCGCCCGCATGGACGGCGGCGAGAAGCTCATCTGCGAGGTCACCCTCCGCGACGGCCGCGTCGTCTACGACCTCAACGGCATCACTCGCCCCGACTGGCGCACCCTGCCCAAGAACTACAAGAGCACCGCCGACCCCCGCTGGGACGCCGTCTCCCCCCGCCGCCGCGACGAACGCTGACACCAAGCCGCCGAGCCGCGCCCGCAAGGAAGCGGCACTTGACTCGTCTGATGTCCCCTTCGTGCGCGAAGCAAGCCCCAAAGATGGACTCGGCCTGGGGACCTCAGGCCGAAACTGCCGCCGTCTTCTCCACTTGGGCCGAAATCCACGCGTAGGTCTTCGCAAGCCCTTCGCTGAGCGGCCGGCTGGGTCCCCACCCCAGCTTCGCGCGGATAAGTTTGTTATCCGAGTTGCGCCCGCGAACGCCGAGCGGTCCCGGAATGTGCCGGACCGATAGCTTCTTCCCGGCGGCTTCCATTGCCATCTCGGCCAGGCGGTTGATGGTTACCTTCTCGTCCGAGCCGATATTCACCGGCCCCGTGAAATCGGACTCCATCAGCCGCCGCACGCCCTCGAGGCACTCGTCGATGTAGAGGAACGAGCGGGTCTGCTTCCCGTCGCCCCAGATCTCGATTTCGCCGCCATCGGGAGTCTCGGCAACCTTTCGGCACATCGCGGCCGGAGCCTTCTCCTTCCCCCCGCGCCACGTACCTTCCGGACCAAAGATGTTGTGGAACCGCGCGATCCGCACCTGAACCCCGTAGTTCCGCATATACGACATGTACAGGCGCTCGCTGAACAACTTCTCCCAGCCGTATTCCGAGTCCGGCGCGGCCGGGTAAGCCGACTCCTCCGAACACTTCGGATTATCGGGGTCCATTTGGTTGTATTCCGGATAAATACATGCCGACGAAGAGTAGAAGAATTTCTTCACGCCGGATCTAACGCCGGAATGCAGCGTGTTGAGGTTTATCGTGGCCGAGTTGTGCAGCACGTCGGCGTCGTGCTCGCCGGTGAAGAGGTAGCCGGCGCCGCCCATGTGCGCGGCGAGTTGGTAAACCTCGTCGATGCCCTGCACAACATCCCGCACCACCTTTTGTTCGCGCAGGTCGCCCAGGATGAATTCGTCGGCCGGCGGCTCCACGAAATCATGCCGCTTAATGTCCACCGCGCGGACCCAATTCCCCTCGGCCCTGAGCCACTTTACTAGGTGGCCTCCGATGAATCCCCCAGCCCCATTGACAAGAATTCGTTTCACAAGCTCTCCGATTCGGTTGGCCGCAGTTTAGCACGGACTCTTAGTAGACGGTGATTCCTATGGCGCCTCATTAGTGCCGGCCCTCGTGGCTGGCCGGAAAGCGCAGCCGGATCGCCGGATGGACTGCTGAAGCCGGGCCCGCGGCCGAGCACTGCGAAATCTACTAAGGCCGGACCGGGAACTGCCATCTTTCGTGGGGCTAGCCGCAACGATCAAAAATCTCGAACGCCTCCGGGTGCGCGTGCACACGCCTCTGATGCAGCATCGGAACCTCCACGATTATTAAAGCGATCCACGAGGCACAAGACCCCAGGTCCCGCGCGATACTTGACCATATGCGTTCAGCTCCCTCCGAGGACCCGGCCAGACGCATCGCGCCAGGATGGCTCGGCGCAGCCGTACTCGTCTATCTCGCTCTCAGCCTCGCTCTCGCCTGGACCAAGGCTCCCTGGTGCGATGAAGGCTCACTCGCGAACTCTTCCTACAATCTCGCCTTCCATGGCTACATGGGAAGCAACGTCATCGAGCCCGGCGGCCACTTCCTCAACGCGTACCTCAGGGGCATCCACCGGTGGACCTACATAGTCACCCCCAACCAACTGGTTGCGATCGCCGGATGGTTCAAAGTTTTCGGCGCAACGGCTTTCAACATGCGTGCCTTCTCGATCCTCTGGGGCGTCGTCACAATTCTCGCGATGTATCGGATCGCTCTGCGCATGTTTCCAGATCGGGGTGTGGCGCAACTTGCAGCCGTCCTCACGTCTCTCGATTGGGTGTTCCAGTGGATCACGGCGGACGGGCGGCCCGAATCCCTCGCGATGGCCCTTGCGGCATGTTCCCTGGCCGCCTATCTGCATTTTCGTGAGCGGGACTTTCGCATGGCCGTAATTACAAGCCAGACGCTCCTCGCCGCCGCCATGTTTACGCATCCCAACGCCCTTCTGGTCGGCCTCGGCGTTTTCGTGGTCGCAGTCCTCTACGACCGTAAACGTCTGCGGCTCGAGTATCTCCTGTGGACCGCGCTGCCCTACCTGATTTTCGCCGCCCTCTGGGGCGCTTACATTCTCCAAAGCCCGTCCGATTTCAAAGCGCAATTCTTCGCCAACGCTGCCGGTCGCGATTCGGCTCGCTGGAAGTCCGTTCTCGAGCCTTGGAACTCGATTCGTCAAGAGGTTTTCCGGCAGATCTTCGTGTACGTTAATAGCAGCCTCTGGTCGGCGGAGACGAACCATCACTTGATTCTGGTGGCGTTCATGTATCTCGGGGCCAATATCTGGTTCTTCTCGAAGTGGCGCCGCCATGAGCCCTCCGTCCGGATCTTTTCGGTCTGCGCCGCGACGGTCTTGTGTGGCCTCACGTTCCTAAACGGATTCAAGGCAGACCCGTACATGATCTACGTGATGCCGTTCTACGACACGATCTTCGCCGCGCTCCTGGTGAAACTCTGGCGGCGCAACGGTGATCCGAGTGTGGCGGCGGTGGCTCTCACCTTTATTTTTGTGGTGCTCCAGCTTTGGACGGCCGGCATGCACATTCTCGCCGACGAATACCATCGGGACTATCTGCCGACGGTCCGAGAACTGGCCCGAGACAAAGCCGCGGGTAAGAGCATTGTCGCCACAGCCGCGCTCGGCTTCGGCCTGGACTTCAACAGATTTGCGGATGACTGGCGGCTTGGCCTATACAGCAACCTCAAGCCGGACGTTATTGTCCTGGACCGCTCGTACCGCGATTTCACCGGTCGCTTCTTGGATAGCGAGCCCGCGGTCTATCCGCACACCGCGTCCTTGCTGTTCTCCGAGTATCGCCTGCGAAAGCGCTTCGGCAGTTTTTGGATATTCGACCGCATCCCCGGCGCGACCTATGCCAAAGTGGATACCGGACCCGTGAAAGGCCTTACCTTTGCCCAGAAGCGGCAGAAAGTGGATGAGATGTTTGATCGTGTCGGCGGCATCAATACAGCCGTGGCGAACGGGAGCAAATCCTCGCTATGAGTGACGCAGTCCCCACGCACCTCGCCGTCTCGATCATTATGCCCGTAATGGATGAAACCGTCTCCCTGCGGGATACGGTGGAGATCGTCATGAACGAGTGCGCGCCCGACATCCACGAAATCATCTGCGTCGTGAGCAAATTCTCCGCCAAGGAATCGATTGCGGTCTGCGAAGAACTAGCCGCGCGCTGGCCGCGCGTCGTATGGATGCGGCAACAAACGAAGCCATACCTGGGCGGAGCCCTCCAGGACGCGTTCTCCTGGGCCACGGGATCGCACATCCTGCTTATGGCCAGCGATCTCGAAACCCCTCCCCATGATGCACAGTCCATCATCGCGAAGGCCAAGGAAAGTTGGGATATCGTAGCCACAACACGCTGGAGCCAGGGCGGCAGCTTCGAAGGCTATAACCCCGTGAAGTTTGTCGCCAACTGGCTCTTCCAAAAAGGCATCGGCCTCCTGTATCGAACGAAGCTCACCGACCTTACTTACGGATATCGCATCTGGAAGACTGAGTTTCTACGCGGCCACAAATGGGAAGAACTGCGCCACCCGTTCTTGCTCGAGTGCCTCCTGCGGCCGTTGCGCATGGGCGCCACGTCGACCGAGATTCCGGTCCATTGGAAGCCACGAATTGAAGGCGAGTCCCACAACCCCTTCTGGCGGAATTTCTTGTACTTCCGTATTGCATTCAGGTTGCGATTCAGCCCCTCGCCGGACCCGACGCAACCAAAGATCCCCGAGGTGATTGGATGAAGACGACGATCGTTACCACGACGATCTATGTGCCCCAGGCCCTGGAGGAATACAGCCGGAATTTCAAGTTTTTCGGGCACAAAGATGTGGACTTCATTGTGATCGGGGATAAGAAAACGCCGCCGGAAGCCCGCGCGTGTTGCGAATCCATCTCGGCGCGCTACTATCCCTGCGAGTACCTCGACATCGAAGACCAGCGCGCCTACCTCGAACGGTTCCCCGCGCTTTGGAACCATATTCCGTTTAACTGCATCCAGCGGCGCAACGTCGGGCTGCTGAAAGCCTGGGAAGGCGGCGCCAGCGTCATCGTCACGATCGACGACGACAACTGGATGCTGAACCATGACTTCATCCGGCTCCACCGAATCGTTGGACAAACCACCGAACTTCCCGCCATCGAGACATCGTCCGGCTGGTTCAATGTCTGTTCGGTTCTGGAAGAGGCGAATGGGACGCCCTTCTATCATCGAGGCTTCCCAAGCCGCCAGCGCTGGAAAGAGCACGAAAACTTCACCTGCGTCGGACCTATCACGCGGCGCGTCGCGGTGAACGCGGGCCTTTGGCTCGATGACCCGGACATCGACGCAATGACACGGTTGGAGCGGCCCATCGTCGTGCGCGGCATGAAACCGGATTACCCGACCTTCGCACTCCAACCGGGGACATGGTCGCCCTTCAATTCGCAGAACACGGCGATGCTGCGCGGCTTGATCCCCGCCTACTTTCAAAGCCCCTTCGTAGGCCGCTACGACGACATCTGGGCGAGTTACATTACCACCCGGATCATCGAGCACTTAGGCGACGTCGTCGCATTCGGACAGCCGCTTCTTCGTCAAAAGCGAAACGAGCATAATCTCTGGAAGGACCTGGAAAACGAGCGCGTCGGTTCGATCCTGACGGACGAGTTTTGCGATACGCTGCGTTCGATCGAATTGCATGACTCGACCTATCACGACTGCTATGGCGAGATCGCGTCCAAACTTCCAAACGCCTGGCAACCCGGGCCGAAGTGGGATGACGCAATGCGCAAAGCTCGCGAAGGGATGCTGGCGGGAATGTCGATCTGGCACAAGGTTTTTAGCGGCCTCATCGCCCGTGAATCCGGCCCGGACCACCGTCAAGGCGCCGCCCTCGGCTAGAATGGGGCCTCGCCGCAAAGACCCTCAGTGCCCGGCATAAGTAAACGACAACTGCAGCCGGATCTCCGCCCCGTGAAACTGCGGCGGAAGCGGCGGGAACGGATTTGACGCGCTGATGCTCGCCACCGCCGCGCGGTCCAACGCCTCGGCCCCCGACGGCGACGCGATCACCAGCTTCGGTACATTCCCGTTCTGCGCGATGGCGAACTGAATCTGCACGCGCCCGCGCCGCCCCAGCCGGGCGCTCTCCGGGATCACCGCAAACCAGTTCCGCCGCACCGCCGCCAGCACCTGAATCAGGTACGGCCGGAAATCCACGCCCTTCGGATCGCTCAGCAACTCGAGTTGGCTCCGCGTCGCCTTATGCTGCGGCGACGGATGCAACGGATCGCCGCCCGGTTCGTCGTCGGCGTCTCCCACCACCACGCCCCCGCCTCCCGGATTCCGCGTTATGGCCTGAATCGCGTCCGCCACGCTCGTCTTCGGCGGCTCGATCCGTGGCAGGTTCGCCGGAAGCTGCGTGCTCCCGTTCGATACGCCCGGCGTTTCAAACGCAAGCTTCGGCTTCGGCGCCGGCGCGACAGGCGGCGGTAGGATGGGGTTAGGAACGCCCTGCGCCAGTACCGGACTCGTCACCTTCGTGTCGATCTTCGGCGGCGCCGCCAGCGACGGCGCCGGCTGGCCCGGAGCGGGCATCGGCTTCGGCGCCTCAAACCGGTTCCGCGGCGGCGCCGTCACCGGTTGCGGCTTCGACAACAGGCTCTCAAGGTTGATTTCTTTACTGGGCTTATTGATGTTCGGCGTCGTCTGCGTCATCTTCGGCGCAAACAGCGGCGTCGCTTTGCTCAAGTCGTCGAACCGATGCACCGTCTCGACAAACTTCCGCGCCGCATCGGCCTTCAGAATAACCAGCAATAGAAACCCGAGAACGATATGAACGACGATCGATCCCGCGCCGGCGCGCAGGAACCTCTCCTCGCCGGGTTGCTCCCAGTTCAGTAAAAGGTTTAAT
Organism: Acidobacteriota bacterium; assembly: GCA_021778335.1. Classification (GTDB taxonomy): domain Bacteria; phylum Acidobacteriota; class Terriglobia; order Bryobacterales; family Bryobacteraceae; genus JAJYKC01. The sequence continues at coordinate 6,105 of JAJYCN010000001.1, read as the reverse complement.
TCCGGTTCGGCTGCCGCGGGCATGGCCTCTTTTGAATTGACGACGCTCACACTAGTTGAAAAGTTGCGGAACGCGCTCAGGCGGATGTTTCAAGCTGGCGCGCGACGCGCCTCGAATGTTCCTCGATTTTACCAAGGATCGCAAACGCCGCCTCCAACGCCCAAAGCCCTTGCTCGCCGGTAACGGCCGTTGGTTTCCGGCTAATCACCGCGTCGAAAAACGCCTCTACCTCCAGCCGAAGCGGCTCGTCGCTTTCTACCGCGAGCGTCTCGAAGCCGATCTGCCGCTTCTCCGACACGCTGAACACCGCCGCATCCTGCCTCTGATAATCCACCGTGATGTACTGCCGCGGCTGAAACATGCGCAGCTTGCGCACGCGCTCGGTCGACACCCGGCTCGCCGTCAGATTCGCAATGCAGCCGCCCGGAAACGCCAGCCTCGCGTTCGCGATGTCCACCTTACCCGATAAAATCGATAAACCCGCCGCCCGCACTTCTTCCGGCCACTCGCCGGTCAAATCCAGCACAATGTCCAAATCGTGGATCATCAGGTCCAGTACCACGTCCACGTCGAGGCTGCGCGGGCTGAACACGCTCAACCGGTGAATCTCGAAAAACATCGGCTGCCGCGTGATCTTCTTCACTGCCGCGATCGCCGGGTTGAACCGCTCGAGATGCCCCACCTGCAAGACGCGCCCGCGACGCTCCGCCGTCGCGATCAACTCGCGCGCCTCGCCGGGCGCCGCCGCAATCGGCTTTTCCACCAGCACGTCGATCCCGGCCTCGAGCAACTGGCAGCCGAGCTTTGCGTGCAGCGACGTCGGCGCCGCCACAATCGCGCAATCGATCCCGCCCGCCGCAATCAGTTCCTCCACCGACCCATACACCGGACACATTCCCCCGGCAGCCGATGCGGCCCGTTCACGGTCCGGATCCACGACGGCGGCCAGGCGGGCACGTTCCGACTTGCTCACCACGCGAACATGGTTGCGTCCGAACGCTCCCGCGCCCACGACGGCGGTAGCGATTTGCGGCAAACTGTTACTCCTTAGCGAGACGGGCACTTCCAGCGCGGCGGGGGCTCATCCTTTTGCGCTCTTTTCCAATCTTGTCACGTTTCCAACTCGTCCGTTCACGCCTCGACCTCATAACCCGCCACCACGATCCCCGCCTCGTTCGCCATCGCGAGCATCTCCTCGCGGTCGAGCAGCAGCGTGCGCCCTGCATCCACCGCCAGCGCCGTCGTCCCCGTCTCGCGCATCACCGCGATCGTCTGCGGTCCGGCCACCGGAACGTCGAACAACAAATGCGCCCTCCGCCGCGATGCCTTCACAAGCCGCAGCGGCCGCCCGTTCACCAGCCCCGCCGCCCGCCGCAGCATCGCGTCCGTCCCTTCCATCGCCTCCACCGCCACGCACGCCCGCTCGCTGATCGCCACGCTCTGGCCGACATCCAGCCCCGCGAGCGTATTCGCGATCCGCCGCCCGTAGCGGATGTCCTTCTCTTCCTCCGAATCCGGCTTGCGCCGCGTAAGCGCCCCCGCTCGGGCGAGCAGCGGCTTCAACAGCGCGGTCGAATCCACCATCCGGATCCCTTCGTCTTCGAGCACCCGGATCACGCCCCCGATCAACGCGTCCGTGTTCCTCGCTGGCAGCGACGCCAGCACCTTCACCAGCCGCCAGTCCGGCCGGATCGCCGAAAAAATGCTCGTGTGCTTCACCTGCCCGGTCATCATGACTTCGGCGAGGCCCTCACTCTTGAGAATTCCGATCAGCCGCCCCAACTCGCCCAGCGAAATCCAATAGCACCGGCTCGCCAGCGTCTCCACCTCCGGCGCGGCTTCCTCCTTGATCGCCACCACCACCACGTCGTCGCCCAACTTCCGCGCCGCCTCGAGCGCCAGCAGCGGAAACCGCCCGCACCCCGCGATCATCGCGTAACGGCTCATTTCACCACGCCGCGCCCGGACTCCCGCAGGAACCGAAGCATCTCCGCAACCTCGTCCGTCACCAGTCCCTCGGCCTCGATCCTCGCTACCGCCTGCGCCGTGTTTAGCCCGGATTTCGTCAGCAGCCGGAACGCCTTCTGCAAAGCGTCGATCTGCTCCGCCGTGAAGCCCCGCCGCTCCAGGCCCGTCTTGTTCGCGCCAAAAACCTTCGACTCCCGCGGGCTCACCGTCATCGAGTACGGCAGAATGTCCTGCGTGATCACGCTATAGCCGCCGGTCATCGAGTGCCGCCCCACCCGGCAGAACTGATGCACGCCGCTAAATGCGCCGATCACCGCCCAGTCCTCCACAATCACGTGCCCGGCGAACGTAACCCCGTTTGCCAGCACCGTGTGGCTTCCGATCCTCACATCGTGCGCCACGTGGACGTACGCCATCAGCAGGTTGTCGTCGCCGATTTGCGTCACCATCCCGCCGCCCTGCGTCCCCCGGTGAATCGTCACGAACTCGCGGATCTTGTTGCGATGCCCGATTCGCGTCGACGAAGCTTCGCCCGCGTACTTCAAATCTTGCGGCGCCACGCCGGCGGTCGAATACGGGAAAAAGAGATTGTCGTCGCCGATCTCGGTATCCCCGTCGACGAACACATGCGCCATCAAACGCGTCCGCTCGCCGATCGACACTCCGGGCCCGATCACGCAGTAAGGACCGATCTCGGCGCTGTCCGCGATGCGCGCCTTCGCATCCACGATCGCCGCGGGATGAATCGCCATGGCGAGGTTCTGACTTAACCGCCGTGCGCGGGCTCGGCGGGGACCGGCGCGTCGTCGTTCTCCGGCGCCCGGTCCGCCAGCTTGCACATCACTTCTGCTTCCGCCACCACGTGGCCCTCTACCGTCGCCTGCCCGTGCATTTTCGCGACCGTTGCCTTGCGCCGCGTAACCTTCATCTCGATCCGCAACTGGTGCCCCGGCAGCACCGGGCGCCGGAACTTCGCCTGCTCGATCGACGCCAGCAGCACAAGCTTACTCTTCCGGTCCGGAATGCTCGACAACACCAGCACCCCCGCCACCTGCGCCATCGCCTCCACAATCAGCACCCCCGGCATCACCGGAAAATCCGGAAAATGCCCGGGGAAAAACGGCTCGTTCACGCTGACATTCTTGATCCCCACAATCCGGTCTTCTTCGAGCTCGACAATTGAGTCGACCAATAGCATCGGATAGCGGTGCGGCAGAATCTCGCGAATCGCCTGGATGTCGAAAATAGGCATGTCGGGATGAAATGAATCGCTATTATAACAGTCGATGAGTCCCTGTCTTCGTCACGCGAAACAGAAACAAGCCGATATCGTCGCGCTGATTCGCGAACTCGTAGAATGCGAATCGCCCACTGACAACGCCGCCGCCGTAAACCGCTGGGTGGACCTGCTCGCCTCGAAACTCGAAGGCCGCGCCAAAATCAAAACCTTCTCTGGGGGCCGCTTCGGCCGCCATCTCCGCTGCGAGTTCACCCTCCCCGGCCGGAAGAAAGAAGGTCAAATCCTCGCCCTCGGCCACTCCGACACCGTCTGGCCGCTCGGTACCCTCGCCTCCATGCCCTTCCGCCACGCCAAAGGACGTCTCTGGGGACCCGGCGTGCTCGACATGAAAGCCGGCGTCGCCTACTTCCTCTTCGCCATGCAGGCGCTGGTCGATCTCGATGTCCCCGTCCGCCGCCGCGTCGTCCTCCAGGTCAACTCCGACGAAGAAGTCGGCAGCGAAACCTCGCGCCCTCTCACCGAGGAAGCCGCGAAACAAAGCCTCGCCGTGCTCGTCCTCGAACCCGGCGCCGGCCTCGATGGCCGCCTCAAAACCGCCCGCAAGGGTGTCGGCGGCTACACCGTCACCGTTCACGGCCGCGCCTCCCACGCCGGAGTCGACTTCGAAGCCGGCGCAAGCGCCATCATCGAACTCGCCCGCCAGATCGCCCGCATCGAGCGCTTCACCAACCTCAAGCGTGGCCTCACCGTGAACCCCGGCATCGTTTCCGGCGGCACACGCACCAACGTCGTCGCCGCCCTCGCCCAAGCCGAGGTGGACATCCGCATCGCCCGCGCCGCCGACGCCGCCCCGCTCGACCGCAAATTCCACGCCCTCCGCCCCGTCGACAAACGCTGCCACATCGAAGTCACCGGCGGCCTTAACCGTCCGCCCATGGAGCGGACCGCCGGCTCGCGCCGGCTCTTCGGAATCGCCAAAGACCTCGCGCGGGAAATCGGCGTCGCCCTGGAGGAATCCTCCACCGGCGGAGGCTCCGACGGCAACTTCACCGCCGCCCTCGGCATCCCCACCCTTGACGGTCTCGGCGCCGTGGGCGTCGGCGCCCACGCCACCACCGAAAGCATCCTCGTCAACCGCATCCCGGACCGCGTCGCCCTCCTCGCGGCGCTCGTCTCACAAGGCCTATAAACACAAAACGGGCAGAGCCCGAAGGCGCTGCCCGTTTCTAGCCAGCTTTCTTGTAAAACCTTTGACTTAGCTCTTCCGCCGCTTCCGCGCCAGAAGACCCAGCCCGATCAGCCCGCCACCCATCAGAGCCATGCTCGCCGGCTCCGGAGTGATCAACGTGCCCGAAAGGCTCGTTTGCAGCCTGCTTGTATTCGCAAAGAGTTGGCTGAGATTCTGCGGCCCGCCGGGAAGCTGAAATGTCAGAATGCCACCTGCAAGGCCACTCGCAAAGTTCATGAAAATCGGATCCGTGCCGACGTTCACCATGTTGGAGAGCCCAACATTGATCCCGAACGCACCTGCGCTGCCCGAGATTGACTCCCATGAGATCGTACCGTTCAGGGAGTTTGCACCGTAGCTCATGCTGAATGCCCCCGTGCTCGGGTCAAACGTGGACGAGGTTCCGTTCCAGCCCAGACCGAACCCCGGCAAAGTCACCGTCGCACCGACAATCCCCGCATCGGACGGGCTAACCGGAAGGACGACCGTTGTGTTGCTAAACGAAAAATCCTGACATGCCGTCGATCCCAACGCGCAGCTTCCTAATGTACTGTCGGGCGTGATGGTGACAACACCATTCAGGTTTATGGTATCCCCTCTCAAGGCAACCGGAGCGACCGCCATAGCCGCTGTCGCAATGGCCACCAGGTGGAACCTTGCAAACTTCCTCATATGAACTGCTCCTCCGTTCCGAGACTTAACGCGCCCAGTCCTCCAAGACCGCGTAGACTGAGTGCTCAGTCTAGGGTACATCACGTATTTTCAAATTGGCAATAGACTCCGGTACCGGTACCGTACTGCTACTCTCGTAAACTACACTCCGGATCTTAGCCACGGCGCGGTTCACCCTCCACCGCAACCCCCGCCATCACCGCTTCTCCGAGTTCTCCCGCCCCCATGCGACAATAATCACCGGGAATGGTAATCGACGGCATTTACTACGCGCTTGGCTTGGCTGCCGCTGCCGCCGCCGTCGCCTTTCTCGCTGGCCCCGCCTTCGCCGTCCCCTTGGTCCTGTTGGCGCTCTTCTGCCTCTACTTCTTCCGCGACCCGGACCGCACCATCCCCGAAGGGCCCGTCGCCGTCTCCCCCGCCGACGGTAAGGTCGTCTCCATCGTCGCCGATCCCAACGGCCAAACCCGCCTCAGCATCTTCCTCAACATCTTCGACGTCCACGTCAATCGCTCGCCCGTCGGCGGCCGAATCACCGCAGTCGACTACACCCCCGGCCGCTTCCTCGTCGCCAGCCGCGAACAAGCCAGCACGCACAACGAACAAAATTCCATCACCGTCGAATCCGAGGGCGGCTCCTTCGTCGTCTTCAAGCAAATCGCCGGCCTCATCGCCCGCCGCATCGTCTGCTGGAAAAAGCAGGGCGATGCCGTTGAAAAAGGCGAGCGCATCGGCCTCATCAAGTTCGGCTCCCGCGTCGACGTCTTTCTCGGCCCCGAATGGACCGTCGCCGTCAAACCCGGCGAGCGTGTCGCCGCCGGCTCCAGCATCGTCGCTCGCCGAAAGGATCAATAAGGTGCCAGAGCCCGCCGATCTCGCCCCACGCAAGCCGCCCCGCCGCGCCGCCTACCTCCTGCCGACACTGTTCACCTCCGGCAACGTCTTCCTCGGCTTCCTGGCTATCCTTCGCACCTTTGAAGGCGCCCTCGCCGCCTCC
>JAJYCN010000101.1 GCA_021778335.1 Acidobacteriota bacterium | reverse complement strand
TCGACCACTTCGAAAATGCGCTCCTGCTGCGGGAACGACATCTCGATATCGATCTGCGTGAACTCGGGCTGCCGGTCCGCTCGCAGGTCCTCGTCGCGGAAACAGCGGACAATCTGAAAATACTTCTCAAATCCGCTCACCATCAGCAGTTGCTTGAACAACTGCGGAGACTGCGGCAAAGCATAGAAACTGCCGCGCGAGATGCGGCTTGGTACCAGAAAGTCGCGCGCACCCTCGGGAGTGGATCGGGTAAGAAACGGGGTTTCGATTTCCAGAAAGCCCTGTTCATAGAGCGCCTGGCGGACCGCAAGCGAAATGTTCGACCGCAAAAGAATGTTGCGCTGCATATGCGGGCGGCGCAGGTCGACGAACCGGTATTTCAACCGCGCGTCTTCCTTCACGTCGACCGTCTCTTCCATCGGAAATGGCGGCGTACGCGAATCGTTCAGAATCCAAAGCTTCTCAACCACGACTTCCACTTCGCCCGTCGGGATTGTCGCGTTCACCGTCGCTTCCGATCGCTTCTCCACCAGACCTTCGATGGCAATGACATACTCGGGGCCGAGCATCTCGGCCTTGGCGTGAGCTTCCGAGGCTCCATCGGAGCGGAACACAAGCTGCGTGACGCCGTCGCGGTCGCGAAGGTGAATGAAAAACACGCCGCCCAGATCGCGGCGGCGGTGAACCCAGCCCATCAGCGTAACCCGCGCGCCGTCATCGGAGGCGCGTAGCTGGCCGCAAGTGTGAGTCCGGCGAAGATCGCCAAGAAAGTCGAGGGGGACGTTTTCCATGTTCAATCCGATTCCGTTCGTGCGCCGCGGAGAGTTTCAGCGAGGGAGGCAGTGGCATTGGCAGCCACAATCGAGCGCTGTTCGCCCGTGCGCATATTTTTCAAAGTGACTTCGCCGCGCGCCAACTCATCGGCGCCGAGCAGCAGACAATACCGGGCCGCGAGTTTGTTCGCTAACTCGAGTGAGCGCTTCAGCCGGTTTTCGAAGCCTACTTCCACCGACAAACCAGCCGCGCGCAGTTGCCGCGCGAGTTTCGCGCCGTGCCGCAGGGCTTCCTCGCCGAGCGGCGCGATGTAGAGATCAAGAACCGGCGCGCCGAACGACGGGTTCGACTCCTCCGCGCTCATGACCAGGCGGTCTTCGCCGATCGAGAATCCGATTCCCGGCGCGGCTGTCCGGGAGCCAAGCGATTCAGCCAGCCCGTCGTAGCGTCCGCCGCCGAGCACCGAGTTCTGCGCGCCGAGCGCACCGTGCGTGATTTCAAAGGTCGTGCGGGTGTAGTAATCCAGTCCGCGAACCATGCGCGGCCGTACTTCAAACGGAATTTCGCGATCGCCCAGGAAACGCTTCACCGATTCGAAGTGCGCCTGGCAGTGGGCGCAGAGATGGTCGAGGATCGAGGGTAGCGAGTTGATGATTTCCTGATCCCCCGGTACCTTGCAGTCGAGCACGCGGAGAGGATTGGTTACAGCGCGGCGCTGGCAGTCGCCGCATAACGACGGCGCCACGGACTTCAGCCGCTCGGCCAAAAGCGCCACAAAGGCCGGACGGCAGTTGGTGTCGCCGACCGAGTTGAGCAGAACATGAAATCCGTCGAGCCCGGCCGCGCGGAGCAGTTCGACCACCATCTCGATCACCTCGGCATCGAGCGCGGGAGAGTCCGTGCCGATCGCCTCCGCGCCGATCTGGAAGAACTGCCTGTACCGTCCCTTTTGAGGACGCTCCCGGCGGAACATCGGGCCGATGTAGTAAAGCTTCTGCAAGCCCGGACGCTGCCCAAGGTTGTGTTCCAGATAGGCTCGAATCACCGACGCCGTATTCTCGGGCCGCAGCGTCAGCGACGCGCCGTCGCGGTCCGTGAACGTGTACATTTCCTTGCCGACGATGTCGGTGTCCTCGCCGACGCTCCTCGCAAAAAGCGCGGTTTCTTCCAGGAGAGGCGTGCGGATCTCCTGGTAGTTGTAGGCCGAGAAAACACGGCGCGCCGCGGCCTCTACGTGATTCCAGGCGGCGCTAGCGGGCGGGAGGATGTCCCGCATTCCCTTGACAGCTCGAATCATGACGACTATGCCGCGCTCAGGCAGGCTCCTCGCGGTAGATCCGGCACAGGTCGATGTAGTGCTGGAGGTTGATGCGGAAGCGCTCTTCCTCTTCCGGCGTCACCTGGCGGCGCAGTTTTGCCGGAACGCCCATCATGAGACTCGCCGGCGGAACAACGGCGCCTTCCGGCACAAGCGCTCCCGCTGCGATCACCGAACCTCGGCCGATGTGCGCCCCATTCAGCACCACCGCGCCGATACCAATGAGGCAATCGTCTTCGATCACGCAGCCATGCAGCGTCACGGAGTGGCCCACCGTAACACGATTTCCGATGACCAGTGCGAAGGCGCCTTCGTCGCAATGCAGGCAGGAGTTGTCCTGGATGTTACTCTCGTCGCCGATGGCGATCGAGTTCACGTCGGCGCGGATGGTTACATTCGGCCAGACACTCGACCGTTCGCCGATTTGGGCGCGGCCAATCACCTGGGCGCTGGGATCAATGTAAGCGGAAGCGGCGACTTGCGGGAGCGCGCCGCGATAGGCGCGTAGCATGGGTATATTCGCGAGAAGTCCGATGGTAACACACGCGACGGCGATTCGATTTCCCCTACCCCTTGCGCGTTGAGTACACTAGCGCACAGGGCCGTGAGCGGCGTTAGCCGCGCGGCTCCGTTGTGCGCGATATAAAGAAAAACCGTTTGCTGATTTTCGTCCGCATATTTCAACCGGAGTAACCATGACCCCGAACGAAGTACTTGAATACGCCAAGAGTAACGGCGTGAAGCAGCTTGACCTTCGCTTCACCGACATCCCCGGCCTCCAACACCACATCTCGTATCCGATCTCCGAACTCGATGAAGGCGCCTTCGAGGACGGGTTCGGGATCGATGGCTCCAGCATCCGCGGCTGGGCGGCCATCAACGAGAGCGACATGCTGCTCATCCCGGACGCCTCGACGGCGCTCATCGATCCGTTTATGACGCAAAAGACCCTCGTCATGATCGGCAACGTGATCGACCCGATTACGCGGCAGCACTACGTGCGCGATCCGCGCTGGATCGCCCGCAAGGCCGAAATGTATCTTCAGAACTCGGGCGTGGGCGACACCGCGTACGTTGGCGCGGAGGCGGAGTTCTTCATCTTCGACAACATCCGCTTCGACCAGGACCAGCACTCCGGCTTCTACTTCATCGACGCCGAAGAAGGCCGCTGGAACTCCGGCCGGTCAGAAAACAACCTCGGCTACCGCCCGCGCTACAAGGAAGGCTATTTCCCGGTTCCCCCGACCGACCACTACCAGAACCTGCGCGCAGAGATGGTCGAGACCATGATCGCCTGCGGCTTGAACATCGAGTGCCATCACCACGAAGTCGCCACCGGCGGCCAGTGCGAAATCGATCAGCGGTTCGACACTCTGGTGAAGAGCGCGGACAACATGATGACCTACAAGTACGTCGTCCGCAACTCGGCGCAGAAACATGGGAAGACGGTCACCTTCATGCCGAAGCCGTTGTTTGCAGACAACGGCAGCGGCATGCACACCCACCAGAGCATCTGGCGCGGCGGCAAGCCCTTGTTCGCAGGCGACGGCTATGCGGGCCTGAGCGACACGGCGCTGTGGTACATCGGCGGTTTGTTGAAGCACGCCCGCGCTTTGTCGGCGATCATCGCCCCGACAACGAACAGCTACAAGCGTCTGGTGCCCGGCTATGAAGCCCCGGTCAACCTGGCGTACTCGCGCCGGAACCGTTCGGCCGCCTGCCGCATCCCGATGTATTCGGCGAGTCCCAAGGCCAAACGCGTCGAGTTCCGGCCGCCGGACCCCTCGGCCAATCCCTACCTGGCCTTCGCGGCCATGCTGATGGCCGGCCTCGACGGCGTGCTGAACAAGATCAACCCCGGCGAACCTCTCGACAAGGACATCTACGACCTGTCGCCGGAGGAGATGAAGAGCGTTCCTTCGATGCCCGCTTCGCTCGACGAAGCCCTGAACTGCCTTGAGGCAGACCACGACTTTCTGCTCAAAGGGGACGTATTCACCGAAGAACTGCTCGAGGCGTTCATCGACTACAAGCGCAAGAACGAAGCCGACGCCGTCCGCCTGCGGCCGCATCCCTACGAGTTCTCGCTGTACTACGACATCTGAGCGGGAAACAGAGCTTGAACGAAAAGGGCCGCTTTCGCCGCTGTGCGCGAGCGGCCCTTTTCTTTCAGCCCGGCAGTTTCGGCGGTTCAATTTTCGGGATGTTCGGCAGTTTGGGAAGCTTGAGTTCCGGAAGCTTGGGCTTTTGCAGGGCCGCGAAGTTTGGCGCTTGCATGACCTTGTAGTTCGGCGGAATCTGGAACATCGACGCGGGCGGCTCTCCGGGCTTCACGTTGCTCAGCCGTTCGGTCTGAACGCCGTGCGGCGTGGTCGTCTTGGTGAGCACCGGCACGTGCAGATCTTTGTGCGTCCAAACCTCGACCACCTTGGGTGGCTGCGGTGGCGCGGGCGCCGCGGGAGGTTTCAGCGCAGGTGGCTTCGCTGTAGGCGGTTTCGGCGCGGACAGGGCCGGCAACTTCGCCAACTTCGGAAGCTGCGGCGCCTTCGGGGGTGGCGGCGGAGCGGGAGCCGCGGGCATGGCCGGCGGCTTCGGAGCAGTTGCGGACGGCATTCCCGGCAGCTTCGGCAATGAAGGCGACTTCGGCAGCGTGGGCAACTTCGGAAGCTGTGGCATCTTGGGCAGCTTGTTGCCGAGAGCCGTGAGTTGCGGCATTTCAGGCGGCTTAGCCCCCGCGGGCATAGCTGGCGCCGCCGTCGCCGCGGGAGCTTTCGGCATGCCCGGAACTTGCGGAGCCGGTGGGGCGGGAGGCGCCGCGCCGGGCGTTGTCTGAAACTTTGGAAGCGACGGGGAATTCGGCAGCTTGGGAAGTTGCGGAAGCTGCGGCATCTTCGGCAGCCGGCTGGCCATCGACGGCGCGGCTGGTGGCTTGGAGAGCGCGGGAATCGCCGGCATCTTTGGCATCTGCGGCAAGTTGGGCATCTGCGGCAGCTTGGGCATCGCACCAAGCTTCGGCATGGCGGGCGGCTTTGGGGGAGCGGGCGCGCTGGCAGCCGACGGCGGCGCGGGCACGGAAGAAGTCGAAGGAGCCCCGGTGAGGAACTTCGGCAGCGACGGCGAGTTGGGAAGCTGCGGCATCTTCGGCAGCGCCGGAAGCTTCGGCATTCGTCCCGGAGCGGCGAAGCCTCCTTCCGGCGGCATCTTCGGCAGCTTCGGCATCTGCGGTATCACCGGCAACGGCGGCTTGGCGACGCTCATGACCGGGGCAGGAGGCATCGTGAACTGCTTGCCGACGACGGGCATGCCGTCGATCATCGCGCTGCCAAGGTCCTTCGCCTGCGGGGGCTGCGGAGCCGGGGGAGCAAACCCGGACGATGCCGGCGGCATCGGAGGCGGCTGCAAAGGCGCCATCGGCATCACCGTCGCTGTCTGCGCCGTATGGTCGAGCGTGACAATCTGCTGCGCGTGAGGATCGGTGATGACGCTCTTCGTTCCCTGGTCGTGCCGTGTCATGCCGTTCGAAGAACGGAAATAGCCTCCCGGGACCTCTTGCGGTTGAAGAGGCGCGGTTGGCGCGGCCGGAGGGGCGCTGGGGGCGCCAGGAGCCGGTGGCGGCGGCGCAGGCTTGAGGACCGTCGTCATCGACGACGCACTCAGCGGCGGCAGCGAGAATTTCGGCAGCATCGCCATGAAAATGAATTCCCCCTCTGCTAGAGATTACCTCGCGATGCCTGCTCGCGCTCAATCGCCTCAAACAGCGCCTTGAAGTTCCCCTTGCCGAAGCTCCGGCTTCCCTTGCGCTGGATGATCTCGTAAAACAGCGTCGGCCGGTCTTCCACCGGGCGCGTGAAGATCTGGAGCATGTAGCCTTCATCGTCGCGATCCACTAACACGCCTAACTCCTCCAGCGCTCCCACCGGCTCGTCGATTTTTCCCACGCGCGATTCCAGTTCCCGATAGTAAGCGCCCGGCACGCGAAGAAACTCGACACCCTGGTTCCGCAGACGGCTCACCGTCTCGATGATATCGTGCGTCGCCATCGCGATGTGTTGCACGCCAGGGCCGCCGTAAGAATCGAGATACTCTTCAATCTGCGATTTCTTTCGTCCTTGCGCCGGTTCGTTGATCGGGAACTTTACCCAGCCATTGCCATTGGACATGACTTTCGACATCAGGGCGGAGTACTCGGTGCTGATGTCGCGATCGTCGAAATGCTGGTACAGACGAAAACCCATCACGTCCCGGTAGAACTCGACCCAGCGGTTCATCTCGCCCCAGCCGACATTGGCCACCATGTGATCGATGTGGAGCAGGCCGGTTGGCCTGACCACAAAGTCCTCATCCACTGCCCGATAGCCCGGGAAGAAAGCGCCGGGGTAGTTTCGCCGCTCGACGAAGGTGTGAATCGTCTCTCCGTAAAGAGCAATCGAGGCGGTGATCACGACGCCGCTCTCGTCGCGCTGCTCTGTCGGCGGAGTCACCGAAACAGCGCCGCGCTGCGTCGTCTCGCGCCATGCCGAAGTTGCGTCGTCCACCGTAAGCGCGATCGCCTTCACTCCGTCACCGTGGGCGAACTGCTGCGCGGCGATCGGCGACGAGGGGCTCAGGGCGGTGGTCAGCACGAATCGAATTTTGCCCTGCTCGACTACATACGAAGCGCGGTCCCGCGTGCCGGTCTCCGGACCGCGATAGGCAATCAAACGCATCCCGAAGGCGGAGCGGTAGTAATGCGCTGCCTGGCGGGCGTTGCCCACGTAGAATTCGACGTGATCGGTACCGTTGAGCGGCAGGAAATCGGCGCCGCTCGGCGCTTCGTGCACGGGCAAGGCAACTTGAGGCATCTACGTCTCCTTCACACGCGAGCCGGTTCCACAGCCCGCCTCATGGCTTCGACGCAGCGCTGGTTCTCGCCGTCGGTTCCGGTAGAGATTCGCAGGCACCGCGGAAGGCCGAAAGCGGCAAGCGGACGCACAACCACGCCCTGCCGCAATAACTGTTCGTTCAACGCGGCGGCCTGAGCGGCGCCCGCGCACTCCACCATCACGAAATTCGCTTCCGACGGCGCAACCGTGAACCCCATCTCGCGCAACGAGGCGGTCAGAAGCCGCAACCCGCGCGCATTTAACTCGAGCGACCGGTGCAGAAACTCTTTGTCGGCCAGCGCGCCGATGCCGGCCGCTTCCGCCAGCAGTCCCGGCTCGAACGGCAGCTTGACCTTTAACAGATTCGCAATCAGCCGCTCATGCGCAAAGCCGTATCCGATCCGCGCCCCGGCCAGCCCGTACACTTTCGAAAACGTCCGCAGCGTGATGACGTTGTCGTAGCGGTAGTACATCGAGTCGGGATAGCGCGGATTGTCTTTTGCGTACTCGAAGTATGCCTCGTCAAGAATAATCAGCACGCGCTCCGGTACGTGGCGGTGAAAGTCGTCGAATTCGGCCTTGGTGAAAATAGTCCCGGTCGGATTGTTCGGGTTGGCAAGGTAGACGATCTTGGTTCGGGACGTGATCGCCGCGGCCAGTGCCGGCAGGTCGTAGCGCCAGTCGCGGTAGGGCACGGTTCGATAGGCGATGCCCCGGCTTTGTGCCAGCACTTGAAAGCCGATAAACGCCGCCTCCGTTGTGAGCACCTCGTCGTCATCGCACAGAAATGTGCGGATGATGTTCGACATGATGCCTTCCGAACCGTTTCCGGCGATGACATTTTCGACCTTCACGTCGTAGGTTTCCGCAAGCGTCCGGCGCAGCCGCATCCCCGCCTCGGGATAGCGATGCAGGATGGCAAGATCCTGCCGGGTGCGTTCGATCGCCATGGGGCTCGGACCCAGCGGATTCTCGTTCGAGGCGAGCTTTGCCACCGTCTCGAGGCCGTACTCGCGGCGCACCTGCTCGGCGCTCCGGCCGGCCACATACGGCCGCAACGCCTCAATGTAAGGGGGAACCAGGGGCATGGCAATTCCATCCTACCGCCCGGCGAGTTGCGCCGGATCGGCCAGTATTCGTTTACTGGAGGAAGAGATGATCGAACGCTATACGCGCCCCGAGATGGGCAAAATCTGGAGTGAAGAGAGCAAGTACCAGGCATGGCTTGAGGTGGAGCTGGCCGCCTCCGAAGCCCTGGCTGAGACCGGAGAGGTGCCGCGCGAGGCCGCCGAGGCCCTCCGCCGTCACGCTGGATTCCGGCTCGAACGCATCCACGAGATCGAGAGCGTCGTCCGCCACGACGTGATCGCCTTCACGACCGCGGTTTCTGAAACCATGCGCGCGGCCGGACACGGCGAAGCCTCCCGCTGGTTCCACTACGGGATGACCTCCAACGACGTCGTCGACACCGCGCAGGCGCTGCTGGTCAAACAGGCCTCCGGGAGGATCGCCGCCGGCATCGCGAAGCTCGAGAAAGTGCTTGAGCGGCGGGCGTTCGAGTTCAAGGACACAGTCCAGATCGGACGCACCCATGGGATTCAGGCTGAGCCGATCACCTTCGGGCTGAAGATCGCGCTGTGGTACGACGAGCTTCGCCGCAATGGCCGGCGCTTTCGGGACGCCAGCGAGGACATGCGCGTCGGGAAGATCTCCGGCGCGGTCGGCACCTTCGGGCACATCGGCCCGGAGGCGGAGGCACGCATCTGCAAACGGCTCGGTCTCGAACCGGCGGCGATCGCCTCGCAGGTCATCGCACGGGACCGTCACGCGTACTACCTTTCGACATTGGCGCTCGTCGCCGCCACCCTCGAGAAAATCGCGCTCGAGATCCGGCATCTGCAGCGCACCGAAGTCCGCGAAGCGGAGGAGCCGTTCGGCGCCGGTCAGAAGGGATCCTCGGCCATGCCCCACAAGCGGAACCCAGTGACCTGCGAGCAGATCTGCGGGCTGGCGCGCGTGGTCCGTGCAAACGTCCAGGCAGCGTTCGAGGACATCGCCCTCTGGCACGAGCGGGACATCTCCCACTCCTCGGTGGAGCGCGTGATCCTGCCCGACTCGACCATCCTCGCCGACTATCTGCTCGACAAGACAATCTGGCTGGTGGACGGGATGCGTGTGTCGGCCGAGCGCATGGCGCAAAATCTCGACCTCACCCAGGGACTCGTGTTCTCAGGCCAACTCCTGCTCGACCTGGCCGCGGCGGGTATGTTGCGTGAAGAGGCATACAGGCTGGTGCAGGGCGAGGCGATGAAGGCCTGGGAGACGGGAGCAAGCTTCCGCGAGGCGATCGAGCAGTCGCCCGAAGTAGCAAAGTTCCTGTCGACCGAACAACTTGCGGAGAGTTTTTCCGTCACCCGCCAACTGAAGAACGTGGACGCGATCTTCCAGCGGGTGTTCGACCGGCAAAACGAAGCCATCACCGACGAAGGCCGAATGTTGGAGATCGACTAAATCTTTCCTTTCATTTTGCAGCGGTTTGGTTAAACTATAGATTCAGGTGAGTTCGTGATGAAAACGCTCGCCCCAGACACGACGGCCGGTATCTCTGAGTTCCAACTCGCCCGGGTGTTGCTGGTCGACGACAACCCGGCTTCCCGTCTCACCCTTCAAACGGTGCTGGAGGCCGGAGGCTATCATGTTGATTCTGCTGCCTCAGCCGCCGAAGCTGTAGGTAAAATGGACTGTCACGAATACGAACTTGTCCTGAGCGACCTGCAGATGGAATCTCCCGAAGCGGGTTTGCGGGTCTTAGCCCACGCCCGCATCATGGACTACGAACCGGCCACCGCGATCGTCACGACCTATCAGAACTCCCACCCAGCCAACCAGAAGCGAGTGCTGATCAAACCCATAGACCTGCCCGGGCTGCTCTCGAAAGTGGCCCAGTTGATCAGTGCTCGAGCGGCGCGGCGAATGCGGCGGGAGCTGCGTCAGGCAAGCGCCTAGTCACGTCCCCCACAGCAGCTACCGCCTCTTCAAACGCATCCAGAGCGCCCGCGAAGAAGTGATCCTTCGACTTCACGAAAAGCAGTAGCTTTTCTCCTTCAAGTGTTTGAAAATAATCCTTCATACTTCCAGCGGGACCGAACTGATCGTGCGTGCTCTGGATGAAGACGCGCGGTACGTCGCAGTGTCCCAGGCTCGAGCTGTTCGGGTAACTGGTGGGAAACCCACCGGCGATGATCCGCTGGACCTGCGCCATGCACCCCAGCCGCAGGACGATCCGCGAGCCAAAAGAAAAACCTGCAAGAATTACCGGAAGTGTCGGATAAGACTCGACTAATACGGAAAGCGCAGCGCGGGCATCTTCCAACTCCCCTTCGCCGTGGCCGTACTCGCCCTGACTGAGGTTTACGCCGCGATAGTTGAACCGCAGCACGACTGACCCGGTCTTTCGGAGTGCACGCGCAATCCGATAAACCACCTTGTTGTGCATCGTGCCGCCATGCTGCGGGTGGGGATGGCAAACCAGGGCAGCCGACCGGGGAGCACCGCCTTCCGGCTCTTCAAGTAAAGCCTCCAGTTGTCCGGCCGGACCATTGAGAAATATAGACTGAATGCTCCTAGGCATCGTCTCAGTTCGAGCGATAATTCGTGAATTGCATGTCGATCTGGAAGTCGGTGCCCCGAAGCAGTTGCATCACTTCCTGCAACGTGTCGCGGTCCTTCCCGCTAACTCGAACCAGGTCGCCTTGAATCGATGCTTGAACTTTCTTCTTGCTGTCCTTGATCGTCTTGACGATCTCGCGGGCCTTCTCGATCGGAATGCCCTGCTGCAGGCTGATCTCCTGCCGGACGCTCGATCCGGCGGCCGTGGTGATCGCCCCAAAACTCAGACCCTTCAACGGAACCTTCCGTTTGATCAGCTTCTGTTCGAAAACCTCAGTCACCGCTTTGAGCTTGAACTCGTCCTGGCTCGCCAGGGTGATTTTGTGGTCCTTTTCATTGAGCTGGATCGAACTGTGGGAATCCTTCAGGTCGTAGCGGGTCTGGATCTCCTTCAACGCCTGCTGGATAGCGTTGTTCACTTCAGCCAGATCGATCTTGGAGACGATGTCAAAACTGTTGTCGGGCATGGATCTGCTGACTAATCTAGCAGATCGAGGGCCGCGCGGTTCCCGCCTGCGTCCGCCCCCGAGCGAGAAAGAAATGCCGATCTTTTTCGCCCTTTCTTCCGTCTAATAAACATAGCGACGGACAAGTGGGGCTGAGTGTAACCCGTGAACCTGTGCGGCTGTATGGTGTACAGACGTCGCGAGGCAGGCTTCGCGGCTCGAGAAGGTAACGATATGACTTGCGAAGAAGACCGGTTGATCGCCGAGGTGCTGGGTGAACCCCTTCCGGCGGAGGAGTGTCCAACCGGCGATCCAAACGCAAACGACGCCGGCCATGTGCCGGAAGCGCCGCCGCCCACGCCAGTCCTGAGGCGGCTTCGGTCCCTCCCCTTGCGGGCATTCCGAACCGCTCACTGACGGAACCCCGCCAGCGTATCCTTGCTGAATGAGTCTCGAAATGGAGCCGGCCCCCCTGACGGACCCGGCGCTTAGTGGCGTGCTTGCCGAGTTGGTCCAGAGGGAGCCGATCTTCCACCGCCCGGAGGTCGGGACGACCCGGGCGGATTACGAGCGCATGACCGCTGACGATTTCTGGGAGGTCGGCGCGTCGGGCCGACGTTATAGCCGCGCCTTCGTCCTGGATCTTCTTGAGCAGCGCGCCGTCGCAGCTTCCGCGGAACAAGAATTGGAAGCTTCAGAATTCTGTTGCCGCCGGTTGGCCGGCGAGCTGTATCTGCTCACCTACACGCTTGTTCAGAACCGGACGCGCAAGACGCGGCGGTCGACAATCTGGCAGCGGACTCCGTCGGGCTGGCAGATCGTCTTTCACCAGGGCACGATCGTCAAGGAACCTTGAAGCTGAACTCGCCCGGCCTGGCGGAATATACTCAAGGACTGAACGACTCTCATGTCCCATCCATTGAACCCCTACAGCAGCAGAATTACGCAACCGCCCTCCCAGGGCGCCTCGCAGGCCATGCTCTACGCGACCGGCCTCACGGAAGAAGATCTGACTAAGCCGCAGGTCGGCATCGCCAGCGTATGGTACGAAGGCAACCCGTGCAATATGCACCTGCTCGGCCTGGCGGAGAAAGTGAAGGAAGGCGTCGCCGCCGCCGGCATGACCGGCCTGCGCTTCAACACGGTCGGCGTCAGCGACGGCATCTCGATGGGCACCGAAGGAATGAGCTATTCCCTCTCCTCGCGCGAGGTGATCGCGGACTCGATCGAGACCGTGATGGCGGCTCAGTGGTACGACGCCAACATTTCCCTGCCCGGCTGCGACAAGAACATGCCCGGCTGCGTGATGGCCATGGCCCGGCTGAACCGTCCTTCGTTGATGGTTTATGGCGGCACCATCCGCGCCGGCCACTGGGAGGACAACAAGATCGACATCGTCAGCGCCTTCCAAAGCTACGGTGAGTTCCTGGCCGGCAACATCACCGACGAAGCGCGGTGCGGCATCGTGCGCCACGCCTGCCCGGGCGCCGGCGCCTGCGGCGGCATGTACACGGCGAACACCATGGCTTCGGCGATCGAAGCGCTGGGCATGTCTCTGCCCTATAGTTCTTCGACTCCCGCCGAAGATCCGCTGAAGCTCGACGAGTGTTTCCGCGCAGGTGCGGCCATCCGCACGCTCCTGGAACTGGATCTGAAACCGCGCGACATCATGACCCGGGCGGCGTTTGAAAATGCCATGACCATCGTCTGCGCGCTCGGTGGCTCGACCAATGCCGTCCTCCACCTGATCGCCATGGCCCGCACGGTCGGCGTGAAACTCGGCATCGACGATTTCCAGAAGGTCAGCAACCGCGTGCCCCTGATCGCCGACTTCAAACCGAGCGGCGCCTACGTCATGGAAGACCTGCACAACGCCGGCGGTATTCCGGGCGTGATGAAGATGCTGCTGAAGGCCGGCATGCTGGATGGTTCCTGCCTCACCGTGACTGGAAAGACAATCGAGCAGAACCTGGCCAACCTGCCGGGCCTGAGCGAAGGCCAGCCGATCGTGCATTCGCTCGACAACCCGATCAAGGCGACGAGCCATCTGCAGATCCTCCGCGGCAATCTCGCGCCGGAAGGCGCGGTGGCCAAGATCACCGGCAAGGAAGGGCTGCGGTTCTCCGGTCCGGCGCGCGTATTCGACTCCGAAGAGGACATGCTCCACGCGCTCGAGCGCGGTGAGATCGCTAAAGGCGACGTGATCGTGATCCGCTACGAAGGTCCGAAGGGAGGCCCTGGCATGCCCGAGATGCTGACTCCGACCTCGGCGATCATGGGTGCGGGATTAGGCAAACACGTCGCGCTCATCACCGACGGGCGGTTCTCCGGCGGTTCGCACGGCTTCATCGTCGGCCACGTGACGCCGGAGGCGCAGGAGGGCGGGCCGATCGCGCTGGTCCGGACCGGAGACCGCGTGACGATCGACGCCGCCGGCAACACCCTGAGCGCGGACGTGAGCGAAGCCGAGTGGGCCGCCCGCCGCGCTGCCTGGGAGATGCCTCCGTACAAGTCGAAGCGCGGCGTGCTCGCCAAATACATTCGTCTGGTGAAGAGCGCCAGCCTCGGCTGCGTCACCGACGAGGATTAGTTAGATTCCGTTGGTCCAGGCGAGGCCGTCAACCCCACGGCCCGCCGGGATCAACTTTTCCACCTTCCAGTCCGACGTCGAGATCGCGGCCACGGTGTGGCTGGAATCGCAGGACACGTACGCCGTCTTGCCGTCTGGCGCCAGCAGCACTTCCTGCGGCGCTTTCGGCACGGCAACGGTGTGGGCCACCTTCATCGTCTTCAGGTCGATCACGGCCACGACGTTCGCGGGCGGGACGGCCAACACCAGCCAGCGTCCGTCCTCGGTCGGCGCGGAACCATATCCGGTCCCCGGCAGCGAAACCCAGTGAGCCACCTTCATCGTCTTCGCGTCGATCACGGCGAGCCGCGGCGCTCGCTGATCGCTGGTGAAAACCAACTTGTCGTCGGGCGAAACCGAGATGCGCTGCGTCTCCTTCGAGATGGGAATGATCCGGAGGGTTTTTCGATGGACCATGTCCAGCACCGACACCGTGCCCGGACCGACGTTGGCGGTGTAGCCGCGCGTACCGTCATGGGAGATCGCCAGCATATGCGACTCGGGCTGGCCGGTTGGGATCGTGCCGACGATCTTCAGGGTCTTCGGATCGATGATGGAAATGGTCTTATTCAGTTCCGTCGTGACGTAGAGCAGGCGGTCTTTCGGGCCGAACATCGGACAGTGCGGGCGCACGCCGCCGCCGAAGTCGAGGCTCCCGGTGACCTCGTGTTTCTCGAGATCGATAACCACCATGTGCGTGCCGTCGGTGCCGGGCTTGCCGACGCCGGAGTTCCCGTAGATCGGCACGTAGGCGGTCTTGCCGTCGGGAGATGCGATGAGTTCATGGCCGGTGACGCCCTGTTCATCGATGTTGGCGATCTGGCGGCCGGACGCCGGATCAATGATGGTCAGCGTGTGGTCGCCTTTATTGGTGACAAGAAGGGAACCGGCGGTTGCAGACATAGATAGTAAACAGAAAGTGGCGGCGAGCGAGGCCGCGGTGCGGGTCGTGAGCTTAAGAATTGACATCGTTTTCCTTGCGCCAGATCACGCTATCACAGGGCACGCGCGTGGGGCAAGGCGGGTTTCGGCTACCAGCCACTTAATCCCGGATTTCCCTCTTCACAACCGACGTGATAAGTTCGTAACAACGTGTTTGTCTATTCCTTGCGCAAGTGAAGCGGGCAATGCCTGCCGCCACTGAGAAAACCGCGCCGCGCCGGTGGAAGCAAATGCCTCGCAGGGCGTGGGAGATCTTGCGCCAGGAAGGCTTCCGCAGTCTGTGGTTCCACATCCTCGGTGAAACAATCTATCGCCGGGTGCTCTTGTTCGAGCGCCCGCTCAGCGACCCGATCCCATCCGCCTCCGCCACAATCCCGGTCGAAATCTCACTCCTGAAGCCCAGCGAGGTCGAGGAGTACGTCGCGTTCCACCCTGGCCTTGATGCAGGAGAAGTCCGTGACCGGCTCGACTGCGGCGGCAATTGCTTCCTCTCCCGCCACCAAGGCTCCATCGTCAATGCCTGCTGGACCGCCGAAGGTTCTGTTTGGATCGATTACCTCGGACGCAGCCTCCAACTCGCCCGTGACGAAGCGTATGTTTACAACAACTACACGGCCCCCCGTTTTCGAGGCCTCAACATCCCGGCCGTTCGGGCCGTCGTCATGCTGCGGCACTTCCGCGAGTTGGGTTACCGCCGCCTCGTCGCGGTCGTGGTTCCGGAGAACAAAGCCGCCTTCCGGCCGCCTGACAAGGCCGGTTATCGCCCGATCGGCGTCATCGGATACATCGGGATCGGTCCATGGCGGCATGAGCTGATGTCGGCCTGGCGCCGGCGCGACCACAAATAATTAGGATCGCCGTCCGACGGAGTGGCGGGAACGAACGCCTGTGATAGCCTGAATCTCGGATCCGATGTCTGCGAAACGAATCGCGATCGCGGCGGCGGCGCTGGTTGTCTTCATCGTTGCCGTGCTGTTGCTTGCTTCCTCTACCCCGAGCGTATCGCTCGATCCCACCGTGAAGACGGTTGGCGCCTTGACGCCGATTTCCGTGGATGTTGTTTCTCGACACGGAATACGCCGCCTGGATGTGTACCTGGAACAGAACGGCGCGCGCGTCGAAGCGGGACGCCTCACCTGGCCATCCTCCCGCGTCTGGTTCTGGCTGCACAAGCACGCGCCGGCTCAGTATGCGCTGAAGGTTGGCTCGAAGACCGCGCCCGGCATCAAGGACGGTCCGGCCACGCTGATCATCGAGGCAACCGCCAACGATCTACGCGGCTCGATAGCGACGCTGACGCGGCCCGTGACGATCGCGACCGGCCCGCCGATGGTGTCCGCCGACGGCGAACAGCATTACATCAACCAGGGTGGGTCCGAGGTGGTCCGCATCGACCCGTCGGGTTATTGGACCGATGCGGGCGTGCGGGTCGGCAAATACACATTTCGCAGTTTTCCAATGCCCAACGGCGCTGGACGGTTCTCGATCTATGCCTACCCTTGGGATCTTCCCGAAGACGTCGTTCCCACGGTGTTTGCCCGCAACCCCACCGGCGCCGAAGCCACCGCAAGCTTCGCCTACAAGCTGTTTCCCAAGCCGCCGCGGAAACGGGATTTCGATCTGACCGACGACGTCATGCGCCGCCTCGTGGAACAGATCGCGCCGGGCGGAAGCGGCGATTTACTCTCGCGCTTTCTGGCGATCAACCGCGACATGCGCCGCGAGAACAACGCAACGCTCGCCGCGCTGCGGGACAAAACCCAACCGCGGTTCCTGTTCACGAAGCCGTTCCGGCAGCAGCCCGACTCAAAAGTGGAGAGCGTCTTCGCCGACGTGCGCAGCTACATGTACCACGGCAAGAAGGTCGATGAAGAGGTGCATCTTGGCTTCGACCTCTCCATCACGCAGCACGTCCCCGTGCTTGCCGCCAACGACGGGATTGTCGTTTTCGCGGAAAAGCTCGGCATCTACGGCAACTGCATTGTCGTAGATCATGGTTACGGCATCCAGAGCATTTACGGCCACCTGAGCGAGATCGCCGTGAAGCCGGGCGACGCGGTCAAGCAAGGCCAGGCGATGGGACGAAGCGGCTCGACGGGTTTGGCCCTCGGCGACCACATTCACTTCAGCATGCAGGTCGATGGCGTCGAAGTGAACCCGGTGGAGTGGTGGGACGGGCACTGGCTGCAGGACCACGTCTGGAGCCGGCTCAGCGTGCAAGGCGCGCAGGCGTCTAAGGCTTCTGCCGCGGGCGCCGCAGCAAGTGCCGAACCAGCAGCCAAACACAGACGGCGGCGGCGGCGATAATCGTCACAATCGTCAAATTCCTGTGGATAATGCGGAGAACCGGCATCCATCGGTCGCCGAGATAGTAGCCCAGCGACAAGAACGTCGTCACCCATAGCGCCGCGCCGGTGTAGGCGTAGAGCGCAAACTGCCGGTATTCGAGTTCGGAGCTCCCGGCAACGATCGCGGTCACGTGCCGGACGCCGGGCACGAAATATCCGATCGTCAAGGACCAGTGGCCGATATGCCGGAACCACTCGTGGACCTGGTCCATGCGCTTCTGAGTGAGGTGAAGATAGCGGCCGTAGCGGTGGATAACGCGCCCGCCGGCGCTGCGCCCGATGAGGTAACTAACGCTGATGCCCGAAGCGCTTCCGGTGAAAGCGGCCACAAAGGCATGCACCGGGTGAAGCCGCGAGCGGGAGATCAGATAGCCGCAGAGCACCAGCATCGTCTCGTCGGGTACGGGTAGCCCGACGATGCCCAGCACGAGTAGGCCGAAAATCGCGAAATACCCGTAAGCCGAGATCCATTGGAGGAGTTGATCCAACTTGAGAGGATAGCCGACTGCGCGCCGCGAGCGCTCCAGTGTCAGTGCCCGGCCGAAACCGGCATCACGTCCAGCGCCTTCCGCTTGCTCAATTTTGGCCAGGCG
>JAJYCN010000393.1 GCA_021778335.1 Acidobacteriota bacterium | reverse complement strand
AGGTGGCCGGCAAATTCGCCAGCGCCTTCATCCGGGCGCGGAAGCCGTTGGGGTAGTGGCGGGAGAGAAGCCCGCGGAAAGCGCGCTTGTACGAGGCGGGGTATGTACGGCCATATGGAAATTCAGCAAAACGACCGGGAAGCGCCGCCGGCCGACGCGTTCCCGCGCCTGGATGCCGAGGAATCACAGGGCCGCGGTTGACCGATTAAGTCCACCTCGTCAGGCGGGCCGCCGGACTTCGCGCAGACTTCTCTTTTCGCGCGTACGTGTTGACGGCCCATCGCTCGGAACTCTTTCCTACCGAAGCCGCGCCCTCAGGATCGAACGTGGCCACGTCGGCGGATGTGCGCGGCTCGTCGAAGTGGGACGGACTCGCCTCCGGCGTCCCAAAGACGGTATCGACAACGAAGCCTTTCGCACAGAATCCGTACAGGACGAATAAGCCTGTCAAGGAATAGTCCGCATAAGTCTGCCACGGCCGCAGTGGCGTGCCGGCACTCGACACGTTGAAAAGGATGGGGTGATCTCCAGCCTCGAAGTCGACGTGCATGTCGACCCGGTACTGGCGGATTGTCTTGTCCGGTTTTAGGTTGGAGTAGTCGGGAAACGGAGGCTGGTGCACACAGGCGCCAACGGACTCGATTGCTTCGACGTCCTGGAACATACCCAGCGAGTAGTACCCGGTCGGCGAAAAAGCGAGCGGGCCCTGTGATCTGACTCGACAACCTCTAAGGACCTGCAGCACGGTCCACGGGCGCTTTACACGCACCAGTTGGATGGAAGTCTGCCCGCATTGCGGTTGGTCCAGCTTCAGTTCGAACCACTTACGGATCGCGTCATGAAAGATGAGAGTACCCTCCAACGTCCGCACCTCCGGCAACGCGGCATCGGCGGCGTTAGCTTGGGGGCATTGCTGTGCTACTAAGGCAGGCAAGACCGCAATACCGGCGAGAGCGAGAGCTAATTCGTGACGGCCCATCGGCTTTTTTGTCGCGTAGTTCCGGACTCGGCTGGCGGCGATCAGGTCTCCGTGTCCGACCGGCTCATGCGTTAGTGTAACCGGACTTCAAAGCAGTCTCCTGAAGAAAAGACATCCTATCGAACAAAATGGTCGCGGACCGGGCATCCCGAATCTATCGTCGCCGATCCCGAGGTGAACTCCTTTCGCCGGTTCGCCGCTTCGGAGCTGGCGGGTGGACACGGCTTCGCGGCGGTCCACGCGATCTCGGTCCGTTTCGCATTTGGACGGCTCGGGCCAGCTAACGGGAGGCGCTAGTTCGCCCGGCTTTTTGCGACGGCGCCACAGCGGGCCTCATCCTGTGAGTATGTTATGCTCACTGCATGAGTAAGCGGCTGCAAGTCCTGTTGCCAGATCAGGAGATGACCGAGATTCAGCGTCTGGCGCGGCGCGAGAAGCTTACGGTTGGGGAGTGGGTCCGGCGTGTCCTGCGTGAGGCGCGTGAGCAGAAACCGGCCAACGACCGCGAAGCCAAACTAAAGGCTGTACGGCGTAGCATCGGGTATTCATTCCCAACCGCGGACCTCGACGAGATGAACCGTGAGATCGAGCGGGGCTATCAGAATTGATTTTCATCGATTCCAACATCCCTATGTATCTCATCTGCGCGCCGCACCCGCACAAGAGCGAGGCGCAACTTCTGCTGGAGCGTCTGATCGTCTCGGGTCAACGCCTCGTCACCGACGCCGAAGTGCTTCAGGAGATCGTGCATCGATATGCGGCCGTAGGCAAACGAGAGGCAATTCAGCCGGCATTTCAACTGCTGTTGGACGTCGTGGACGAGGTTTTCGCCATAGAGAAGGCCGACGTTTTGCGGGCGGGCGAGATCGTTCAGAATCGGGCTTTGCTATCGGCCCGCGACAGCGTGCACGTGGCGGTGATGGAGCGGCATGGGATCCGATCGATCCTCAGCTTTGACGGTGACTTTGACCGTTGGCCGGGACTGAAGAGGATTCACACTATCTGATGGATACCGGTAGTTGAACGCCCCGAGGAATCATCGTCACGGCGCCCGCTAGGCTTCGCCGGGGGAGTATTCGAGCACGACGAGGGTGACGTCGTCGCTGGGGACGGCGTTGCCGGTAAAGTCCTCGACGGCTTTCAAGAGCAAGCCGTGGAGTTGGCGGCAGCCGAGGGAGGCATTTTCGCTCACCAGGCGGCGGAGTTCGCTGGCGCCGAAGAAGCGGCCTTCGTCGTTCCGGGCTTCCGACACTCCGTCGCTATAGATGACGAGTTTGTCGCCGGGATCGAGCATGACCTGCTCGGCGGCGTATTCGGCTTCTTCCAGCAGCCCGACGGGCATGCCGGTGGCGCCAAGTTCGCGGCGGTGGCCGTCGGGGCGGACGAGCAGCGGCGCGGGATGGCCGGCGTTGGCCCAGACCATCTGCCCGGAGCGTTCCACGCGGCAGCAGAACAGGGTGGCGTATTTTTCGCCCTGGGTGCGCGAGTTCAGGAAGTGGTTGATGCGGGAGAGCATGTCCGGGACAGGGAGGCCGGCTTCCGAGCCGAGCAGAAAGGCGCCCTGGAGGAGCGAGGCGAGCAAGGCGGAGCTGACGCCCTTGCCCGATACGTCGGCGAGGACGATGTTCCAGGCGTTTCCGCCCTGGGGGCGGACGTCGAAGTAGTCGCCGCCGACCTCGGTGGACGACACGCTGGAGCCGGCGGCGCGGAACCAGCCGGCATCGGGCAGCGCGTTGGGCAGGAGGCCGGTTTGGATCTTGCGGGCGACGTTCAATTCTTCTTCGAGGCGCTGTTTTCCCCGCTGTTCTTCCAGGAGGCGGGCATTTTCGAGAATGGTGGAGGCTTCGAGGGCGAGGGTCTGGAGGAGTTCGCGATTGCCGCTGGATAAGTCGGCGGGGGCGAGGCGCGAATCCATGTAGATGACGCCGACGGCCTCGTTTACGGGGGCCATGAGCGTTTCATCGGCGGACTGGGATTTAACCTTTACGAGAGGGACGCAGACGACGCTGCGGAGTTCGAGTCCGGCGAAGGTGCTGCCGGGATGGAGGCGCTCCATTTCGTCCGGGTCGAAGCTCATGGAGAGGAGTTCGCGGCGGGAATCGAGCGCGCGGCGGAGGACGGAGCCGGGAACGGAGAGTTCGGAGGGTTCGATGGTCTGGCCGTTGCGGTCGCGGGCGACGCGGACGCTGAGGTCGTTGCCGTCGTGGAGGAAGAGGAAGCCGCGCTCGGAGCCGGTGACGGCGAGGGCGGCGTCGATGACGGCTTCGAGAACTTCGTCGGTGCTAAGGGAGGACTGGACGGAACGGGCCACCTCGAGGAGGGCGCGGAGTTTGACGAGGTTTCCGGCGCCGGGTCCGGCGGCCTCGGGGGTGCCGTGGATCTGGCCGAGCATGCGGTGGATCTCGTCTTCGCGGAGGGTGAAGATGAGGCGGTAGGAGTCCCGAACGCCGAACTCGATGCGGTCGCCGTGGGCGAGGGTGTGGCGTTTGGTTTCCTGGCCGTTAACGAGGACGCCGGCGCGGCTGCCCAGGTCTTCGAGGATGAGATCGTCGCCTTCGAGGACAATCCGGGCGTGAACGCGGGAGATGCGGTTGTCGCGGAGGACGACATGGTTACCCGCCTGCCGACCGATGAGGAAGGGGAATTCGCGGATGGCGACGCGAGTGCGGTTGCCGGAGGGGTTAACG
>JAJYCN010000100.1 GCA_021778335.1 Acidobacteriota bacterium | reverse complement strand
CTGCTAGTCCTGAATACAACGGTAAGATGGAACAAGATGGCAGTCGCAGCGAAGCCGATTACAACCGCCGAGAAAACCAAGCGGACGCGAATTTACGAGGAGGCACTGGCTTCCGTTCGCCTGGAAGGCTTCGAACTCGATGAGCGCAGCAAGGCGCTCTACAAGCGATACATTGATGGGGAACTAACACTGGCCGAGGTAGGACAAGCCATCGATGAGCTCAACAACCGGGAGTTCGGACCCGTATCTGTACCCCGGCACAACCGTCCTCAAAAATCTTCGCGGCCTCACTGATCCTCGGGAGCTAGCTGCGTTCGAAGCCCGTAGCACGCATCGACGCCTAGCCGAATTGCTCGATACGCCACTACCGGGCACGCTCGACAACAGGCATCTTAAAGCGATCCATCGCCACATATTCCAGGATGTATTCGAGTGGGCGGGCCAATTCCGCACCGTGGACATCTCGAAGTCCGGCCAGCTATTCGGGCGAGCCGCGTTTCTTGAAACTGCTCTGCAAGTTACGTTCGAAAAACTTGCCGGCGAGAACCACCTCGTTGGTATAGGAACCGGCAGGTTTGTCGAACGCGCCGCCTATTTTCTCGGCGAGTTGAATGCGGCGCATCCGTTTCGTGAGGGCAACGGGAGAACGCAACGCGAGTTTATCCGCGAGCTCGGCTTGAGGGCCGGGTACCGCATGAATTGGCAGCTTACGACGGCGGAAGAAATGGTCGAAGCTTCCCGCCTGAGCCACGTGACGGCGGACACCACTCTGTTTGCGAAGATCATTCGGAAGTGCATCTGCCGCGGCATTTGATGGCGTTCTTGCCTGATTCAAAGACAACTAAGACGCCCCCCGCACAAGCCCGAAACCCAATTCCATATAAAATGACTGGGGCTGCTCGTCGCCCTCACTTCGCTTCGCACTCCACAGGAGGTAGGAATGGGTATCTCACGAAGAGGCTTTCTCGGCTCGGTCTCCGCAGGCGCCGCCGCCACGTCGCTCGCCGCGCAGAACACACGCGGCCGCTCGGCCCCGGAAAAACGCGCCGGACAAGGAAAGATCAAAATCACCGATCTCCGCTGCGCCATCATCGGCAGAAACCCTGTCGTCCGCATCGTCACGGACCAGGGCATCTCCGGCTACGGCCAGGCCGAATCCGCCAAGCCCTACCTCAAGCCGATGGTCCTCTTCTACAAGCAGTACCTCATCGGCGAAGACCCCACCGACGTCGCCCGCGTCATGCTCAAAATCCGCCGCATGGGCGCCTTCAAACCCTGGGGCTCCGCCGTCAGCGCCATCGAAATCGCCCTCTGGGACATCGCCGGCCAGGCCGCCGGCCTTCCCGTGTACAAACTCCTCGGCGGCAAAATCCGCGACCGCGTCCGCATCTACAACGGCGGCGTCCGCTTCCCCATGACCGGCCAAACCCCCCAGGATTACGCCGAAAACATGCAAAAGATGAAGGAAGCCAAGGAAGGCTTTACCCTCATCAAACAGGCCGTCGGCTTCCACAACCCCGCCATGATGCGCTCCATGCAAAACGGCTGGTACGACGAACCCCGCTCCGGCCCGCCCCACTCGGACCGCGGCCTCCTCACCCAACGCGGCCTCGAACACATCATCGCCTGCGTCGAAGCCATGAAGAAGGTCCTCGGCGACGAGATCGGCCTCGCCCTCGACTGCGGCCCCGGCTGGATGGTCAAGGACGCCATCACCTTCGCCCGCGCCCTCGAACCCTACCACATCACCTGGCTCGAAGACACCCTCACCGGCGACTACGCCCCCTACCCCAACGCCCAGCTCTTCAAGGAACTCACCCAAAGCACTTCCCTCAACATCCACACCGGCGAAGAAATCTACCTCCGCGAAAACTTCAAGGACCTGATCGAGCAGCAGGCCGTCAACGTCATCGGTCCCGACCCAGAAGACGTCGGCGGCATCGCCGAGCTCAAGTGGATCGCCGAATACGCCGACCTCCACGGCATCCTCGTCGCCCCCCACGGCATCTTCGACGGCTTGATCGGCCTCGCCGCCCACGTCCACATGGCCGCCGCCCTCCCGCAAAACTACATCGGCTTCGAATACCCCATCGGCCAGCCCGACTGGTGGTACGACATCGTCGAAGGACTCCCCAACCCCATCGCTAAGAAAGGCTTCGTCGACGTCTGGGACACTCCCGGCCTCGGCGTCACTTTCAACGTCAACGCCGCCAAAGCCCACCTGAACGAAGACGACCGCGGCTTCTTCGACTGACCTACGGCCGGTGCTTCACCGCATCCCGTATTCGCGGATCCAGCCGGAACGCCTCGTCAAACTGTCTCCCGGCCTGTACGGAATCGCCTCCGGCCTGCAAGGCAAGCCCGAGATTATAATGCGCTTCCGCATAACCCGGCTTGATCCGCACCGCGGCCTCCAGCGCCTTCCGCGCCCCATCGTTGTCCCGCGCCTGCAAAAGCACGAGGCCGAGATTGTTATAGGCTTCGGCATTCCCTGGCTCGCGCCGGATCACATTCCGAAACGTGCGCGCCGCCGCGCCCGTGTCGTTTAACTGGCTCTCGAGCAACCCAAGCTGAATCCGGGCGTCGGTGAAATCGGGACTCAACGCGATCGCATCCGCAAGTTGATGTGCCGCTCCTGCGTTGTCGCCCGTCCGCATCAGCGCCAGCGCCAGATTGTAATGCGCCTCGGCCAGGTCCGGATCGTTCACCGTCGCGCGCCGGAACTGCTCGGCCGCCTCCGCCATCTGCCCCCGCCGTGCATACCACGTCCCCAAGCTCACCTGCGCCTGCGCATAGTCCGGCTGTAACTCCAGCGCCTTCTGATACAGCCCCAGCGCCGCATCCGTTTCCCCCTTCCGCTCTTCGGTCACACCCAGAAAATAAAACCCCGTCGCCAGCGTAGGGCTCTTCTCCGTCGCCTGCCGGAACGCCGTCTCCGCCGATGCGAGATTATCCTGCTTCAGCGCCTCCACTCCGGCCAGAATCAGGTTCTTCGACTCCGCCAGCCGCGCCCGGAAATCGTGCAGCCCGCCAAGCTCGGCCAACTCCTTCCGCGCGGCCTTCGCGTCACCCTGCATCCTCAGCGCAACTCCAAGGCTGTAGTGCGCCTGCTCGAAGTCGGGCTTCAGCGCCAGAGCCCGCCGGAACTCCGAAACCGCTTCCTCCAGCCGGTGCGCCGCCTTCAGGCTCATCCCCAGCTCGTACGCCGCCTGCGGGTCGTCCGGACTCAGCCGCGCCGCCTCGCGAAACTCCGCAAAAGCCGCGTCCGTCTGCCCCAACCGCCGCAGCGCAATCCCCAGGCTCAAGTGCGCCGCCTCCAGCTTCGCGTTTGCCGCTATCGCCTTCTTAAACTCCCCCACCGCGCCCGGCACATCCCCCGACTGCTCCAGCGCCAGGCCCAGATTCTGATGCAGCCCCGCATCCGCCGGCCGCAGCCTCACGCACCGGCGCAACTCCTCCACCGCCCGTCCCGCTTCGTTGTTTTGCAAATGCACCCGCGCCAGACCTTCGAGTGCACGGACATTGTTCGGATTCCCCCGCACCAGCGCGTTGAGTTCAGTCTCCGCCTGCCCCCATTCGCCCATGCGCATCAGGATGTCGCTCAGCAGCAGCCCGGCCTCGTTGTATCCCGGCCGCGCCGCCACCGCCGCCCGAAGCGCCGTCAACGCATCCGGCGTCTGCCCCAGCGTATTTCGCGCCGCCCCCAGCGCATACTCCGCCTCCGCCCATCCCGGACGAAGTCGCGCCGCCGCCGCAAATTCCTCCGCCGCCTGGGCCATGCGCCCGTTCCGGCTCAGCGTCACCCCGAGGTTGTAGTGCGCCTCCGCGGATTCAGCGCCGGCGACCGCCGCTGTTTGCACCGCCGCCAGCGCCAGAACCAGTAACCAATACTTCACTCCGCCGATACTACCAGAGGAACTTCAAACTCAGTTGCCCGATCCTCGGCGGCCGCGCGCTCGTCACCACGCCGAACAGACTGCTCGTGTAGTTGCCCACCGGATTCATGAACTGCGCGTGGTTGAAAACGTTGAAAAACTCCGCCCGCAGCTCCACCAACGTCGTCTCCGTGATCGGCGTGTCCTTCAGCAGCGCGAAGTCCGTGTTGATCATCCCCGGCCCGTGGAAGAACTGCCGGTTGGCGTCCCCGAACGCGCCCAGCGGACCCGAAGTGAACGCGCCCGGCAGAAAGTAAGTATTCGGCCCGTTCGGCCCGCCGTTGCGCGGATTCTGAATCGTCACTGGCCCGACTACGTTCGGTACATCCGTCGCCGAACTGCCCACCAGCGACAAATCCTGCCCCTGGCTCAAGGCAATCGGGAACCCGGTCGAGAACCGGCTGATCCCCACCACGTTCCACCCCTGCGTAAGCCGGCGCGGCAGAGCACCAAACGCCCGGTCGAACGGCACGTTCCAGTCGTAACTGGCCACAAGGTTATGCGTCACGTCAAACGACGACAGCGATCGGCTCAGCCCGTAATTCGAAAAGTTTACCCACTGCCCGAAACCCGACGAATCGTCGATCGACTTCGAGTACGTGTAAGCAACCAGGAAAGTAACATCGGCCGCCTTCCGCTCCACCGACGCCTGGAACGAATTGTAATTCGAGTTCGCGATGTTCGCCGTGTACGAGTTTCCGTACCCGAACGCCGGCCCTAGCGCCGTCCGCGTCCCGAACACCTGCGTCCCGTTCGGCAGCGTGTAGGTCGTCTGCTCCCCGTTCGGACCGCACGTTGGCGTCGCCCCTTGCGCGTTCAACTGCATGCAAAGCGCCGGATTCCCTGGGTTTGCGTCGTACTGCGAAATCAGCATATGGCCCTGCGTGCCGACATAAGAAAGCGTCAGCACCGTATTCGTCGACAGCTCACGCTGGATCGTGAAGTTATAATCTTCCGAGTACGGCATCTGGTTGTGAATCGAGTAACCCGGTGAGTAGGAAATCGGTAAGTACACCGAGTAATCCAGCGTCTTGTTCGCCGGGCTCCCCGGCACCGGGAACGTAAATGGGAACCGCTGGCCTTGCGACGTCCCGTCCGACCGCGTCTGGAACGGCGTATCCAGCATCGTCGGCTGCGGGCTCACCCAGTACAAACCGAACGGCGCGTCGCCGACTTCGTAGAAAAGGTTCAAGTCCTCGATGGATGTGTAGTAAATCCCGTAAGCCCCGCGGATGCTCGTCTTTCCCGCACCGCCGAAAATCTTGCGCAGAATTCCGTCCTTGAAATCCGGCGAATACGCGATGCCAAGCCGCGGCGCGAAATTGTTATACCGCGTCGGCGCCAGCGTGCTCGGAATCCCCGGATCCCCAGGCACCACCCATCCCAACGGCGCCGTCGGAAACATCGTCGACTGCTCGCCCGGCACGATCGTCTCAATCTTGCCCTGCGTGTCGTACCACGGCATGCTCACTTCCCAACGCAGCCCGTAGTTCAGCACCAGGTTCGGACGGATCTTCCACGAATCCTGCCCATAAGCCGCCCCATACCTCGTCCGCGAATCCAGGAACTGCTGGCTGCACTGGTTGTAATTCACCGGCGCGCCGATCAGAAAGTCCGCGATGTCCACGCCCGTCGTGCTCCCGTCGAACGTGAAATCCCCATTCGGCGCGCACGTGTTCCGCTCGTTGATCTGCAGATAGCGGAACTCCCCGCCGAACTTCATGCTGTGCGTGCCGGCCACCTTCGAAAACCCGTCCGCAAAGTGCCACGTGTTGTCCGGCTGAAAGGTCGTCAGCGTCGGCACGCCGATCGAAAAGTTATTGAAGTACATCGGCGGCACCGTCTGCGGAAAACCCGCCGGACCGGAAGGAATGATCCCCAGCGTCCCCGCGCCCGTCGCGAACCCCAGGGTCGAAAGCTTCGTGAAGCTGCCCTCCGGCTTGTTCGTCGTCGTCGACGTGCGGAAGAAACTCACCCGGAACTCGTTCACCATCGTCGGCCCGAGCGTCTTCGTGTCGCTCATCACCGCTTCCTGCGCCCGCGACGGCGTAATCGCCGGGAATCCGGGCACGCTCGCCCCCGAGTTCGGCAGCGCATCGTTCACCGTCGTGTCGTCCAGGTGGTAGTAGAACGACCAATTGCCCGTCATCTGGTTGATGAAATCCACGCGCTCGCCGATCTTGTCATCGTCCACTACGTTCTTCTGGCTCGCGTTCGCATACAGCCCGCTCGCCTGGTTCGGCGTCGGAATATACGGCAGCACATTCACCGCCACCCGATCGAAAGCCCGCGACGGAACCACCCCGTTAGGAAACACGCAGTTCGCCGGATCCGTGCATCCACCGTACGGCTCGCCGTTTTGCACCCCGTAGCCAAGGCGGCTCGCCAGCACGCCCGCCCAGTAACTGCCCTGCACCGTCGTCGGGTTGCCGTTAGCGTCCACAAACGCTCCCGGCCCGAAAACGCCGGCCCGCTGCGCCATGCTCGGCACGGCCACATCGCCCGTGCTCGCTCCCGCCACTTGCCGCGTCCCCTGATAATCCGTAAACCAGAACAGCTTGTTCTTCCAGAACGGACCGCCCGCCGTGAAGCCGTACTGGTTGCGCCGCAACTCCGCCTTCGTCGGATCGAAGAAGTTCCGCGCGTCGAAACTGTCGTTGCGCAGGAACTCGAACACGTCGCCGTGAAACCCGTTCGTGCCCGACTTCGTAATCGCATTCATCACGCTGCCGCTGAACTTCCCGTACTCGGCGTCAAAACTGTTCGTAATCAGCCGGAACTCCTGAATCGAATCGAGGTTCGGAATCAACCCCGCGCCCAGGTTCCTCCCTTCGCTCACATCGCCGCCATTCACCAGAAACGCGTTCGCCGTCTCGCGCCCGCCGTTCACCGAAATGTTGCCCGCCGACAAAATCCCCGACACCGGACGGTCCTGCTGAATCGAACCCGACGTCGCCGGCGCCACACCCGCCTGCAGCCCCAGCAGATCGATGAAACTCCGCCCGTTCAGCGGCAGGGCTAGAATCTTCCGCGACTCGATCACCTGCCCCAACTGCGTGCTGTCTGTCTCCACCTGTACCGGATTCGCTTCCACACTCACGCTCTGCTGGATGTTGCCCACCTGCAGCGTGACATCGATACGCAACTCGTCATTCACCTTCAGGTCGATCCCCTTCGTCACAAACTGCCCGAAGCCCGCCGCCGCCGCCGTGATTGTGTAATTACCCGGTGGCAGCGCCAGAATCCGATACTCCCCCTGCACACCCGTCGTCGACGTCTTGCTGAAGTTCGTGTCCCGGTTCGTGGCCGTCACCGTGGCACCCAAAACCACTGCCCCGCTACTATCCTTCACCGACCCCAGAATCGAGCCGGTCACATCCGCCAGCAGCGGCGCCGCCGCCATCGCAGCCGCCAAAACAGCCAGAAGTATTCTTCGTGTCAGCATGGTTTCCCTCTCCGTCTTCACCCCGCGTGTGTCGATTCAAACCGCGCGACCGATCCGCCCCTCAGTACCACGCTTCACAGGGCCCGTCAGATTTGCCGCGACACGCCAGCGCCACAAGGCGCCAGTAGTCTACCTTCACCACAAGGAAGTTTGATCCCAACAAAAAAACGGTTTTGGGAATACTGACACGGAAGAAAACGGAAGTCAAGAAAATACTACACAACCACTAGTGATGATCAGAAATCAGCTAATCTAGCTGCTTTCGCTCACCCTCGCGATCGAAACGTCAACATTCGGTCAAATTATCCGTTAGCGCCGCTCCTCACCGCGCAAACCACCCCTCCGGATTGTCGTTTGCTTTCGCTTTAGCTTGAATCCCGCCAGCGGTGCGGTGCACTGGATGCGGAGCGTCTGTCCCTTGCGCGCAGCCTCGGGCATCTCGAGAATGAGCACCGGCGGATTCGACGCCGCGGTTGAGCGGTTCTCCGCCTCATTCGCTCACGATCCCCCTGGGAACGAGTGGAATCTCTTGTTACCTCTGCGCTCTCGCTCGCGCAGAATCCGGCCCGGGCGCCATCCCATAGAATTCCGGATCCGTTACAACTCTTCCTGTGCAGCCTTCGACAAGTAATACTCCACTCGATCCGCGGTCCACGTCGCCACGCCGCAGCCGAAAAGGTCTGTATCTTCAGTCCAGATCGCGCAGCCGAGCGCGAGAGCCGCGGCGAGAACCGGCCAGTCGTCTTCGTCGCGCTGCTTGATGCGCTCTCGGGCAATGGTCTCCAAGGATGCGTACGTCTCGGCTTCAATCGTTTGCACCAATCGAGCCACGAGTTCGAGCGTATCCATCGCCGGCGCCACCCGAATTTTCCGCCCTTCCAGGATGCCGGGCAGGTGCTCTCGCGCATCGTGAAACGCAACATCCGGGGCCATGAACTCAACCCGCACGGCGTACTCCCGCAGCAGATCCAGCACTCGTGCTTCCAGCACCGCGCGAATCAGAATATTCGCATCGAGTACCAGCATCGTTAGCGCTTCCGTGTCCGCCGCTCCCGCCTCGCCTTCTTGAATTCGGCCACGATCTCGTCTTCCGTCGTGCCCGCCCCCCGAATCAACTCCTGCATCCTTTCACCGGCCACGCGCAAGGCTTCCAGATCCGCCTGCCGTGGCTTGGGTTTGGTGGGAACGTAAATGCCAATTGTCGATCCGTGCCGAGTGATCGCAACGGGCGATTTCGATTCCAAGTAGTTCGCCAGGTGCTCCCGAAACTCCCGAATTCCAACTTTTGTGGTCTGCATAGCAGCAACCGATTGTGTACACAATGATAACACACGCTCGCCGGTTGCGGAGAGCGCACGCGGCCATCTTGACTTCGGTAGGCGACAGGTACAATCGAATCGCTTCTTACAACCCGAACACCACCACGTTCGATCCCGCCGCCATCCCGATGTACTGCCGCCCATCAATCTCATACGTCATCGGCGAAGCATGCAAATGCTGGCTCAAATTGAAATGCCACAGCGGCTTCCCCGTCGCCGCGTCCACCGCCGTCATTGCCCCGTCGTCGTCGCCGAAGATCACCAGTCCCGTCGCCGTCGTCAGCAACCCCGCCCACGACCCGCCCGGCCCCTTCTGCTCGTACTCCCACACAATCCGCCCCGTCTGCGGATCGATCGCCCGCAGATACTTCCGCGGCCTCACCGTCCGGTCCTCCCGCGCCGAGCCCCCGTAAAACGACTCCCCCTGCTTCCACCACTCGTTGTTCTTGCTGAAGATGTTGCACTTCTCCAGAGCCATCAGATAGAACAGCCCCGTGTCCGGATTGAACGAGGTGGACATCCAGTTCGACGCCCCGTCCATCGACGGACAAATCCGCGTCCCCTCCGCCGTCGGCTGCCAGCCCTCCGCCAATATCGGCCGCCCGTCCGCGCCAATCCCCTTCGCCCACGTCAGGTTCTTCACGAACGGCGTCGCGGCCAGAAACTTTCCATTCGTCCGGTCCAGCACGTAGAAAAACCCGTTCCGGTTCCCCTGCAGCAGCAGTTTCCTCTTCTCCCCGTGATACTCCGCATCCACCACCATCGGAGTCTCCGTCGAATCCCAGTCGTGCAGATCGTGTGGCGTGAACTGGTAATACCACTTCAGCGTCCCCGTCTCCGGATCGAGCGCCACCACGGAATCCGAATACAAGTTATCGCCCTTCCGCTCCGCCCCATTGAAGTCCGGACACGGATTCCCCGTCGGCCAGAACAGCAGGTTCGTCTCGGGATCGTACGTCCCCGTCAGCCACGTCGACGCGCACCCGTGCTCGATCGCCCTCCCGTCCCACGTCTTCGCCAGCGGCTCACCCGGCGCCGGAATCGTCCAGAACCGCCACGCCCGCTCGCCCGTCTCCACCTTGTACGCCGCCAGGAATCCCCGAATCCCTTCGTCCCCACCCGACACGCCCGCGACCACCAGGTTTCCCACCACCAGCGGCGCCGACGTCGACCCGTAATGATGGTGCGAATCCGCCATCTCCACATCCCACAGCAGCGCCCCGGTCACCCGGTGCAGCGCCAGCAGGTGCGCGTTGTCCGTCACCAGAAACACGCGGTCGCCCAGCACCGCCACGCCCCGGTTGATCCCCGACGACGCATCGCCCACCAGCCCCTTGCTCCGCGGCCGCGAAAACGCCCAGATCAGCCGCCCGCTCCGCGCATCCAGCGCGTAAACGGAATTTACCGCCGTCGCATACATCACTCCGCCCACCACCACCGGCGTCATCTCCAGACTTCGCCCCGCCGGAATCGGAAACGTCCACTTCGGCGCCAGCCGCGACACGTTCTCTTTCGTAATCCCCGTAAGCGCCGTGTACCGGTTCCCGCCCGTCGCGCCGTGATAAGTCGGCCACTCGCCGCGCTTCGGCTCGCTCACCCTCTCCCACGGCACCGCGCCCGGCAGCGGCGCGTTCTCGCTCGGAACGATCCCTTCCGCCGTCGCCGGAAGATGCGCCACAAACGCGACCAGGTTCTCCTCATCCCCGGCCGTTGCTCTTAGCGCCGGCATCAACGGCGCCGCATCCGGCCGCACCGGCACATACTCGTCCGCCGTCAGCAGATGCAGCCTCCCGTCGAATCCCTGAAGCTGTAAGTCGAAGTTACTCTCGTTCTTGATCAGCCCGCGTAACTTACTCCCATCTTTCATCTCCACCGTCGCCGCCTGATATCCCTCCTGGTTCAGCTCTCGCGGATTCTTCAGCGCCGTCTCGATCTCGGCGAGCGTCAGCCGCGTCCCGGCATAAGTTAAATCCGGACCCACCAGGCCCCCGCGCCCCCGGATCATGTGGCACTTCGCGCACCCGCCCTCGCCGAAGAAAAACCGCTCGCCCGCTTTCGCATCGCCACCAATCTTCGCCTCCGACGCCGGCTCCACCCGCGACCGCACGAACGCCACTAACCGCGCCATCTCTTCATCGCCCACCATCCGGAACCCCGGCATCCCCGCCTCCGGAATCCCGTCGCGAATGATCGCCCGCACCGACTCGTCCGTCTGCAGCCTGTCCCGGTCGATGTCCCCGATCCCCGGCGCCCGCTCCCCGCCGCGCCCGTCCGCCCCATGGCATCCCGCGCACCGCACCTCGAACCGCTTCCGCCCCGCACTCACCGGATCGGCAGTCTGCGCCCACCCCGCGCTCAACCCCGCGCAAATCACAACCGCCGGCCACCGCATCGTCACGCCCCTCATGGCAAAAACACCATCGTCCCGAAATGTTCCGGCACATGATTCGGATCCCGGTTCTGCACGCAGGTCGGCTGCCAGCACAGGAAATGCCGCTGCGGGTCGCCGCCCACCCCTTCGATCCGGTACAGGTTCACCCGCCACCGCGATCCCGCCTTTACCGCCTCCGTCGTCACCGCGCTCAGCGGAATCTTCGCCGCCGCGTACCACACCTTGTGCTCTTTATCGATCCGCGCCGCCGTCTTCCACCCGGACCGCCAACTGTGGTCGTAGCTCTCATGATCCAGATCGATCGCCAGATCGATCCAGTCGCCCGTCGGCGCAATCTCGAACTCCCGGTAATGCCGGATGTTCGTCCAGTCCGAGCCGAGAAACATCTCCACCACGTCCCGGTCCCACAGCTTCACCCGCGGCCCGCCGCCCATCGGAGGCAGCCACAGGTTCAGCACCGTGTACGGGCACTGAAACAGCAGGTATAAGTCGTCGTCCGTCCAGAACGCCCGCACCTCGCTTCGGATCCCCGGATAATCCAGTTCCCGCGAGCAGTCCTTCACAATCTCCGCCCGCGCCGCAGCCTTCCACATCGCCGCCCCCGGGTCCACCGTCAACTCCGGCGACCCCGCCTCGTGCGGCACCGAAATCGTCGCCAACGGCGGCGACGCCACGCACGCATTCTGCGCGGAGGCCAATCCTGAGGCAAGTCCGGACACAAGCAAAACAGCCGTCTTAAGCGTCATAGGCTTATTCACCGGCCGCGCCCTTCCCGCCAACGGCCGCAAAGTATGCGCGCTAGTATGGCACAACTTATTTCAATTGTCGATTCGCTTGTCTTTCCTGTCGGATTCCTGCGTTTCGCCTGATCTCACGGCAATAATCGACCACCGAACCAAGTCGCAGCCAGAGCCCATGAACTCTACCTCGCCGGCGCGCTACCGCGTCCGCCGCTCCCTGTCGTTCCAATTGGTTCGCCGAAAGCCTAGGTCACGGTGTTATAACAGGTAGCATGTCTACGGTAGAGAGACAGAATGAGCCGCTTGAACTTCTGCAGGGTACGCTCGACGTACTGATTTTGCGCAGCTTGCGGCTCGGCCCGAATCACGCCTATGGAATTAGCCAGCTTCTAAGAACGCAATCGGGCGACGAGTTCACGATCGAGAATGGAACGCTCTATCCGGCCCTACAACGTCTTTTGCAGCGCGAATGGATCGAAGCCGAATGGAAGACCTCGCCAAAGGCTCGCCGTGCAAGATACTACCGGCTCACACCCTCGGGACGCAAGCAATTGCTTGAAGCAACATCCAAATGGAACCGATTTGTTCAGGCCATGAGTCGAATTCTCGCTCCGGAGGCCTAGACTATGCAGGAATGGTGGTCGAAGCTCAAAGTAGCGTTGTCTGGTAGAGGAAGGGCTTCGGCGGACCTGCGCGAAGAGCTTGAAGCTCACCTGGAGATGCAAGCCGAAGATAATCGGGCGCGCGGCATGCAGAAGGAAGAAGCACGGCGAGCGGCGCGGCGCCTCTTCGGAAACACAACACTCATTCTCGAAAGCGCACAAGAGGCATGGACTTTCTCATCGCTGGAAAATCTGATCAAAGATGTTGCCTACGCGATCCGAATGGCGCGGAAGAGCCCCGGCTTCGCTGTGGTTGCTATTCTGACGCTGGCTATCGGCATCGGCGGCATTACCGCCATGTATACCGTGATCGAGGCAGTCCTGCTCAAACCGTTTCCCTTTCATGATCCTGACCACGTTGTCAGGGTGCTCGTCGGCGGATCGCGCCGCGGCCAGCCTGATCTGGGCTTCACGCTGATTCATTATCGCGAGATGCAGAATACGCACTCCTTTGCCGGATTCGGCGCGCTCGGAATTCCCGAAACCGTCACTCTTTCTGCTCGCGGCGGCGAACCGGCGGCGGTCCGCGAGGCTCGCGTTTCCGCCAACTTTCTGGACATCCTCGGCGTCCAGCCCGTTATAGGCCGCGCCTTTCTCCCGGAAGAAGACCGGTCGGGGGGACCTAACGTCGCTCTCATCAGCTACGGTCTGTGGCGGCGCCGATTTGGAGGTAGCCCGAAAATCGCGGGCGCCACCATCTCGCTCGACGACGCATCCTACACCGTGGTGGGCGTTTTGCCCCGGCAGTTCGAGTATCCGTGGTCAGGTTATGACGTTTGGGTGACGAGGCCCTGGGAGTGGGCCGAGATTCCGCGCACTGCTTGGGATCGCGTTCCGGACCTGTCCGGCGTGGCCCGGCTAAGACCTGGCGTAAGTCTGGAACAAGCGCGCAGCGAGCTGAACGTTCTAAGTAGGCAGTACGCGCTCGCCTATCCCGGTATGCCCGATGCGATTCCCAGCGCCCGCATGCGGGTGAATCGCTTGGAAGACGACATGATCGGGCATTTCCGCCCGCTACTCTGGATGCTATTTGGGGCTGTCGGCTTTGTACTACTGATCGTCTGCGCAAATCTGGCGGGTCTACTGCTTGCACGTTCAGCCGCCCGATTCCGTGAATTTTCTCTGCGCGCGGCACTGGGAGCGTCACGCAGGCGGATCGTACAGCAGTTACTAGCGGAAAGCATCGGTCTCAGCCTGCTCGGAGGGACCGCTGGCGTGTTGCTGGCGAAGTTCATGGTGACTGCCATGACACACCTTGCGCCCATCAACCTGCCACAAGCGGACGAGATTCATCTGGACGGCCAAATCCTCGCACTTGCAGCCGTAGTATCGATCGTGGTCGGCATCGTCCTTGGCTTGCTGCCTTCCAGACGGATCTCACGGCCGAATCTGGCGGCCTTTTTGCGAGAGCAGGGGGCTTCTGCTGGCCGTGGCTCGCCTTCCCGCCATTACTTGGGTTTCACCTTCCGTAGCGCTCTTGTGATTTCACAAGTCACCCTATCAGTTGTGCTGCTAGTGGCCGCGACTTTGATGATGAAGAGCTTTGTTCACTTACACGACATCGATCCCGGATTTCAGCCCGCCCATCTGCTCACGATGAAGATCGCTCTACCGACAGTCCGCTACGACAGTGATCAGAAAAAGAGAGCATTTTGGGATGAGTTAGTGCAGCGAGTCGGGGCACTTCCAGGTGTGCTGGGGACCTCGGTCGCGCGATCATTGCCCACAACCGTCGCCGACCTCACTCCCTTTCAACCTGCAGACCGTCCGAGACTGCGGCTCAGCGAGCGCCCACTTGCGGACTTGCAAGTCGTCACTCCCGGCTATTTCCGCACGCTCGGGATTCCGCTGATCCGAGGCCGCCAATTCACGATCCACGACGACGATAGCGCGGCGCCCGTGGCTATTATCAACGAAGCTCTGGCGCGCCGCTTTTGGCCCGAATATCCCGGCGGGCAAACTCCCATTAGCCGGAGTATCTTGCTGGGCCGAGGCCAAGTTTCGCTGAATATTGTCGGCATTGTAGCCGACGCGCATGAAGACGGGCTGGCGGTAGAAACCAAACCGGAACTGTATCTACCCTCTGATCAGTGGCCGCCTCAGACCGCCTATCTGGCTGCTAGAACGGTCAGCGCCCCGGAAGACCTGGCTAACTCCGTGCGCCGCGAAGTAAGCGCCATCGATTCCGGCCAATCGGTCTCTGATGTGAGGACGATGACGCAACTTTTGAGCGCGTCGTTAGGCGTACCGCGATTGACTCTCGTCCTGCTGACGTCCTTTGCCGGCGTCGCCATTCTACTTGCGATGTTAGGAATTTATGGCGTGATCTCCTTCCTGGTCGTCGAAAGGACACAGGAATTCGGCATTCGCCAGGCGCTGGGCGCTCAACCCAAAGACATCTTGCACGCCGTCCTCGGGCAGGGGCTTCGCCTCTTAGTCACGGGCTTGGCCATCGGCATCATTGGTGCCCTTGCGCTTACCAGAGTGATGAAGAGCCTGCTCTTTCACGTCAGTGCGTCCGACCCGTGGGCGTTTATCGGAATATCAGCATTTTTCCTGGCTGTCGGACTTCTAGCTTGCTACGTGCCCGCACGACGGGCCACGAGGATTGATCCCGGGGTCGCGCTCCGGTGAATCATCTTCAGCAAAGGCCCTCCCAGTCATCCGTGCTCCCGGCGGGAAGTCGACTGGTTGCATGGGCGGTGGGGAAACTCGTCATCACGTCTCTCCAGGAACCCACGGCCAATCTCCACGTATTCCACGACGGTGGCATGATGGCTCCATGCCCAAGTCTCCGACCGCCTTCTCTCTGGCGATCGAGTACCACCGCGAGCCGGACGGCCGCTGGCTGGCCGACATCGCGGCGCTGCCCGGCGTGACCGCCTACGGGAGATCCCGCAAACAGGCAACGGCGGCCGTGCAAGCCTTGGCTCTGCGCCGGATCGACGACCGGCTCGAGCACGGAGAAGCCACGCCTGGACCGCACCGGCAGAACCTGAAACGAGCTCCTCGCGCCGGCCGAATTCCTCCCCCTACTTCACCGCCACAATCGAGATCTGCTCGAGCTCCGGCCAATGCCCCTTCGCATCCGCCGCCCGCACCCCAGGCGCAATCTGCTGCACCGTCGTCCGCGCCGGCGGCACCGCCCCGAAATACTCCGCATACACGCCGTTCATCCGCCCAAAATCCCGGGCATCGTCCAGATACACGTTGCTCGCCACCACGTTCGAAAAATCCATCCCCGCTTCTTCCAGCCCGTCCAGCAGGTTCCGCATCGTCTGCCGCATCTGCGTCTCCACCGTCGACGCATAAACGCCGCCGTTCACGCCCGGAATGAAGCCCGACTTCGCCGAACAATAGAATGTGTCGCCGGCAAACACGCACGGGCTCGCCGTCGGACTCGGCGCCATGTTCTTCGGACGCACCGCGCGCCGCTTCGCGAGGTCCATCACCGCCACGCCCGTAAACTCGATGTTCGCCCCGCCCGGCAAACCCGCCACTTCAATCGTCGCCCGCGCCGGCGTGTTCCCGAATTCGAAATGGCTCGCGTAGATGTGGTTCATCACCCCCATCGGAATCTTCGAAGTAAGATACGGGTTCACGAACACCAGATTCTCGAACCCCGCGCCGGCCGCCTTCAGCGTCCCCTCCAGCCGTTTCATCGCCAGCGCCACCTGCTCGCCCGGATCCGCCGGAATCTCGCCGGTGTGAATATCCCGCCCCAGATGCCCCGAAACAAACAGCCGGTCTCCCACACGCACCGCCGCGGAAATCGGCACGCTCGGCGTATCGTACCCATCCACCGCCACCGTCTTCTTCAACCCGAGGTCCTTCACCGCCACCGCGCTCATCTCCACGTTCGTCGCATGCAGAGCCGCCACGCCGATCGTCGAACGCGCCGGAGGCGCCGCCGGGAAAAACTCCCTCCACACGCGGTTCAGCGCCGCCTCGCTCGAATAATCGGTCAAATACACCTGCACGTAAACCACGTGCTCCATCGTCAGTCCCGCGGCCTTCACCACCGTCTCGACGTTCCGCAAACACTGCCGGATCTGCTGCTCCTCACCCTGCGGCAAAGTCCCGTCCGCCAACTGGCTCCCCTGTCCCGCCACATACAGATACTCACCCACCAGAACCCCCGGACTGTACGGCCCCGCCGGTTTCGTCCCCGGCGGGAAAATCTGCTTCACCTCCGCCCCGTACGCCGCGCACGCCCCCAGCGCGCACACCACCGCCATCGTCAGAACTTTCATCCGTGCTGTCCCCCGTTCCTACGCCTTCGCCCGCTTCCGCGCCCCGTCGAGAATCGCCCGCAGCCGCCGCCCCACAATGATTTCTTCCCCCGGCTGCATCGT
Source organism: Acidobacteriota bacterium (assembly GCA_021778335.1). Taxonomy (GTDB): domain Bacteria; phylum Acidobacteriota; class Terriglobia; order Bryobacterales; family Bryobacteraceae; genus JAJYKC01. Next base: position 865 of record JAJYCN010000100.1, on the reverse strand, counting down.
CATCGAAATGATCTGCAGTTTGTTCTCGCGCGGCGTCTTGTTGTCGTGATGCTCTTCCACCGCTGAAACCATGCTCGGGTTCGTGTCCGTCAACACTTCAATCCGCGGCTCGCCCGCCCGCAACTCGCGGTCGCAGTCCTGCACGCTGAAGTTCCACTTCTCCACGTCCCAGTTCACCGTCAGCGTCGGATAGCGGTTCCCGTCCGTGGGAATCTGAATGTCCGTCGTCACCCCCGGCACCAGTTCCACCAACCGAGCGATCCGCTGCACCCGCCGGTTCCACTCCTGGTTCAGCTCGGCCAGGTCCATCTTCTCCCACGCCTCCACCGCCGCCAGCGCGCCCATCACTTCTTCCTTGCCCACCTTCATCGCCCGGCACACCGCGCCTTCCCACGGACTCGTGTTCTTCAGCGCCGCCTCGATCAAATCTTTCCTTCCCAGCAGCAAGCCCGAGCACTGCGGCCCGCCCAGTCCCTTCCCGCCGCTGAAACAAAACAGATCGATCCCCATCTGCGCATACAACCGCAGATTCGAAATCGGAGGAATCCCCGCTGCATCGTCCAGCAGCATCGGCACCCCCGCCGCCTTCGTAATCTCGAGCGCCTGCTTCAGCGTCTCCCCCAGCGACGTCGTGTAAACCATCGCCGTGTTCGGACCGATCGCCGCCTTCAACTCCTCCGCCGACCGCGCCACCACCAGCTTCGCCCCGGCCAGCCGGATCGCGCTGTCAAACGCGCTCCGCCCTCCGTGCATCACCACTTCGTTCTTCATCCCCGTCGTGTCCGGAAGCTGCCAGATCTTCTTGGGATCCGTTCCCGCCAGACACGCCGCCGTCGCCGACGCCATCGCTCCCGCCGCCCCCGAC
>JAJYCN010000392.1 GCA_021778335.1 Acidobacteriota bacterium | reverse complement strand
CGACGAAAGTTGTGTCTTCGACCGCGGCGGCGGCGGCAAGGGCGGCGAGGGTATTCACGCTATAAGGAGACTGCGCCTTGTGGAGAAACTCGACGTTTTCGCTCTGGCTGAACAGGCAGCCGACGCGCATGGCGGCGAGACCGTAGACTTTCGAGAACGTGCGGCTGACGAACAAGTTGGGGTAATCCTCGAGCAGGGGCAGCATGGTGACGCCGCAGAACTCGAAGTAAGCTTCGTCGATGAGGACGGCGGCGCGGGAGGCGCGGGCAAGGATCTTTTCGAGATTGGCGCGGGTAGTTCCGGCGCCGGTGGGGTTATTGGGGTTGGCGATGAGGACGGCGCGGGTCGAATCCGTGATGCGTTCGAGTAACTCTTCGAGCGGGAAGGCGAGGCTGCCGGCGCGGTAGGGGACTTCTTCGACGCGGGCTCCGGCGACTTCGGCGTAGAAGCGATACATCGCGTAGGAGGGCGAGAGGGTGAGGACTTCGTCTTCGTCGTCGATGTAAGTGTTGATGAGGACCTGGATGGCTTCGTCGGTTCCGTTGGTGAGTAAGAAACTGTCGGAAGTTACTTTGAAGTGGCGGGCGAGGGCTTCGCGGGGATCGCCGTATTCGGGGTAGACGGGCAGCAGGCCCTGGTCGAGCGCTTCGCGGAGGCGGCGGATGACGTGATCGGAAGCGCCGACGGTGTTTTCGTTGAAGTCGAGACGCAGTTTACCCAGGCGCCCGGCGGTGGGCGGCGAGTAAGGGCGCATGCGCAGGACGGCGTCGCGGGGTTCGAGCGCGCCGGGCGGAAGCGCGGGTCGTTTAGAGGCCAAGGCGCACCTCGACGGAGCGGGCGTGGGCTTCGAGCCCTTCGGCGCGGGCGAGCGTGGTGATGGATGGCGCCAGGGCAGCGAGGCCTTCAGGGCTCAGTTCCTGCACGGAGACGACCTTGACGAAATCGGCGGCGGAGAGTCCGCCGCGGAGGCGGGCGGCGCCGGCGGTGGGAAGTACGTGATTCGGTCCGGAGGCGTAGTCGCCCGCGGCTTCGGGGCTGAAGGGGCCGAGGAAAACGCTGCCCGCGTTCTGGATGCCCGGGAGCAGGTCCGGGTGGTGGAGGCTTAGGTGCTCGGGGGCGAGGCGGTTGGAGATATCGACGGCTTCTTCGAGCGAGTTCGTGACGAGGCAGGCGCCGTGGTCGCGAATGGAGGCGCGGGCGACCTCGGCGGTGGGCAGCGTTTCGAGTTGGCGCTCGACTTCGCGGGCGGTGGCTTCGGCGAGCGGGCGGGAGGTGGTGAGCAAGATAGACGAGGCTTCGATGTCGTGTTCGGCTTGGGCGAGTAAGTCGGCGGCGATGTGGCGGGGATCGGCGCCGGCGGCGATGATGACGATTTCGGTGGGGCCGGCGACAAAGTCGATGCCGGTTTCGCCGGCGACTAGTTTCTTGGCGGCGGCGACGTAGATGTTCCCGGGACCGACGATGCGGTCGACTTTAGGAACGGTGGCGGTGCCGAAGGCGAGAGCGCCGATGGCCTGCGCGCCTCCAATTTGGAAGACGCGAGTTACTCCGAGTAAGTGGGCGGCGCCGAGGATTTCGACGCTGGGTTTCGGGCAGCAGACGCAGATGGTGGAAACGCCGGCGGTCTGCGCGGGAATGACGGTCATCAACAGCGTGGAGGGAAGCGGATAGCGGCCGGCGGGGATGTACGCGCCCATGGATGAGAGCGGGCGGACGATCTGGCCGAGGCGGCGGCCGCCGGGAAACTCGCGCATCGAGGGCTTGGGGAGTTGCTCGATCGCGTACTCGCGGATGTTGCGGGCGGCGGTTTCGACCGCATCGCGGAAGGCGGGCGTGAGTTGCGAGGCGGCTTGTTCGAGTTCGGCGGCGGGGACGAGGAAGGAGGGTTGATCGAAGGAGTCGAAGCGGCGGGAGTATTCGCGGACGGCTTCGTCGCCGCGGCGGCGGATATCGTCGAGCGTCGGCGCAACGGCCTTTTCGATCTCAGCCATGCGGAGGGCTTTTCGCTCGATGAGCGAGCCGGCGGCCTGGGAGTCGAGGATGCGGAGAAGCGTGGTGGAAGTTGGCATGGCGCGAGTTACATCACGATCTTGTTGAGAGGATATTCGACGATGCCCTGCGCGCCGGCGTCTTTCAGGCGCGGGATGATGGAGCGGACGGTGGATTCGTCGAGGATGGTGTTGACCGCGAGCCAGTCTTCATCGCTTAGGTGAGAGATGGTCGGCTTCTTGAGGGCCGGGAGGGCGGCGATGACGGCGGGCAGGTCCTCCTTGCGGACATTGAGCATGAGGCCGACTTTGCCAAGGGCGTTGATGGCGCCTTCGAGTAACATGCGGATATCTTCGAGCTTGCGGCGCTTCCAGGCGTCTTCCCAGGAGGCGCGATTGGCGATTAACTGGGTGTTGGACTCGAGGACGGTTTCAATGATGCGGAGTTTGTTGGCGCGGAGGGACGAGCCGGTTTCGGTAACTTCGACGATGGCGTCGGCGAGCACGGGGGGTTTGACTTCGGTGGCGCCCCAACTGAACTCGACTTTCGCCGTGACGCCGTGGCTGGCGAGATAGCGGCGGGTTGCTCCGACGAGTTCTGTGGCGATGATTTTGCCTTGGAGATCCTTGACGGATTGGAAGGGGGAGGACTCGGGAACGGCGAGAACCCAGCGGACTTTGCCAAAGCTTTGTTTGGCGTAGATGAGATCGGCGACGGTGGCGATTTGCGCTTCGTTTTCCTCGACCCAGTCGCGGCCGGTGAGGCCGGCGTCGAGCACGCCGTCTTCGACGTAGCGGGCCATTTCCTGGGCGCGGATGAGCATGCACTCGATTTCGGGGTCGTCGATGGCGGGGAAGTAGGAACGCGTGCTGGTGGTGATGTTGAAGCCGGCGCGGCGGAAGAGGTCGACGGTGGCGTGTTCGAGGCTGCCTTTGGGGATGCCGAGTTTGAGTTTCATTGTTTCGCTCCGTAGACGGCGGAGGGATTGTAGGTTTGGGACTCGTGGATTTGCCAGTCGCCTTCGTTGAGGCGGCGGAAGAAGCAGCTTTCGTAGCCTTCGTGGCAGACGCCGGGGCCGGCGGCGTCGACGTGGAGGAGGACGCAGTCGCGGTCGCAGTCGGTTTCGATGGACTTGACGGCGAGGCGGTGGCCGGAGCTTTCGCCTTTCATCCAGATCTTGTTGCGGGAGCGGCTATAGAAGGTTGCGTAGCCGGAGGAGACGGTGAGGAGGAAGGCTTCTTCGTTCATGAAGCCGACCATGAGGACGCGGCCGGAAGTGGCGTCCTGGATGACGGCGGGGAGGAGGCCGTCGAGTTTGGTGAAGTCGAGTTTTAGCGATTCGATATCCATTATTTTTGCCCCAGACAGAAAAGGCCCGCCGGAGAAACCAGCGGGCCTGATGAAATCACTTCGAAGGTGCTCGTTAGTGACACGCCCGCCGAGGGTCGCAATGGTGGTGATGGTGGCGGCCGTGGCGGAGTGCGGGCACGAGCATGAAGTACGAGTATAGCAAAGCCGGGGAGCGCGGACGGCTGAAAAAACGAAGCCAAGTTCGGAGTTGGGACGGGCCGCGGGGGTGGGGGGTGAGAGGGGTGGGCGGGAAGCAGGGGAAGGTGTAAACGGGCCTTGGAATGAGTGGGTTGCGCCAGGGCTAGGAGCGGAGGGATTGGGTAAAACGAAGCCAGGTTCGGGGGCGGTGTGTGTCGCTGCGAGGGGAGATCGG
>JAJYCN010000391.1 GCA_021778335.1 Acidobacteriota bacterium | reverse complement strand
AATCGCCGGAACCAGCCCAAACAAAATCGACGTCGCCACGCAAAGCAGTCCCAGCACGCCGGCCACGCGCAAGTCCGGATGCAGATCGACTGACAGATCGAGAAATCGCAGCAGCGCGGGGTTCGCCCACGCCGCCAGCGCGAACCCAAGCCCCGCGCCCGCCGCCGTCAGCAGCACGCTTTCGGTAAAAAGCTGCCGCACCAGCCAGACCCGCCCCGCGCCCAGCGCCGCGCGCAACGACATCTCCCGCTCCCGCGCCGCCGCGCGGGAAAGCATCAGGTTGGCCAGGTTCAGACACGCCGCCAGGAGCACCAGCGCGGAAATCCCCATCAGGGCGTACATCGCCTCGCGGAACCGGTCGCCCTGCCACGAATCGCCGGTCGCACCCGGCCGCGCCTCGAGCGTTGCGGATGTCGTCTCGTGTCCCTTCCCGTCCATCCAGACCGCGTTTCGCCAACCCGCCTCGGCCGCAATCGTATCCGAAATCGCATGGGCCTCGGCCCGTGCCTGCGCCTCCCCGGAACCGCTTCGCAAGCGCCCGAAGACAAGAAGGTACCAGGCGCCCTTTTCCGTCAGTATGTTCCGCTCCGGATACATCGCAGCCTCGGTGTGAACCGGGACGATCACGTCGGGTTCCTCGCCGGGCGCGATCCCAGCGAACTCCGCCGGCATTACCCCCACGATGGTGAGCCGGTGTCCCTGGACCGTCAGGCTCCGGCCAACCACGCGCGGATCGCCGCTAAACTCGCTCTGCCAATATGCGTTGCTGATCACGCACACCAGAGGCGAACCGGCCTTATCGTCCTCCGGCCCGAACAGCCGTCCCACCCGCGCCGTCACGCCAAGCGTCGGGAACGCATCGCCGCTCGCCACCGCGCCTTTGATCTCCCGCGCATCCACGCCCCAGCCCGTCGTGAATTCCGACGAGTTCCACGTGAACAGCCCCTGCGCAGTGCGCGCGTGCTTCCGGATCGCCTCGAACCCCGGATAGCTCAATGCCGCCTGAAACTCCGGCGTCCGCAGCCCATACTGCACCAGCCTCTCCGGGGCCTTCACCGGCAGCGACCGCCACAGCAGCCCGTACATCACCGAAAAAATCGCCGCATTCGCCCCGATCCCCAGCGCCAGCGTCAACACCGCCGACGCCGTAAACACCGGACTCCGCCGCAGCACCCGCAGCGCATACCGCACGTCCTGCATCAGCCGGTCGAGCCACGTCCATCCCCACGTCTCGAAGCTCCGCTCCGCCGCCCGCGTCCGGTTCCCGAACCGCCGCCGTGCCTCCCTCCGCGCCTCGTCCTCCGCCACGCCTCCGCTCGCGATGCGCCGTGCCCGCTCCGCCTCGTGCAGCCGCATCTCCTCTTCGAGTTCCCGCGCCATCCGCCCGCGCCGCAGCCAGTAGCCGAACCTCCGGAACCACGCCAACATCTACGCTCCCTCCGCCCCGAGCACCCCCGCGATCGCCCGCGAAACCCGCCCATACCGCTCCACCTCGCGCTCCAGTTGTTTCCGCCCCGCCGGTGTCAGCCGGTAATACCGCGCCCGCCGATTCTCCTCCGTCCGCCCCCACTCCGCCTTCACCCAGCCTTCAATTAGCAGCCGCTGCAGCGCCGGATACAGCGACCCTTCCTCCACCGTCAGCACTTCGCCGGACCGCCTCCCGATCTCCTCGGCGATCTCAAACCCATGCAGCGGCAGCCCGCGCCCCAGCGTCCGCAGGATCAGCATGTCCAGCGTCCCGCGCGGAATCTCCTCGCGCTCGCTCCGTCCAATCGTCACATAGACATTCTATGTCAGTTGCCCCGCGCCGTCCATACCCGGAAAATAGGAATTCCCGATGCTGCAGCTCTCCCATCGTCTGCTCGGCTGGTGGTACGTGATGATCGCCTTGGGCTTCGCCCTGCTCGCCGTCCGCTCCGGCCTGCTTGGGGATCTCCACTGGCGCGTCGCCCTCCGCGCCGCCATCGCCGCCGGCTTCGCCGTCCTCTCCTGGGTCGAATTCCGCCAGCGCCGCCGCTAGCCCTTGAATACCGTGATCCGCGCGAACCCCTCCTCAATCGCCGGCGGCTCCAGTTTCCCCGCCATCGTCCGGATCGCCTCGTCCGGCACAATTCGGTCGCGCCCGCGGTTTCGCTCCAAGCACGTCTCCAGCGGCACGTCGAAGTACAGCACCTCCACCACGGCCCCGCACGCCCGCGCCATCCGCACATACGGCTCCCGCTCACGCCGCGTCAGGCTCGTCGCGTCAATATACGTCTCCGGCCGCCCCACCCGCAGCCGCTGCGCCAACAAAAACCGCACCGTCTGAAACACCCGCCCGTTCAGCGTCTGGTCCGTCGCATCGTCGGCCAGCATCCGCCGGACCTCATCGGAGGAGATCGCGTTCACCCCCAGCCCGCGCAAGTAACTCGACTTGCCCGACCCTGGCAGCCCCACCACGAGAATGATCTTCGAAGCCACGCTCCAGTTCACATCGCGCACAACGCAGCGGGCCGCGGGCGTTCACCGGCCGAGTTGAGCGCGGCCCGCGCCGTGCGCTCAAACCCGATACTTCCCCGCCTCCAGCAGCGCCGCGGCAATCTCCCGCCGCAGGCCGATCGAATTCACCGCCTCGCACTTGGCGAACCGCTTCAGAATCGAAAGGTTCATCCGCAGCGCGTCGCCCTCCGAACACGCCGCCAGCACCGTCCGCGCCGCGCTCTCCGCCATCTCTATCGCCTCGCGCGCAAACACCTGCGTCATCGCGTGCGCCAACCCCGGCGCCGCCATCTTCCGCGCCCGCAGCACCGCGCTTTCCATCGCGAACGCGCTCATCGCGATGTCCGTGATCCCCGCCATCACTTCCTGCTGTTCCTCGATCGCATTCAGATACCGCTGGTACGCCACGCCCAGCACGAACAACGCGATCTTCTTCGCGCTCCCCGCCATCCGCGTCTCTTCCGCGAGCACCCCGCCCGCCGCCTCGCCCGCCAACTGCGGCCCGGCCAGCAGCTCCGCCTGCAGCTTCTTCACCGCCTCCACCAACGGCAGAATGCCCCTCTGCGCACGCTTCAGCAGCATGCCCGTCGCCAGCAGACGGTTGATCTCGTTCGTACCCTCGAAAATCCGGTTGATCCGCGAATCGCGGTACGCCCGCTCCACGGCGTAATCCTGGTGATACCCGTAGCCGCCGTGAATCTGCACGCCCTCGTCCGTCACGTAGTCAAGCATCTCGCTCGCAAACACCTTGATGTAAGAGCACTCGGCCGCATACTCTTCCACCGCCTTCAGCATCCGCTGCGCCGCGCCCTCCTGCTCCCACGAGAAACCTTCCAACTCGCCCTCGATCATCCCCACCACGCGGTAGCTCATAGACTCGGCCACGTAAATCCGGATCGCCATCTCCGCCAGCTTGTGCCGGATCAAGCCGAAATCCGCGATCGCGTGCCCGAACGCCCGCCGCTCCTGCGCGTATTTGATCGAAACCCGCAGCACTTCCTTCGCCCCGCCCACGACAAACGGACCCAGCTTCAGCCGCCCCACATTCAGAATGTTGAACGCGATGATGTGCCCGCGCCCAACCTCGCCCAGCACGTTCTCCACCGGCACCTTCACGTTGTCCAGGTACACCGCCGTCGTCGAGCTGCCCTTGATCCCCATCTTCTTTTCCTCGGCGCCGGGACTCACGCCGGGAAACGCCCGCTCCACCAGAAACGCCGTGAACTTCTCCCCGCCTACCTTCGCGAAC
>JAJYCN010000099.1 GCA_021778335.1 Acidobacteriota bacterium | reverse complement strand
ATTCCCTCAACGCGTGCATTCGCCGCGTCGGTCACATCCGCGACATCTCCCGTATGAACCACGATTGGCAGATTATCGCGATGCGCCTCCTCGGCCACGGCATCGAAAACGGACGTCGGCAAGCGGTTATACAGATGCCCGCTCCAGCCTACCTCCAGTGCCGCCTTGATGCCATCGACGCCGTCTTTCCGGAGCGCATCCACCATCGCCCGCGCCTCGGCCGCGTCCTTGGGCAGCCTCACAAACTGCGCGTTAAACTGGTCCCGGTACGTCGCCGGCAACCGCGCCGCGTATTCGGTCCCGTGGCCTCCGGGCGCCGTGAACAAGGGCCCGCAAAAGAAGAGCCGCGCGCCGAGCCACTCGCCCGACGCAATCTCCGGCCGCAGCGCCCGCATCGTATCCAGCGGATCGCCCACGCTCTTCACCGCCGTCACGCCGCTATACAGATACGCCGCCAGCTCCCGCTCCAGCCGCCGCGGCTTGTTGTAGTCGCTCGCGTTCACGTAGAATCCGCCGGGCGCGCTCAGGTGAACATGAACGTCGATCAGCCCCGGCAGCAGCGTCTGGCCGGCGGCGTCCAGCGGTTCGGCGTTCAGCGCCGCCGCGTCCGGCGCCGCGCCCGAGAACACCTGCGCGATCTTGCCCTCCTTGATCAGCACCGCGCCGGACTCGATCACCCGTCCGTCGCCCACGAAAATCCGCGCATTCCGGATCAACCACGTCCGCCCCCGGTCGATCTGCCGCGCCAGAATCTTCTGCTGCTCCAGGCTCGCTTGCGAGTGCGCCTCCCACACCCCCAGCACCAGAAACGGCGCGAACACCGCCACCACCCAGAGCTTCGCCGTCGCCGGAATCTTCTCTTCTTTCTCCCACCGGAACAGCTTCACGCTCAGGAACACGCCCAACCCCATCGCCGCCGCCAGCGCCGCCACCGCGGTCATCTGCCGCCACACCGGTTGGCCCTGGACGAGGATCGCCTGCAGCCCGGTGAACAGGTGCGTGGCCGGAAGGAACTGCGCCGCAATCTGCAGCCAGTGCGGCAGAATCTCGAGCGGAATCGTCGCGCCGCTCAAAAACAGCATCGGCAGATAGAACACCTGGATCAGGATCTGGCTCTCCTGCATCGTGTTCACCACCGATGCCAGAATCGAGCCCAGCGCGCGGAAGCACAGCACGCCCACCGAAACGAAAACCAGGAACGACACCGGCGCCACCGGCCAACTCATGCCGTAGATGAAATGCGCCAGAACCACAATCAGCACCGCCGACGGCAGGTAGCTGATCAGCCCGACCACAAGCGACGAAATCACGATCGGCGCCGGCGTGATCGGAGCCACCTTGAACCGCCGCAGGATGTTGTTCTCGCGCTCCATGATCGCCCGCATCCCGGCGCCGAAAAATCCCGCCCCCAGAACGCCGATCACCAGCACCATGGTCACGATCTGCAGCGCCGCCGCTCCCTGGCGCGCCTTGCTCAGCTCACCGAACAGGAAAAAGAAAATCAGCGGAAACGCGTAGGTGAAGAACAGCGCCGCGCGGTCCCGCGCGGTCAGCTTCAGGTTCACCAGGATGTGCGTCAGGGTGAATTTCATTCGCGCAGCTTCCGGCCCGTCATCTCAATGAAAACGTCCTCAAGCGTCGGCCGCTTCAGATGAATGTCGGCCAGCTCGGCGCCGCAGGCGTCGATCCACTTCACCAGGTCCACCAGCGCCCGCGCCGGCCGGTCGCAGGTCACCGTCAGTTGCCTCCGGTCGTCTGAGATGGAGTGCTTCAGTTCCGCAAGAAACACCGGCGCCGCCTCCGGCAGCGCCTGCTCGCACCGGATCTCGATCACGCTCCGCGCCTGCGCCTTCTCCTGAATTTCGCGCGGCGTGCCGAGCGCGATGATCCGGCCCGAGTCGATGATCGCCACCCGATCGCACAGCCGCTCCGCTTCTTCGATGTAATGCGTCGTCAGCACAACCGTACGGTGCGCCTCCCGCAGTTCCTCGATCACGCGATGAATCTCCAGCCGCACCTGCGGATCCAGGCCCGTCGTCGGCTCATCCAGAAACAGCAGATCCGGATCGTTCACCAGCGCCAGCGCCAGCGCCACTCTCTGCTTCTGCCCGCCCGAAAGCCGCATGTAATACTCGTTCCGCTTCCCGGTCAGTTGCAGCCGCTCGAGCAGCGCGCTCGTCGAACTGGTCCGCGAGTAAGAAGAGGCGAATAAATCGAGCGCCTCATGCACGCGGATCTTCGGAGGCAGGTTCGTCGCCTGCAGGCAAACGCCGATCCGGTCCTTCAGCGACCGGATCTGCACGCCGGGGTCGAAACCCAGCACGCGCACCTCGCCCGCGCTGCGCGGCCGCAGCCCTTCGAGAATTTCCACTGTCGTCGTTTTCCCCGCGCCGTTGGGCCCGAGCAGGCCGAACACCTCGCCCGAGCGCACTTCGAAGTCGATGCCCCGCACCGCCTCCACCGCGCCGTACGACTTGCGCAGCCCGGCAACCGAGATCGCGCACCCGTTCGCGGCCATGGGATCTTCTAGCCGCGCGCCGGGCCCTTGGCCAGCACCTCGAGCAGGGCGCGGCAGAACGCCGGCAGATCCTCCGGCTTCCGTGACGTCACCAGGTTCCTGTCCACCACCACCTCGGCGTCTTCATACTGCGCGCCGGCGTTGATCACATCGTCCTTGATCGCGAAAAAGCACGTCGCCTTCCGGCCCTTCAGCACGCCCGCCGAACACAGAACCCACGGGCCGTGGCAGATGCTCGCCACCAGTTTCCCCTGCGCGTCCATCTCGCGGACAAACTGCGTCGCCCGCGCGTGCCGGCGCATATGATCCGGCGCGTAGCCGCCCGGTATCACCACGCCGTCATAGTCGCCCGGCCGTAACTGCTCGTAAGATTTCTGCGCCACCGCCGGATACCCGAACTTACTCGCGTAAGTCCTGCCCGCTTCGAATCCCACGAAGATCGCTTCCACGCCCGCTTCCTGTAGCCGGAAATACGGGTACCAGACTTCCATCTCCTGATACATTGCGTCGACATACACCGCGACGCGGCGGTTTTGAAGACCGGCTCCTTCGCTCATGATCTCCCCATTCTAACTTCCACTTACCTTACCGCCCAGACGACCCGAACCCTCCCGCGCCGCGCGCGCTCCCGGCGAGGTCTCCCTCTACCCACTCGATACGCTCATACCGCGCGATCACCATCTGCGCGATCCGGTCGCCTTTCTCGACTACGTATGGCTCCGCGCCGAGGTTCAACAAAATGACGCGAATCTCGCCGCGATATCCCGGATCAATCGTGGCCGGGCTGTTCGGCAGCGTGATCGAGTGCTTCAACGCCAGCCCGCTGCGCGGCCGGATCTGCGCCTCATACCCCGGCGGCAACTCGATCGCCAGGCCAGTGGGAACCAGCGCCGCCTTGCCCGGCGGAAGCGTCACCGATTCGAGCGCGCGCAGGTCCATCCCGGAATCCTCGTCCGGACCGTGCGCATAAGCCGGCAGCGTAGCCTCGGGCGACAGTTTCTGAATTCGAATTTCCATGGAATCCGTTATCATAGCGTCTTGCCCGCCGGAAACCCCAAGCGAGTCCTCACCGTCGCCCCGATGCCGCCCGAGCAGTGCGCCTACGCGCTCGCCCGCTACAGCCGCTCGCCCGATTCCATCCGCGAATCCATCGCCTGGGTTCGCGGCCACGATGCGAAGAAATTTCTCGAAAGCTTCTACTTCCAGTACGGCCACGCCTCCATCGCCGACCTGGGACACGTCACGCTCTGCTTTGAAGGCATCAGCGAACTCGCCGCCGCCGAAGTCGAAGACGAAGTGCTGTGGGACGGCCAGGCGCGCTCGTCCCGTTACCAGAACTTTTCCCGCGGAGGCGTCGTGGATCCGCCCGAGTTCGATGACGCGCAGCGCGAGCGGTACCACGCCGAAGCCCAGGCGCTCATCGAAGGCTACACCGCCACCCACGCCGCCGCGATCGGGGCTCTCCGCGAACGCCTGCCCCGCCCCGGCGATTTGAAGCCCGACGCCTACGAGCGCAACCTCGCCGCCCGCGCCTTCGACGTCGCCCGCTACCTGCTTCCCTTCGGCGTCCCTACCGGCGTCGGCCAGATCACCAGCATCCGGACCCTCGAGCGCCAGGTCCGCCGCCTCCGCGCCTCCGCCTACGCCGAGCTTCGCGACCTCGCCGCCGAAATCGCCGCCGCCTGCGAAGCCCCACCGGACTGCACCTTCGAAGGCGGCGACGCCCACCCCGTCGCCCCCACCCTCGCCCGCCATCTGGAACCGGACGAGCACGCAATCCGCTCCCGCGAAGACCTCCAAACCTGGGCCGCGCAAAACCTCCCGCCGGGCCCGCCGTACTCAGACGAGATGGTCTCGCTCACCCACGCCGAGGACGTCCCCGCCGACATTGCGGCGACGCTGCTCTATCCGGTGACCCATTGGCCCTACGCCGCGCTCTACGAATTCGCCCGCTCGGCCGGCGCCGCGATCCGCGCCGAAATCATCGACGCCGCCCTCCGCTCCCGGACGTCAAAAGACGAACTGCTCCGCGGCTTTCGCGGCGGCCCCTACGTCTTCGATCTCGTCATCGACATCGGAGCTTATCGCGACCTCCACCGCCACCGCCGCTGCCACCAGTTCCGCCAAACCTATACCGGAGATCTCGGCTTTTCGACGCCCCCGCTCCTCACCGAAATCGGCCTCGAAGCGGACTACTCCACCCGCATGAGCCGCGCCCTCGCCGCCTCTGCCGAGCTACCCGCCCCGGGTGCCCACTACATACTGCCCCTGGGCACGCGTTCCCGCTTCTTATTCAAGATGGATTTCGCCGAAGCCGAATACATCTCCCGCCTGCGCTCCGGCGTGAAAGGCCACTTCAGCTACCGCGAAGTGGCGTGGCGGATGAAGGAAAAGATGGAACAACTCGAACCTGAGTTGGGCCGCCTCATCCAGGCAACGCCACCATCAGTGGAAGACCCTCTGCGCCGGTAAAGATTCGATCCGCTAAGTAAAACTTTCGTACCCCAGCCGCGGCATAAAGGTAACTGTCTCTCATTTAAGAACGCTAAGTATTTGATCCTGCAAGTCGCCGTTTATGGCAGCGCACTTGCATCGGATCTTGCCGAACCTGGTCAAATGGCTCCCAGGTTCGGAGGAGAGGGAAGGCCACGTCCGGGGCGAACGCTCCGAGGGTCTTCCCTTATTTTTTCACCTCCGTCTTAACTTAAACTCCAGCCGCCCGCGCCAGCGGCTCAAACCCCTCCAGGCTCCGCAGCTTCGCCGTAAGCGTGGTTCGCTTCAAGCCCAACAGGTTCGCCGCCACCGTCTTGTTTCCGCCGGCTTTCTCCAGCGCCTGCCTCAGAATATCCAGCTCAATCCCCCCCACCGTGCTCTCGTAATCTAGCCCGTGCGCCGGCACCTCCACAAACGCTCTCGGCGCCGCCTGCACTGGCTTCGTCGCCGAGGGCAACGTCGCGAAATCGGTCAACTCCAGCATCATGCGCCCCCCGCTCAGCGCCACCGCCATCTCCACCGCGTTCTCCAGTTGCCGCACATTTCCCGGCCAGCTCAGCCGCTCCAACCACCCGAGCGCCTCCCGGCTAATCTGCTTTCGCGCCAACCCCTCCGCCTCGCAGATCCGGTCGAGAAACAGACTCACCAGGTAGGGAATGTCCTCTGCCCGTTCGCGCAGCGGTAACAGAGGAATCGGCACCACGCTCAGCCGGTAGAAAAGATCCTCGCGAAACTTCCCTTCCCTCACCAGCGCCGCCAGGTCCGTATTCGTCGCCGCGATCAGGCGGAAATCCACCCGCACCGTTTCGGAACTCCCCAACCGCTCGAACTCCCGCTCCTGTAGCACACGCAGCAGCTTGGCCTGCAGGTTCAGCGGCATGTCGCCGATCTCGTCCAGAAGCAGCGTGCCACCTTCGGCCTGCTCAAACCGCCCCGTCCGCGGCGCGCTCGCTCCGGTGAACGCCCCACGGACATGTCCGAAAAGTTCAGCCTCGAGCAGCGTCTCCGGCACAGCCGCGCAGTTCAGCGCTACAAGCTGCCGCGCCGCCCGGTTCCCCGCCGCATGCACCGCCCGCGCCACAACTTCTTTCCCCGTGCCTGTTTCCCCGGTGATCAGAAGCGTGCAGCGGCGCTCCGCCACCAGTCGTATCGTCGCCGCCACGTCCCGCATGGCCCGGCTTGGCCCGAGAACGATCTCTTTCATAGTCCGCTCTTCCATCGGCCCCCAGTCCAAAACATTTAGGGGAAAATCGCCCTATTCCTGCCTTAACATCGGCCTATCACCCTCTACCCCGATCCCCTCACTTCCGCCCGCGAAACCGCTCCAGCTCCCGCCGATCCCTCTTCGACGGCCTCCCGAACTCCCAAGAGCCCGCCGCCGCCTTCCGCTCCTCCGCCACCTTCAGCCGCCGCACCTTCCCCGCCTCCGTCTCCCGATACAGCCCCTGCGCCACCGCCGCCGGCCCGCGCATCTCGCTCAGCCCGAGCACCTCAACTTCCCACTCACCCCCGTCGTTCGTCACCCGCAGCAGATCGCCCACGCGCACGTCCCGGGCCGGCTTCGCCCGCATGCCGTTCGCCTCCACGCGTCCCATCTCGCACGCCTTCGCCGCCAGCGTCCGCGTCTTGAAGAACCGCGCCGCCCACAGCCATTTGTCGATCCGTACCTCGGGCATGTTCCTATTTTCTGTCTCCAATGCGGCAAATGAATATAATCGGGTCATTGTGCCATCCGCCCAGCAACCTGGATTGATCGCCATCTACCCCGGATCCTTCGACCCCCTCACCAACGGCCACCTCGACGTCATCGGCCGCGCCTCCCGCATCGTCGATCACCTCGTCGTCGCCGTTCTCCGCAACGAAGCCAAGGCCGCCCTGTTCACCGTCGACGAGCGCACCGAAATGATCCGCGAAGCCCTCGCCGGCCGCGAAAACGTCAGCGTCGAATCCTTCGACGGCCTGCTCGCCGACTACGCCGCCCGCCGCGGCGCCCGCCTCATCATCCGCGGCATCCGCGCCATCTCCGACTACGAATACGAACTCCAGATGGCCCTCATGAACCGCCGCCTCCGTCCCGAAGTCGAAACCGTCTTCCTCCTGGCCGGCGAAGCCTTCTCCTTCGTCAGCTCCCGCCTCGTCAAAGAAGTCGTCGGCCTCGGCGGCGACGTCCACGGCCTCGTCCCCTCGAGCGTCGAACAACGCCTCCGCGCCCGCCTCGGACGTGATTCGAAATGACTGGCGGCTTGGCCAGCCGATTCAAGGGCGATCCGCAAGCGCTTGTTACCCCAACACAAAAGCAATCGGGAACCATACCGCCGCTGATTGGCAAGAAGAGGTGGACAAGATTACTATTGCGCTCACAACCTTGCCGCGGTCTCCGACCTACCTTCAACAACGCGAAAAAAACAGGTTCACGAGACGCGCTGGACTGGCGCCCTCAACACAAAGCCGGCAGCACTGCACTCAAGCTCGAGCTTCACCCCTTTCGAACCGGGCTCGAACGGCAGTACCAGCTGCTCGGGAGTAGCGAGAGCTCCCACAACACGGGATTCACGCAGTAGGTCTGCGGGAGAAACATCAAGTGCGATCGCGATCTCCTCAATATCGGAAATCCGCGGGACCGTCCTCTTTTTCCGCCAGTTCGTATAAGTGTTCTTGTCCCGTATGACCTTGTCCCAGAGATGACTGTACCGTAGACCGCGCTCAGTCAACACCTGAGAGACGCGTTCCCAGAATACATCATTCAAGGCTGTCCGAATGGTTCGATTCCTAGACATTTAGGATATTCCGATTATAATAGGATCGCGGTTGGCGGAAAGCACAGGCGCAACTAGCGATAGCTCACCTGAGCCGATGTCAGCTCCACAGGTGAGTCACGGGAGGAGTCGGACATTGTGACAAAGCTCCTGCATCAGCCCTTGGCGGCGCGTCTCGCTACGCCGTGGGGTATGATCAAAATTCGCATGAGCGCGAGGGCTTATCATGCCGAATGATCCACGTCGGCCGCTTTTCGAGAGACCTCCGGTCGTGGAGGTGGCCTGTGGCGTTCAATTTGAAGGGCTAATTGAATGGCGAACCACACATTACGGCCAGTTCTGGACAACCATCAAGGATCAGTTTCCGGAGACTGAGGATCATCCGCCGCTTCCGAGAGTTCGACCGACCCTGACCCCGACCCCGCCATTTCAGCCTGAGTGGTCCCCCCTTCCGCCGCTGAGGCGGGTCTTTTTCATAAAACCTCCGGGCAATTTCCTGATTCAACTGCAGCAAAACCGACTGTTCTACAACTGGCGAAAAGTCGCCGACTCGGACGACTACCCAAGGTTTGAGGCACCGCTCGCTGGTTTCAGATCAGCGTGGGCGCAATTCAACCATTTCACTTCGGAAGCTGGCCTTCCGACACCGGCCCCAGAAATCTGGGAACTCACCTACATCAATCACATCCTGGACGAGGGTGCCCAGTTCCCGAGAGATGTGTGGGAGTATCTTGGGTTCTACGAAAAGAGTCCTGAAGCCACACCTCCTACGCCCGCGACTGCTATGGCAATCCAGTTTGTATGGCCCCTTGAAAACGAATCGGGATTGCTTACGCTGGACGTTAAACATGGAAACCGACTCAGCGATCGACGTGATGTCCTGATCATGGAACTAACCGTTCGCGGACCTGCGAAGGGCGGCTCGAACGGCATCGAGCCGTGGTTCGAGATCGCACATCAGCACATCGTAAATACCTTCGACAAGCTCACGACGAGACGAGCGCACCAGTTGTGGGGGGAACTCTGATATGGCTTCTGACACGATCGCTTTTGGACGTTCGTTCTACATCAACCCGAACGCGGAGCTTTCATTCTCTCCAGCGACGATTAAGGTCGCGCCCCGTGCGCCCTACCTTTACTCATCAGCACCGGATCGCAGAGGCACTTACATCTCGGAGGAGTTCCCGAGTCTCCCAGATCTACCTTCGCAATCCCTGACTGGGACGGTTTCGTCGCACACGGTGACGAGCGCCGACTTCGTGGTCACGCTCCGGCGCATCGACGATCTTCGAAATGACGAGGAAGAAGAGGACCGACCTTCAGATCGGGCCTACGAACTCGCGCTAATGGTTCTGGCCGAGACGGCTGCCCTGATGAGCCTTGGGTTTCCGCGCGCCTCAGCCTCAGTTGGGCCCAATCGCGGGCTCCGCATAACCTGGGCGTGGGGGAATAGAGAGGTGCGCTTGGTGGTCGGCGGAGGCTCAGCCAACAAGTCCTACATTTACGCCGAGTCCGGGCGCGAACATGGTCTTGTGTATACGGTTGACGGGCCGCATCTCGCCCGCCATCTCGAATGGGCAATGCGAGAGCCGTAACTCGACGCCGGAACCACTCCCGCCGTGGCCATCAACCGCCTTGCCTGCCAGGAAATAATCCTACGGGCCCTCCTAAAGCGTGGCTGGTTTGACGAGGATACGCAGCGAATCAAAGCAGACGCGTTCATTCTAGACCGAAACAAAGATCAGGACGGCCTCTCTGTCAATATCCTCTCCCAAACGACCGTCGATCAATGGCTCTCCAGCTTCAATCGCTCGTTCGGCGCCGACTCGCTTCACGCAGGCAGTATCCGCGACATCGATAAGCGGCTCGACGTCGGGCAATCGCGAGAAGACGCTTTGACGCAGCCTGAACATGCCGTCATTTTAGGATTACCGTTCCCGGACGACGATCCCGAATTGGCCGAAAGCTTGGCGAGCAGGCTCGCGGAGATATCTCGAATGCTTGATCGGACTGAGCGCCGCCGGCGCGCCGCCCGTACTTGACAGCACTTCACCGACGAAGCTCGTCGCACAATTGTGAACCAAACGCCCCGCCGATCCTCGGTCGGAGCATGGCCTGTGTCGGTGCGTCCTCGCCTCGCCCCACCGCCTTGTAATAATAGAAGAAATGTCCACTGCAACAACCGAAGCCCGCCAGGCGAAGCTCGCCCTGGCCGGGCGCATGAGCTGGATCAGCGAATCCTCCACCATGAAAGTCGCCGCCGAGGCCGGCAAGCAGAAAGCCGCCGGTATCGACGTCGTCGACTTCGGAGCCGGCGAACCCGACTTCCCCACCCCTGACAACATCAAGCAAGCCGCCATCCGCGCCATCGAGGCGAACTTCACCAAGTACACCCCGGCCAGCGGCACCCTCGAACTCAAGAAGGCCATCTGCGAACGCCACCGCGTCGACTACGGCACCGACTACACCCCCGCCGAGTGCCTCGTCACCGTCGGCGGCAAGCACGCCATCTTCGACCTCACGCAGGCTCTGCTCAACCCCGGCGACGAAGTCATCATCCCCGTCCCCTACTGGGTCACCTATAAGGATGTCGTCCAGTACGCCGGCGCCCGCTGCGTCTTCGTCGAAACCTCCGAGGCCGGCGGCTTCACCTTCACCGCCGAGTCGCTCGCCCCGCACATCACGCCGAAAACCCGGCTGATGATCATCAACTCCCCCTCCAACCCCAGCGGCGCCGTTTTGAGCCGCGCGGAGTTCGAAAAAATCCACCAGCTCAGCCTCAAGCACGGCTTCTGGCTGATGACCGACGAATGCTACTGCCGCTTCCTCTATGAAGACGAGCCGTTCTCCATCGCCGCCGCCCCGGGCGCAAAGGAAAACGTCGTCGTCGCCGGGTCGCTGTCGAAAACCTATTCGATGACCGGCTGGCGCATCGGCTTCGTCCTCGGACCCAAGCCCATCATCTCCGCCATGGCCACCCTGCAGAGCCACTCGACCTCCAACCCCACTTCGATCGCCCAGAAAGCCGCGGTCGAAGCCGTCAGCGGACCGCAGGAATCCATCCCCGTCATGCTCGCTGAATACCGTACCCGCCGCGGCTACGTGATCTCGCGCCTCCGCCAGATCCCCGGCGTCAAAGTAGCCGAGCCCAAGGGCGCTTTCTACGCCTACCCGAACGTCTCCTGCGCCTTCCAGCAGGGCATCGGCTCCGCCTTCTCCTTCGCCGAACGCCTGCTCGCGGAGGAGCACGTCGCGGTCGTTCCCGGCGAAGCCTTCGGCACCACGGACCACATCCGCATCTCCTACGCCACCTCGCTGCGCGAACTCGAACGCGGCCTCGACCGCCTGGCCCGCTTCATCGGGCGGTACTCGGCGTGAGGCCCGGCGCAGCGCACGCCGCTCCGCTCCGCCTGCGCGCCGAGTTCAAAGAGAAGATCTGGGGAGCCACGAGTCTCACCCCGTGGTTCCCCAATCCCACCGCCAAAACCGGCGAGGTGTGGTTCACCGACCCCGAAGGCGCCGCCCTTCCTCTGCTCGTTAAGTTCCTCTTCACCACCGAAAAACTGTCCGTCCAGGTCCACCCGGACGACGATTTCGCCGCCCGCTACGAATCCTCGCTCGGCAAAACCGAAATGTGGCACGTCCTCCGCGCCGAGCCCGGCGCATCCATCGCTCTCGGTCTCCGCGAACCCCTGTCCCCCGAACGCCTCCGCGAAGTCTCGCTCTCGGGCGAAATCGAATCGCTCCTCGCCTGGCGTCCCGTCTCAGCCGGCGAATCTTTCTTCATCCCTCCCGGAACCATCCACGCCATCGGCGCCGGCCTCGCCCTCTGCGAAGTCCAGCAGGTGTCCGACGTCACCTACCGCCTCTACGACTACGGCCGCCCCCGCGAACTCCACCTCGACAAAGCCATCGCCGTCTCCCACGCCGTCCCCCACCCCGGCGCCCAACCGCATCACCTGGAACCCTCCGGCGCCGAGCTCCTCGCCGCCTGCCGCTACTTCCGCGTCGAAAAGCTCCGCTTCACCCGCCCCGCCCCGCTCGACCCAGCCCCCGCCGTCCTCACCATCCTCGAAGGCTCGGGAACGCTGGCGGCCGGCCAACCCTACCAACCCGGCGAATCCTTCCTCGTCGAACTCCCCGTCACGCCCCTAGAAATCCAACCCGCCGCCCCCACCACCCTCCTCCGCGCAAGCGTGCCGGTCGCCAGCTAAACTCAAATGGGAACCATGAAGACGCTGCAACTCGGCCGAAAATTCTTCCAATCCGTCATTCCTGGCGTCATCAAGCCGCTCCACATCCTCTGGAACGAAATCATCGGCTTCCTCTTCCTCGTCCTCGCCACCTTCATCGTAGTCGGCACACTCCGCCGCACCGCGCACGACCCCGGCAGCTTCTGGCCCATGGTCGCCGGCATCGGCTTCGGCCTCATCCTCGCCGCCTTCGGCCTCAACTCCTTCCTCCGCGCCCGCAAAATCTCCCGCACCTGAGGGCTAAAACCATGTCCGAATCCCCGGGCGAATTTCCTTACACACGCGGCATCCACCGCGAAATGTACCGCGCCCGCCGCTGGACCATGCGCCAGTACGCCGGCTTCGGCTCGGCGGAAGAAAGCAACCGCCGCTACAAATACCTCCTCGCCCAGGGCATCACCGGCCTCTCCGTCGCCTTCGACCTTCCCACCCAAATCGGCTACGACGCCGACCACCCCCTCGCCCAAGGCGAAGTCGGCCGCGTCGGCGTCTCCATCTGCTCGCTCGAAGACATGGCCGCGCTCTTCGACGGCATCCGCCTCGACCAGGTCACCACCTCGATGACCATCAACTCCACCGCCGCCATCCTCCTCGCCCTCTACGTCCTCACCGCCCGCGCCCAGGGCGCCGATACGCGCAAACTCTCCGGCACCGTCCAGAACGACATCCTAAAGGAATACATCGCCCGCGGCGCCTACATCTATCCGCCCCGCGCCGCCATGCGTCTCATCACCGACCTCATGGCCTGGGCCGGCGCCGAACTCCCCGAATGGAACACCATGTCCATCAGCGGCTACCACATCCGCGAAGCCGGCTCGACAGCCGCCCAGGAAGTCGCCTTCACCCTCGCCAACGCCATCGCCTACATCTCCGCCGGCGTTGAAGCCGGCCTCGACGTCGACTCCTTCGCCCCCCGCCTGAGCTTCTTCTTCGCCGCCCACAATGATTTCCTCGAAGAAATCGCCAAGTTCCGCGCCGCCCGCCGCCTCTACGCCCACCTCCTTCGCGACCGCTTCCACGCCCGCAACCCCCGCTCCATGACACTCCGCTTCCACGCCCAGACCGCCGGTTCCACCCTCACCGCCCAGCAGCCCGGCGTCAACGTCGTCCGCGTGGCGCTGCAGGCCATGGCCGCCGTCTTAGGCGGAGCCCAGTCGCTCCACACCAACAGCAAGGACGAAGCCCTCGGACTCCCCACCGAAGAATCCGCCCGCCTCGCCCTCCGCACCCAACAGATCCTGGCGGAAGAAACCGGCGCCGCCAATGTCGCCGACCCTTGCGGCGGCAGCGAGGCCATCGAGCGCAAAACCGACGAGATCGAGCGCGAGGCCCGCGAATATATCGCCCGCATCGACTCGCTCGGCGGAACCCTCGCAGCCATCGAGCGCGGCTACATCCAGGCCGAAATCCAGAACTCGGCCTACCAATACCAGCAGCAAATCGAGCGCGGCGAGCGTATCGTCGTCGGCGTCAATCGCTTCCAGTCCGGCTCGGGCGAGATCCCCGAAGCCCAGCGCATCGACCCCGCCCTCGAGCGCCGCCAGGTGGAACGCCTCCGCACCCTCCGCGCCTCCCGCGGCGCCACCGAAGTCGAAGCTCGCCTCGCCTCCCTAGCCTCAGCCGCCCGCGACGGCCGCAACCTCATGCCCGAAATCCTCTCCGCCGCCCAAGCCCGCGCAACCGTCGGCGAAATCTCCACCACCCTCCGCCAAGTCTTCGGGGAATACCGCGAAGCATAGCCGCGCCCCTACGCGGCCTCAGGAGTGCGAACCCGTGTCGACGCAGAGCCCGGCGCCATCGAACGAATCGAAGCCATTGATTGTGATCGTGAAATTCGATAGGACTGCCAGCCCGGCCACAACCCCGCAATAGGATGTGCCGAGCGGCACGGGGGGAATCGGAAAATTGATCTGATAAAGACCTACGTATCCCGGCGCCAATCCCACGAAGCTGGCGTCGCCGATGTTGGGAGGCGGAAAACAGGACTCACACCTCTGAAACGAAGGTGAAGGACCCAGATTGATACCGTAGACCCCGCCGGCAATCGCGCTTGCCGGAGCCGGCGGCGTGGGCGAGGGAGCGCCACTCGCGATGATCGGATAGGTCGACCCTAACCCCGTCGCATAGATCGACACGGTTTCACCAGGCTCCAGCGGCGAGTTCGGCGTCACTAACGCCCCTCTCGCATGCACCACTAGCGGCGTACATCCGCCGGAAGGCGACGCACTTAGGCTCACGACAGCATCGCAAGTCGTCAGGATGTGGATATTGTCGGCCTGGGCATTCAGCGGATACGACGGTCCACTCACTCCGTCTTCCGCAATCGACAGATCGAGAGGCGGGAACACGGTCGTACCGTTCGGCGACGAGATTTCGTACGGCGCCTGAATCGTGATTGCCGTCACCGGACAACCCGCCCCACCCGTCTGTGTGGATGCGCACGGATCCATTGTGGCTACCGAAAACATCGGCGCCTCATACGACTGGGACGGACTTCGGATCGTCACCGAGATGCCGGAAAGGCTCACCGGCAACGGGAGACTCGCCGCAACCACGGGAGACGCGAAGCTGGCCTTGATTCCCGCGACGTACAAGGTCAGAATCTGTCCGGGAGCGACCACGATCGGCCCCGGCTTCTTATTGCTCGACCACGCCACCGAAGGCTGCGCCACGGCCCTCGTCCAGGCCACGCAGGCAAACAGCACGCAGACGAGAGCCCGCGGCCTCACGGCTGCACCACCAGGTTGACCGTCATGGCAGGCTGACCGCCCACGACGGCAACGCCGGACGGCGTTCTGACGGGAACGCTCTGCCCGGCGCCCGTTGAAACCTGCAAATCGGAATCCACAAACAAGTAAACCGTCGAGCTCTTAGGATTATTGCCAAACAAATAGGCTAGGCACTGCCGGACGGTATAGTCGGAAGGGCAACTTGGGATCGTTGTGTTTTGCGGGCTATTGCTAGCATATTGGTCGATCGGCAACCAGCTAATGTTTATCTCAGTGACAGTGGGACCATCCCCCCCGACACAGGGAAGCAAAGCCGATGGGAAACGCAAGCACTCTGAATTGCATTTTTGTTTACCCTGCACTCTAATGCTTAAGCTATTTTTCGGGAAACGTCAACTAAGATTTTCCCACCGTTCTTACCGTCCTGCTGGGCAGCTGCTCTTTGTCTGCCGAGCCGGGTAAACCACGGATGCCTCCGCCGCCCAAGCCCGCGCAACCGTCGGCGAAATCTCCACCACCCTCCGCCAGGTCTTCGACAAATACCGCGAAGCCTGACTTACTTCCCACTTACTTCGGATAGTAACCCTCTCTCGCCCGCACCGAGTAACTCTCATCCCCCTTAACCTTCACCTGAATCACCCGCCATTTCCGGTTCTCGGTCTCCGGCGGCCGGTAAAGAATCAGATACGCGTGCCTCATATCCTCGGAAATGTCCAGAAACACCCGCGCCGCATCCTCCGGCTTCCGGATCTGATAAGTCAGACCCCCGCTCACCGAGGAAATCTGCTTCAACTGGCCCAACAATCCCGCCGACCCGAGCGCCTCCCCTTCGGCGATCGTATAGATCGGCACGCCTTCCTTCCGCACCCGCGCCATCGCATCCCGGGCGCTCAACATGCTCGAGTTATCGTCCCCGTCCGTAAACACCACCAGCGCCTTCTTCCCTGTCCGCGCCTCCATCCCCCGCGTCGTCTCCGTGATCGCGTCGTACAACGCCGTCGCCCCGCCGGTCCGGATCCGCATCACCGCCGTCCTCGCGGCCTGCTTGTCCGTCGTGAAATCTACAATCGTCCGCATCGACGTGTCAAAGGCGAACACCGCCACCGAATCCTGGTCCCGCATCTGCCCGATCAACCGCATCACCGCGTTCTTCACGATCGGTAGCGCCTCCCGCATGCTCGCCGTCGTGTCCAACAGGATCGCGCACGACAACCTCGCGTCGCCCCCTTCGAGAGAAACAATCGGCCGCGGCGCCCCGTCGTCGGTCACCAGGAAGCGCTCCACCCCGAGCCCGTCCACATATCGCCCTTTTTGGCCCAACACGGTCGTCGAAACCGCGATCAGCCTCGCCCCGGCCCGGAAAACCGGCTCTGCTTGCTGCCCCACCGCCCCAGCGCCCAACATGGCCCAGCAAGCCATCCAGCACACCCACTCCCTCATGGCTTGTCCAGCACCGCCTCCACCGCCGCGTCGTTGAGCTTGTCCAACGACTCGAGCGCCACCTGCCAATCGTGCCCGTCCGCCAGGTCCATTCGCCCCATCAGCCTGCGCACCAGCGGCTCCGCCACCGCCTGCATCGCCGCTGCCGGCATGCCTTCGTGCGCCGCGAACGCCGCCAGGTACAGCTTGAACTCCGCCGCCCGCTCCGCCAGATGCTCCGTGCGGGCCTCGTGTTCGTACTCCTCATACGGCGCCGCCGCCATCAGGTGCGGATGATCGCAGCCATACAGCCCACGCAGCGTCCCTCCCAGCAGATCCATCCGGTGCGGGCCACGGTTCATTTCCTCCCGCGCCGCCTGAACCGCCGGAGAACCCCAACCGTTCTTCTCCCCCGCGCCCAGCGCCGCCTCGCCCAGATGATACAAATCCCCCACCGTCACCGCGCCCCACGCGCTTGCCCAATCCCGCCGTCCGATCGCGTTCAGCAAATCCGCCCGCCGCGCTTGCGACAACAAACCCTGCGTCCCCTCCTCCAGCCCGCTCTTCACCTCCGGCTTCTCCGCCGCCTCCACGATCCATTCCCGCCCAACCCGGATCCGCAGCGCCGCCAGCCGCAGGTCCCTGTCCCGCAGCCGCTGCCACGGCGTCGCCCGGATCCCCGCCAGCTCCATCCCCACAAACGTCCGCGCCGCCAATCCGCCCCTGCCGCTCGCCGCCGCCAAACCCGCCGCTTCGCTGAACCCCGCGAACCCACCTTGGAAGTAACTTCCCGCTTCCCCGCTCCGCATCTCGAACTCCGCCGCCGGAAATTCCACCTTCTTCTCCATCGGATTTACCGGCGCAAACCGGTGCTTTCTCGCTAACAATGGATCCTCGCTGACAAGTAAGTCGTCCGGACGGAAATAGTAAGCGTAAATCGCTCCCGCCAGCGCATCCTTTACGAGCGGTGCAATCTCGGCCACCAACTCCCGGCATAACTTATCCATCCCCGCTGAGTCCGCCTTCTTGTTTCCCGCCATCCGCCGAAGGCGCGCCACCGTGTCCCGCAACTTATCCGCCTCGAACTCCCGCGCGCCCTTCCTGTCCATGCTTTCCCTATCGTCCGGCGCCACCGCGCCGCTCAGCTCCTGCGCCGCCCGCTCGATCTCGGCCAACGCCGCCGCATCCGCCCCGCCCGCTCTCAACTTCGCCGCCGCGCTCACAATTCCCATCAGCGGCTCGAGCCGCGGCGTCTTCTGTTCCTCCAGCACCGCATCGTATTCTTCGTACCGCTGCTTGACCGGATTGATCTCCCATGCCCGGCCCTCCAGCATCACCGTCACCGCCCCCGGACTCCCCAACAGCATCGCCCGCAGCGCCGCGTCCGGAGGCCGCGCCCCGGCGCCTGCCGCAGCCAGTATCTCCCGAACGCTTTCGACGCCCGCCTCCGCCGTTCGTTCCGCCGAATCCGCCTCCAGATACCGCCGGCAAATGGCGCTGAACTCCGCCGCCGCTTTCCGCTCGCTCAGCCGCCCCGCCTCCTCGAGCAAACACAAAAGCTTGATCAGCGAATGAACGTCCCCGAGTTCCTCGTTCCAATTTTTCTCCCGCCGCCCGCGAATCCGCGCCGCAAGCCGGAAGAATTCCTGGAAATCCGCCAAATCCAGCCCGGTCAACACCCCGAAGTACGGATACACCGCGCCCGCCTCCCCATACCACTGCGCCAGCAGCAGCGCCGAGGCCGCATCGAGCGGCTTCTTCCGATGCGCGTCCACTCCCGCCACGGCCCGGAAATTATCCAGCGCCGATACACCCTTCTCC
>JAJYCN010000098.1 GCA_021778335.1 Acidobacteriota bacterium | reverse complement strand
CCGATGCCGGTGAAGTTTTGCGCCTCGAGTTCGGCGTAGACAACTGCGAGGCCCTCGTTCACCGGCTGAGCCTCGTATCCCATGCCGCTGAGCACCTGCTTCAGCGTCTCCTCGTGGTAGGTGAGGCTGTCGGAGGCGCCAATCGGCGCCGCGGGTACGGTGAACGCGATTTTCGTTTTGCCTTGCGGCTCACCCACCATGGCGGCGATCATCTCGCGAAGCATGTTCAGGCTTTCCGGCTCGGAGGGATTCAGCATTCCGCGGCTCATTGTCCGGCGGATGTCGAGGCCGAGCAGTTCAGCGAGCTTGCCGGATTCATTGCCATGAACGACGATCTCGCCGTTGCGCAAGGTGTGGGGAACCTTCTCCTTTTTCAACACGCCTTCGGTGATCGGCGAGTAGGGCACATGGACGAAGGCGTTTAGCTGCGATTCAAACTGGAACCGCTCCTCGTTACGCCGCGCCAGGCAGATCCGGCTGGTGCCGACATCGATGCCGAGTGCGGATGCGTTGCCGTTGTTCTTCATAAGTCAACTCCCGAGCGCGAAGTGTCGCGCGTGATGCTTCTCAGCCGCCCGCGGCTTTTCGCTGGGCCGCAAGCAGTTCCTTATAACGCCGCCAGAGGAGGTCCCGATAGGAGTTCTCCGGCAGCCCGAGTTTCGCCGATTGATTCGCAATCTGGCGGTCCGCAAGCGCCAGGCCGGGCAGAACGCGCGGTCCGGTCAAGCGCAGGTAGTTGCCGTCGTAGTGAAAGCCCAGCGCGTAGATGGCGGCGGGCGGGAGCGCGTAGTTGTCGGGCAGCCCGATGGCCTGGAACGGGAAGCTGGCCGCGAAGTCCGTGTGCCAGCCGAGCAGGCGATAGCCCCGGTTCAGCGACACTTGCGCATGGGTGACACAGTCGGCCACGGGAATCCGGTAGCGGCTGCGGAGCATGTCCGTCAGGGCGCGCGCGGCCGCCGTCTGGGCGCTCGTCAGGTCCGGAACCGGTTGGCCGGGACGGGTGCGGGTTTCAAACGCGATTCCCAGAAAGCTCAGGTTGAGGTCGAGGTAAATGTACCGGCCGTCGCCCCAGGCCGATTCCCCGGCATGATAGGCGACCTGGTCTTCCGGCACGACGCGGTAGACACGGCCGAACCGGTCGATGACGAAGTTGTACGACCGATGCCTCTGCACAAAGCGGAGCAGTTCCGCGCTCACCCTTTGCAGCGATTGGTTCTCTCCGGGCTCGAACGGGAGTTCGTCGCTTTCGGTGGTGTGAAACACGAGGCCGGCGGGCGCGGTCAACGTGACGGCCGATTCCGGCCGTGGGCCGGAGGCGGCAAATGCCACGTACGGGCGGCGCGGCTCGCTGCCGCCCTCGTAGGTGTTTTCAATCCGCAAGCCGTTGCTGAATGTTTCGTGGTCCGCAGCCTCTTCGACCGCCCAGATCTGCCCGAAATCGCCGGGTGGCGGGAACGGCGGCGGATCGAGGGGTCTCAAGCTGAGGGGAGTGGGGTTGGCATGGGATATGGAGGCCAGCGGAGGGGACAGACAAACAAAGAACAGGGCCAATGCGGCGACGAACAGCGGCCGGAGCCAAAGCCGGGCGCGGCGAGGCGGACGGCCCGCGGCGGACCGGAGGTAGCGAAGGCGCTCGATCGGGTCCGGGATTCCGCGGGCGCGGCGCTCCAGGAGCGAGTCGCGCGAAAGAACGAATAACACGTTCCGGATGAGAGGTTTCGATGCTTTTCCCTCACGTAGCGCCGAAGCCCGGACGGACTCCTGGATCTTGCCTTCTACACGCCGGGTGTCCGATCCACAACCCATCCTTATCTGGAGTTGCGACGCCACGCCGAACTTCTCAATCGGACTAACCGGGCCGAAGCTTTAGCCCTCCGCGCTCTCCAGTCAACATCGCGCACAACGCAGCGGGGCGCGGGCGTTGATTGGCCGAATTGAGCGCGCCCCGCGCTGTGCGCTTAGAAGCACGCGTACCCTCTGCTACACTTCAGGGCGAAGGGTATGCGCATCCTTGTCGTTGAAGACGAAAAACGCATTCAGGACTTTTTGTCGCGAGGACTGGAGAGCGCCGGCTATGCGGTAGATGTCGCCGGCGACGGTGCGACGGCGACGGAGTTGATCTATTCGACGGAGTACGATCTGGTGATTCTGGATCTGATGCTTCCCGACGTGGACGGCCTGACGCTGCTCGGCAAGATCCGCAACCGCAAGGTGAGCCCGCCGGTGCTGATCCTGAGCGCGCGCGACGCGGTGGACGACCGCGTACGGGGGCTCGAGCACGGCGCAGACGACTACCTGGTGAAGCCGTTTGCTTTCGTCGAGCTGCTGGCGCGCGCCCGCGCGCTGTTGCGGCGCGGCCAGCCGCTGCCGGAACGGCTGCAGGTGGGCGACCTGGTGCTCGATTGCATTCGAAGAAAAGTCACGCGCAGCGGACAGCCGATTGAACTGGCGCCGAAGGAATTCGGCATTCTCGAATACATGATGCGCAACCCCGGGCGCCCGCTGAGCCGCACGATGATTGTCGAGCACGTGTGGGACATGGACTACGACGGGCTGACGAACATTGTGGATGTTTACATACGGCATCTGCGGGGCAAGATCGACGACCGGTGGCCGCAGAAGATGATTCACACGGTGCGCGGCATCGGCTACATGCTCGAAGCGCCGGAGAAGCCGGCCACGACGGAATCCGCCGAGGAGAGCTAAGGTGCTGCCGCCCCGCTCTGTTTTGCAGCCGATGCGGGGACTGCGCTTCCGCCTGGCGTTCGCGTACATGCTGTTTTTCACCACGTTTCTGCTGGTGATCGGCGGTTTCTTCCGGTGGACGCTCCAAGGGATCATCCGCACGGAGGTTGACGACGCGCTGGAGGAAGAATGGGGCGCGGTGAAGGGCTACCTTCAGGTGGTGAACTACGGTCCGGACTGGTTCTACGACCCCTACGATCCGGAAGAGACGTTCATTGTGAGCCGTCTGCAACGGTGTTTTCTGTTGACCGATGCGAACGGGAAGCCGGTGATGCATTCTCCGATCTACGATGCGATGGGGATCGACTCTCCGGCCGAGATCAAGGCGATCCTGGCCGCGAACAAGCCCGTGCTGCGAACGCGATATTACGGCAAGGAGGCGTATCGCGTGCGGTCGGGGAAGTGGGTGGACAAGAACCAGGTTTTCTACCTCGCCGTCGGCAAGTCGATGGCGGAGGACGAACATATTCTCGGGCGGTTTACGAGCGACTATTTCCTGATGCTGCCCGCGGTGCTGATCCTGGGCGGTGTGTTCGGCTGGTATGGGGCGGGGCGCGCGCTCGAGCCGCTCGATTCGGTTTCGCGCGCCGCGCAGAGGATCACGGGTTCGAACCTGAAGACGCGGATCGAGCCGCGCGGGGCGGGCGACGAACTCGACCATCTTGTGCTGAGCTTCAACGCCATGATGGACCGGCTGGACCGGTCGTTTGAGCAGATCCGCCAGTTTTCCACCGACGTCAGCCACGAATTGCGCACGCCGCTGACGGTGATTCGCGGGCAGCTCGAGGTGGCGCTGTTCACCGCCGAGACGGCGGCGCAGTACCGGGCCGCGATGGAAGACGCGCTCGTCGAGGTGGAGCGGCTATCGAGCATCGTGCGGGCGCTGCTGCTGTTGTCGCAGTCGGAAACCGGCCAGCTTGTTCTGCAGAAGACCGGCGTGGACCTGGCGGAGTTGGCGCGAGACATCGTCGACCAGTTTCAGATCCCGGCCGAAGGGCACGGGGTATCGCTCTCGGCGGACGCTCCGGCAAGCTGTGTGATTTCGGCGGACCGCATCCAGATCGAGCGTCTTCTGTCGAACCTGCTGTCGAACGCCGTGAAGTACACTCCGGCGAACGGGCGCGTTCACGTGGCATTGAGCGCGTCCGGCGCGGAGGCGCGGCTGGTGGTGGAAGACACGGGGGTGGGCATCCCGGCCGAGCATCTGCCGCGGATTTTCGAGCGTTTCTACCGCGTGTCGCCCGCCGATCCGGAAAAAGGTCTCGGCCTTGGGTTGAGCTTCGTTGCCTGGATCGTGAAGGCGCACGGGGGAACGATTCAGGTGGAGAGCGAAGTGGGCAAGGGGACGCGATTCACGATCACGCTCCCGGTTGGAGATGCGGGCGTACGGCCGGTGACCGACGCGGCGTTGCCGGGTGTCACGCGATCGTTGCCTGGCATCACAGGCTAGAGGAAAAATACGCCGCGGGCGGTGATTTCGGCTGGGCCGATCAATGAGGCTTCCCCGTCCCAGCGGAAGCGCAGGGGGCCGGCGGGCGTTTCCACGGTGACCGGGCTTTGGGCGACGCCGCGGAGGATGGCCGCGGCGGCCGCGCCGGTCGAGCCGGTGCCGGAACTTTGTGTTTCTCCGGCGCCGCGTTCCCAAAACAAGACGTCGATGGTGTGTTCGTCGAGCACGCGGACGAAGCTGACGTTGGTGCGGAGAGGGAAGTGCGGATGACGTTCGAGCGCGGCGCCGAGTTCGCGCCAGTCCGCGGGGAAGTCGTCGCACAGAATCACGCACTGTGGATTGCCGACGTTCACGAGCACGGCCTCGACGGTGCGCGCGCCAAGAGCGAGATGCGCGTGGAGGCCATCGGCGGCGAGCTGGGGCGTGCCCATGTTCATTTCGAATTCGAAGTGGTTCGCTTCGCGGCCGATGAGGCGGAGGGTTTTCACTCCGGCGCCGGTGGCGATGTGAAGATCCGGTTTGGGAGCGGTGCAGGAGTGGATGAGCCAGGCGGCGGCGCAGCGGGTGCCGTTGCCGGAGAGTTCCGGGATGCTGCCGTCGGAGTTGTAGAGGACGATGGAGGCGTCGGCGGCGCCGGCGTGGGGATCGACGAGGAGCCAGCCGTCGGCGCCGATGCCGGTGTGGCGAGCGCAGATGGCGCGGGCGGCGGAGGGGAGATCGTCGAGCGAGGCGGCGTCGTTGCGCCAGGTCAGCAGGAAGTCGTTGCCGGCGCCGTGGGCTTTGACGAAGGGAATTTCGGGCATGGGTTCGATTCGATTCCGGTTATTCGAGCGAAGGAGGTAGTGGGACGCCGTGGGAGCGGCGGTAGATTTCGACGACGGGGGAGTTGGGCCCGGTGATCACCAAGACCCGATCGTAGCGCGGGCCTGCGCGGTGTGCGCGAACGATGGCGGTGGCGACGCGGTCGCCGGAAAATGCGATGGCCCACTTCTCGTGAAGGAAGACGCGCGGATTTGCAATGGCCAAGTCGAAGAAGGGTATGTTGCCTTCGTGCAGCGTCTGGCGGAGCGGGATGCCGGCTGCGCGGAAGATGCCGGTGAGATCGCCGAACGAGGCGACGACGCCGTCGCCGGTTTGGTAGTGCGCGGAGAGGTAGGCGGCGGCGGTGTGAGTCCAGGCGCGGCGGCCGGCGCCGTTGACGCGTCCTTCCTTCCAGACGAGCACGGAATCGGGCCGCGGGGGCAAGAGCCAGGCGGCGAGGGCGAGGAGAGCGATGGCGGCCGAAGCGGGGATTCGCCAACGGGCCGGGGCGGCGAGGGCCAACGCACCGGCGCAGAAGGCGAGCAACGGCAGACCGGCGAGGGCGTAGCGGGTGTTGTAGTAGCTGAACGGGTAGAGCGACGGAAGGAAGATCGGCGTGCTGCCCGAGTGAAGGCTCAAGACGTAGAATACGGGCGGCAAGGCGAGGAAGGCGAGCGCCCACCACTGTTTGCGCCACAGAGCCACGACCGCTCCGGCAAGCGCGAGGGCGATGGCGGGCCACAGGACGCTGCTTTTGAGGGCGGCGGCGAAGTAGCGGATGGCGACGGGCCAGTTGTGGTCGCCGGGATAGCGGGCCATGCCGGCGTCGAGAGCGCGCTGGTAGATCGCCTGGGCCGAATACGGGCCGCGGAAGAAAGCCAGGGGGTCGCCGTAGAGCCAGAAGTTGTGGATGAGCCACCAGAGGGGACCGAGCGAGGCGATGACAGAGAAAAGCAGCGCGTAGAGCCAGCGCCGGCGGCCGCCCCGAACCAGGAGGAACAGGGCGACGAAGGGGATGACGAACCAGCCTTCGTAGCGCGCCAGCGCCGCCAGGAGATTGGCGATGCCGCAGACAGCGGCCCAGAGCGCGGTGGGGCGATCGGCATAGCGAAGGGTGGCCCAGAACAGCAGCGCGAGCGCGGCGAAGGAGACCGGCTCCGACATGGGCGTGGCGGCCAGATAGAGCAGATTCGGATTGAGCGCGAAAACGGCCAGGGCGGCGAGCGAAGGCGCGACGCCGAGCAGACGGCGGAAGGCGAGGAAGAAGAACAGCCCGGCCGCGCAATAGGCGATCGCGGACGGGAGGGCTCCGGCGAAACCGCTGCGCCACCAGGCGTCATTGCCGACGAACGGCAGCATGATGAGGTGCGGAAGGGGGAGCCAGACGGTGCCGATCTGATCGTAGCCGGGCGTGCGCGAATCCACGATCCGGCGGGCGATGTTAAGGTGCGCCTCGGCGTCGCCGATGTCGAGGGTCCAGCCGTGCCCGCCGATGATGCGCAGAGCAAGGAAGGCGGCGGCGATGAGCGCGAGCGCTACGGCAAAAGGGGCCGCGGCGCCGCGAGGCCCGGGGCGGGCCACTAGAACTCCGTGAACTCGCGGAATTCGTTGAATCGCCGATCGATCTCCCGGCGGGTGAGGGTTCGGAAGCGATCGACTCCGAAGCGCTCGCAGCAGAAGCTTCCCATCACGGAGCCGTAGACGGCGGCCCGCGCGAGTTCACGGCGGTCAATGGATGCCTCGTCCGGAGCCATGCCCTGGCTGGCGAGATAACCGGTGAACCCGCCGGCGAAGCAGTCGCCGGCGCCGGTCGGATCGAACACGTTGTCGAGAAGATAACCCGGGGCGACGAAGTGAGAATCCCGGCGGAAGAGCATGGCTCCGTATTCGCCGCGCTTGATGACGAGCGTTTCCGGGCCCATGCCGAGGATGGCATCGGCGGCTTTGCGGAGATTGTAGTGGCCGGAGAGTTCGCGCGCTTCGCTGTCGTTGATCAGCAGGAAGTGCCACTCGCGGATGGTTTCGAGGAGTTCGTCGCGATAATCCTTGATCCAGTAATTCATCGTGTCGCCGCCGACGAGGCGCACGCCGTTCATCTGCGCACGGACGGAACGCTGCAGCGCCGGCTGGATGTTGCCGAGCAGGAGGTAAGGCTGGCCGCGGTAGCTGGGCGGAATTTTGGGATC
Organism: Acidobacteriota bacterium; assembly: GCA_021778335.1. Classification (GTDB taxonomy): domain Bacteria; phylum Acidobacteriota; class Terriglobia; order Bryobacterales; family Bryobacteraceae; genus JAJYKC01. The sequence goes on along the minus strand of JAJYCN010000098.1, from coordinate 10,874 downwards.
GAACTCGGCGAAGACGTTGAGGTCGGTGCGAAGGGTCGTGCGCTCATTCATGTCGCGCGAATAGACGCCGGACCAATAAAACGTTTTGCCGGGTTTTTGTTCCAGGCCCTCGAGGCCGATTCCGCGCGAGGCAAGCAGTTCATGATCCTCGCCGGAGAAGTCGTCGCCCACAACGGCGACGATCTTCGGCGGCGTGAAATAGCTGGCCGAGAGCGCAATGTAGGTCGCGGCGCCGCCGAGGATGCGGTCCACGCGCCCGTGAGGGGTTTCGATTCCGTCGTAGGCCACCGAGCCTACCACTACCAATGACATCCTTCCATCTTAGCGAAGGGGTTCATTAGAATGAAAGAAGTGGATCCATGCCGAATTTTCACATTTTCCCGGATGGAATTCTTCTGCTGGTGAGCCTCGCCTCGCTGGCGGCGATCACCGCGGCGCTCAGGCGGACGGGCAGGTTCCGCGAATCGAAGGCTTGGCGCGTCCGGCTGGCCGCCGCGAGCCTGATGGTGTCCGCCCTGTACCTGGCCGGCTATCTGTCGATTTCAGCCCGCGTCGCCCGGCACTTCCCGGCAGGCGTAGTCCCATGGATGCAGGCGTCCGCGTTGATTTTGTCGATGGTCTCGGTGGGTACCTGCGTAGCCATGGGAGCGGTGGAATTGTTGAAGCGGACGCGGCTGGGAGAGGCCGCCGACCCCGAGCGGCGGGCGTTGTTCCGGGTTGCGTGCGGCGCGGTTCTGGCCTCGCCGGTGGCGGCCACGAGCTTCGGAATTCTGCGGTGCAACGATATCGGGTTGAAGGAAACGCCGATCGAGATCCCGGGTCTACCGGCGGACCTTCACGGACTGCGCATCGCGCAGCTTACCGACATTCATCTGAGCGCGTTTCTCAGCGAGAGCGACCTCGAGCGGGCTGTCGACATGATCAACGGCCTGCGGGCTCAGATCACGCTGGTGACCGGCGATCTCATCACCCGCACCGGAGATCCGTTAGACGCGTGTCTCAAGCAAATCCGGCGCCTGCGCGCCGACGCGGCCGTGCTTGGCTGTCTGGGGAATCACGAGATTTATACGCGCACGGAGAACTACGTGACGGCTGAGTGCGCGCGCATGGGGATCGACATTCTGCGAACACAGAAACGCCTGCTTCGCTTCGGCGCGGCGAAGGTGAACGTTGGGGGCGTGGATTACCAGAAGATGCATGAGCCGTATCTGACCGGCGCCGGCGCGCTCACCGAGCCCGGCGCGCTGAATATTCTTTTGTCGCACAACCCCGACGTGTTTCCGGTGGCGGTGAGCCAGGGCTGGGATCTGACCATCGCGGGACATACGCATGGCGGACAGGTGAATGTAGAAATTCTGGACTCGAACATCAATCTGGCGCGGTTCTTCACGCCCTACACGCGCGGACTCTATTGGATGGAGGGGAGCGCCGCGTTTGTGTCGGCGGGCATCGGCACGGTGGGCATGCCGGTCCGGCTCGGCGCGCCGCCGGAAGTGAATCTGTTGACATTGCGAGCTTCAGGGGCTCCCAAACCGATTGCGAGCGCACGGGCGGAGCAGTGCGCTTCCTGATTCTCAGCGACATCCACGGCAACTGGGAAGCGCTCGAAGGGGTGCTCGCGTCCGCGGAAGGACGCTGGGACCGCGCGGTCTGCTGTGGAGACCTCGTCGGATACGGCGCCGACCCCAACGCCTGCGTCGATTGGGTGCGGGATAACGTTTCCCCCGTGATTCGCGGCAATCACGACCGCGCCTGCGCCGGGATCGAGGATCTGGAGTGGTTCAACCCGATCGCCCGCGCGGCCGCGTTGTGGACGCAGGAGGCGCTGACGAGCGAGAACGCGGAGTATCTGCGCGCGCTTGCCAAGGGTCCGGCCGAACTGGGGGAGTTCGCGATGGTACACGGCTCGCCGCTCGACGAAGACGAATATGTCGTTGGACTCGAGGAAGCCCGGGAGTTGGCAAGTTACCTGCCGGCGCCCCGATGCTTCTTTGGGCACACACATATCCAGGGCGGTTTCGAGTACCGGCGGAACAACCTGCGCGCGCTTGTGGGCAGCGACCGCATCACGACGCTCGACCGCGACAGTTGGTACTTCCTGAACCCCGGCTCGGTGGGTCAGCCGCGCGATGGAGACCCTCGCGCGGCCTATGCTCTGTACGATTCGGACGAGGACCGCGTGGAGTTGGTGCGCACGCCGTACAACATCTTCGAGGCGCAGAGGAAAATTCTCGAGGCAGGGTTGCCGGAGCCGCTGGCTCTGCGGCTGGATATCGGGATGTAAGCGAGGCGCGGGTGCGAGGGAGCGCGCCGCTTCCCCGCTCCCGCGGCTCGAGGGTTTTTTACAACTTCACCGTGACCGTCTTGATTTCGGTGTAGTTCTGCAGGCCGTATTCGCCGAGTTCCCGCCCGATGCCGGACTGCTTGAAGCCGCCGAACGGCGCCGCGGCGTCGAAGACGTCGTAGCAGTTCACCCACACCGTGCCGGCGCGGACGCTGTTGGCGACGCCGAGCGCGTTGGTGATATCGCGGGTCCAGACCGCGGCCGCCAAGCCGTACATCGTCTTATTGGCGCGCTGCACCACTTCGTCGACGCTCTTGAACTTGATGATGCTCATCACCGGGCCGAAGATCTCCTCCTGGGCGATCTTCATTTCGTCCCGCACGTCGGCGAAAACGGTGGGCTGGATGAAGTAGCCGCGCTCGCCTACGCGCGCGCCGCCGGCGACGAGTTTCGCGCCCTGCTTTTTCCCGCTCTCGATGTAGCCCATGACCTTGTCGAACTGGTCCTGGTCCACCTGCGGGCCTTGCTCGGTTTTGGGATCGAACGGATCGCCGACGGTGCGGCGGCGGGCGCGGGCCGCGCTACGCTCGACGAATTCGTCGTAGATCTTCTCTTCAACGAAGAGCCGCGAGCCCGCGCAGCAGCACTGGCCCTGGTTGAAGAAGAGGGCGAAGTGGCAGCCTTCGATGGTCTCTTCCATGCCGGCGTCGGCGAAAACGATGTTGGGGCTTTTTCCGCCAAGTTCGAGGGTGACGCGCTTCAGGTTGGACTGCGCGGCGGCCTCCATGATGAGTTTGCCGACTTCGGTGGAGCCGGTGAAGGCGACCTTGTCGACGTCCCAGTGCCGCGCGAGCGCCGCGCCGGCGGTGGGGCCATAGCCGGGCAGGATGTTGAGCACGCCTTCGGGGTAGCCGGCTTCGAGGGCCAGTTCCCCGACTCGAAGCGCGGTGAGCGGAGTCTGTTCGGCGGGCTTCAGGATGACGGTGTTGCCGGTCGACAGGGCCGGCCCGAGCTTCCAGGCCTGCATGAGCAGCGGGAAATTCCACGGGATGATTTGTCCGACGACGCCGACCGGCTCGTGGCGGGTGTAGCAGAAGTAGTTCCCGTTGACCGGGATGGTCTTGCCGTGGACTTTGTCCGCCCAGCCGGCATAGTAGCGGTAGCAGGCGATGGACAGCGGCAGGTCGGCGGCGCGGGCCACCGCGTACGGCTTGCCATTGTCGAGCGCTTCCAGGCGCGCCAGTTCGTCGGCGTGCTTCTCCATGAGGTCCGCCAGACGGTTCATCAGGCGGCCGCGTTCGCTGGGGTTCATCTTGTGCCAGGGGCCCTCATCGAACGCACGCCGGGCGGCCTTGACGGCCTCGTCGACGTCGGCCGAATCGGCTTCGGCGATGCGGCAGATTTCCTCGCCGGTGGCGGGATTGAGGGTCGGGAAAGTTTTGCCCGATTTGCTCGAAACCCACTTGTTGTTGATGAGCAGCTTGGTAGGACCTACGGCAATGCCTTCGGCCTGGGATACAACGGAAGCCATCAGGGGATCTCCTTCAGTAGAGATGTCGGCCGGCGCCGGCGGGGATTGCCCGCCGCGGGGGCGGCCGCACCCATGAGTGTACATCCGCGGGCGGCGAAGCGGAGCGCTTACGGATTCTACGTTGCGGCAGGCGAGGAACCGGTCTGACCGGGGACTGCTTCTTGCGTATGCGTGACGGGTTCGGTTTCGGCGACGGGCATGAGACGGGCGATGACGAGGGTTTGGTCGTCATGCGGTTTCAGCGGGCCGAGGAAACGCGCGATCGCGAGGCGGACCGCGTCGCGGATCCCGTCGGGGGACTGGGCGGCGTTTTCGCGAACCACCGCGGCGAGGCGTTCGGCGCCGAACTCTTCGCCATCGGCGGACATGGCTTCGGCGATGCCGTCGGAGTACATCACGAGGAGATCGCCCGGCTCGACGGCCACTTCGTGAGCGATATAGGAGGCCTGGGGGAGGAGACCGAGCACGGGACCGCCGCCGTCGGCCAGGGGCTCGATGCGTCCGCACCTGGCCCGGATCAGTAACGGCGGAAGATGCCCGGCGTTGATGTAGCGAAGCACCGAGCCACCGGGTTGAAAGCTCGCACAAAACAGAGTTACGAAGCGCGCGCTGCCGCTCTTCTCTGTGAGCAGCCTATTGAGACGCCGGGTGGCGGCTTCGTGCGCGGAAAGCGACTGGGCCCAAGCCGAGGAGCGTACCGCGCCGTGAATGACACCCACGAGCAGGGCCGCCGACACGCCTTTGCCCGAGACGTCGCCGATGACCAAGGCCAGATGCCCTCCTCCGGCTTCGAAGACGTCATAGAAATCGCCGCCAACTTCGGCGGCCGGAACGAACAGGGCGGCGAATTCCAGACCATGGCCCGAGACCAGGCCGCCGCCCGGGGCGGGTAAGAGGTCCCGTTGAACGTCGCGGGCGAGTTCGAGCTGGTGGTCGAGTTCCCGCGCGCGCAGATGGCGGCGCAGCAGCACGGCGATCCATACGTTGGAGGCGAGCAAGGCAAGCGCGGCGAGGCAGCCGAGGATCAGATTCGTTTCCAGGCGCGCGAACGACACCGACACGCCTTGCAGATAAATTGCAATCTCGATAATTCCGGCTTCGCCCGGATGGCCGTTGCGCGGGTGCGGAGTATCCGGCGCAGGCGGCCGGGGCAACCGGAGGCGGGAAGCGGCGATCAGCACGCTGCCGCTTCCCGACCCGGCGAGGCGGACGGAGGCTTCATGGGCGTTCGCCCGCCGGAATACCTGGCCGGCGGACGGAAGCGGCTCGCCGCCGGGATTGCCGGCCGACGCCAGGACGCGTCCGTCGACGGAGGCGATGCGAATCCAGGCGATCTGCCGGGGCGATTCGCGGCGAACCGTGTCCACAACATCTTGCAGTGAATTTGTTTCCGAGGCCCGAAGCATCCGAAGCACGTCGCCGAACTTGCGGCCCGCCTCGCGCTCCGCCGCTTCCTGAAGCACACGCCCGGCGACGAAGCGGTAATTGACGATGGAGTGGACAAGAAGCAGGATGCCCAGCGCCCATCCGAGATAGAGCGCGAGATTCAACCAGGATTTCGTCCGCCGTGGCAGCATACTCATTCGGGTCACGCCTCTCCGCGGCAAGCCCGTGGCGCGAGGGCTGGGACCGTCAGCCTCCTCAGTATGAACAAACCGGTTGTTGCCGTGGTGTGGCCGGGCGGCGGAGAATCGGGAGGGATACGAGAATGCCAAACAATAAGACGGAGTCCGACGCCGGGTTGTTTCTCAGCGGCAAGAATGCAATCGTTACCGGCGCCACGCGCGGGATCGGGCGGGCCATTGCGCTTCGTCTGGCCTCGGCCGGCGCCAACGTGGCCATCACCGGCCGCAGCGAGACTTCGGCCCGCGAGGCCGCCGCGGCTCTGGAGCAAGTGGCGCGCGCCTCGTCCGGTGAAACGGGCGTCCGTGTGATCGGGGCGGGGTGCGATGCCGGAGACAGCGCGGCGGTTGCACAATTTTTCCGGTTGGTGGACGCGGAGTTCGGCGGGCTCGACATCCTGGTCAATAATGCCGGGGTTGGTACTTTTCGGGACACTGCCCGGCTCACAATTCCGGAATGGAACGAAACGATCGCCACGAACCTGTCGGGGGTGTTCTATGCCAGCCACGAAGCACTGGCGCGGTTTGCCACCGGCGGTGGTGGGTACATCATCAACATCAGCAGCCTGGCCGGGAAGAACCCGTTCGCCGGGGGCGCGGCGTATAACGCATCCAAGTTCGGGTTGAACGGCTTCTCGGAGGCGATGATGCTCGACCACCGCGGCGATAACGTGAAAGTCAGCTACATCATGCCGGGGAGCGTGGACACGGAGTTCGGGGCCAATCGCACGGGCGCGGAGTGGAAAATCGCCTCCGAGGACATCGCCGGCATTGTCGAAATGCTGCTGCGGATGCCGCCGCGTACACTGGTGAGCCGTGTTGAGGTACGGCCGTCCAAGCCTCCCAGGAAGTGACACGGATCTCATCTTACAACAACGCGCCGAACTGAACGATAAGTTAGCCAGAGCCGTGGAGACGACGACATTGGCACGCGAGTTGCTCAGAAGACGATTGGAAGTTGATTTGGGAAAGAGGCGCTATATGACGAGAACGAACATCCCGTTAGACCCGACCCGGACGGGACGCGCCGCCGAAGGGCTAGAAACAAGCTTGCAGCGGCTCATCGTCGGCCAGGACGAAGCGATTCAGCAGATCGTGAACATCTACCAGATGTACCTCACCGGGCTGACCGCCCCCGGCCGCCCGGTTGGGAACTTCCTCTTTCTCGGCCCAACAGGCAGCGGCAAGACGCGCATCGTCGAGGCGACGGCTGAGTGCCTGTTGCGCAACCCACGCGCAGTCATCAAGATTGACTGCGCCGAGTTTCAGCACAGCCACGAGATTGCCAAGCTGATCGGCTCCCCTCCCGGATATCTGGGCCACCGCGAGACCCATCCTCTCTTGAGCCAGGAGATGCTGAATCAGTACCAGACTGAAACATGTAAGCTAAGTTTCGTTCTCTTCGACGAGATCGAGAAGGCGAGCGACGCCCTGTGGAACCTGTTGCTCGGCATCCTCGATAAGGCGACGCTGACCTTGGGCGACAACCGCAAGGTGGACTTTTCCCGCGCGCTGATTTTCATGACGAGCAACCTCGGCGCCTCCGAGATGAGCGCGCTGATCAGCCCGCGGCTGGGATTTCAGCCGGGCGCCGGCGTCCAAAAAACCGAAGTTGACGAAAAGCTGAACGGGAAACTGTCGCGAAGCGGCCTGGAAGCGGCGCGCCGTAAGTTTACGCCGGAATTCATCAATCGCCTTGATAAGATCGTGACGTTCCATCCGCTTGGCGCGGCGGAGCTACGCCGAATTCTCGACATCGAATTGAACCTGGTCCAGCAGCGCGTTTTCAATACTTCGCCGGATCGGGCGTTCGTGTTCCAACTGACCACCCCCGCGCGCGAATTCCTGCTGACCGAGGGCACCGACATGAAGTATGGCGCCCGCCACTTGAAACGCGCCATCGAACGGTTGCTGGTGCAGCCGCTGTCGAACCTGATCGCCACGGACCAACTGGAAGGCGGCGACTGGGTGCGTGTCGATTACGACGCGAATGAGGGCCGGCTTACATTCCTCAAGGAAGCGCAAGGCCTGGAGATCCAGGCGATGGCGGCGATGGTGGATCTGCCGGTAGCCATGCCTGCCGCGGCTCTTGCGAGCGCGGTGGTAAGCGACGCTGTGCGAACGCAATCGGCCCGTTCGTCGAAGCGAAGCTAGGCGCGGGAAACTCCCGCTCAGGCGGCGCACTCTCCGCGTCCCAACTGCAGCGAGTAGGCGATTTCGTCGCCCCAATCGCGGAACATCTCGGGATCATCGGCATCCGGCTTCGCCAAATCGGCGATCAGAGAGCGGAAGGTTTCGACCTTGAAGCGCAGCACATACGCGCGGAAGCTTTCCGCTTCCTGACGATGCGCCAGGAAGTGATCCAGCACGCGCTCGACCGCGACCGGCGCCAGGCGCGCCGGCAAGCTTTGAATTGCCATGCCGAAGCGGAGGATGCCTTCGGAGTCGACGCCGCCGCCCAGCAGCATCTGGTAATACGGCACTTCCCGGCCGTTGATTTTCCGTGCGTTGCCGTAGAAGCCCACGTCGCCTGTCCAGTGTTGGCCGCAGGAGTTCGGGCAGCCGCTCACGTTAATGGCGAGCGACCGGATGGCCTGATCGTCGTACTTGCGTACCGTTTCGGCCAACGCGGCTCCGAGGTTCATCGACTTGGTGAGCGCCAGGTTGCAGCTATAGGCGCCGGGGCAAGTGGTGATGTCGGAGATCTCGCCGGCGCGGGCCTCGGCCAGATCAAGCAACCGGAGAGCGGCGTAGACCCGCTTCAGGTTGCGCAGGGGAATGTAACCCAGATGAACATTCTGGTCGATCGAGATCCGCACCAGACCGTCACCGGTCTGGCGGGAAAGTTCGGCGATGCCCCGCATCTGCCCGCTTGTCAGGTTGCCCCGCGGCGTGCGAACGGTGACTACCGCGTAGCCGTGCTGCTTTTGCTCGCGGACGTTGGTTTCGAGCCACTCGTCGTAGGCTGGGTCGACCGCCGGCGAACCGGCTAGCGGCAGGTCCGTTCCGGTGCCACGAGGTGGTGGTGCTGATTGAAAACCACCAAAGCCTTCTGGCACGCACTCTGGGGTTGCAATGCCGCCGTCAGCGCGGATTTCTTCGAGTTCCCGCGCGATCTGATCGCGCACCCAATCGAAGCCCCGCTCGCGCAGGACGAACTTCAGCCTCGCCTTGTTCTTGTTGTTCCGGTTGCCGTGCTTGTTGAACATGCGAAGCACCGCCTCGATGTGGCTGACGAGCTCTTCGGCGGGAACAAAGTCGTGCAGGAGCTTGGCCTCACTCGGCAGGGGACCGAGCCCGCCGCCCACTACCATGCGGAAGCCGCGCCGGCCGTCTCGAATCACGGCGCGCAATCCTACGTCGTGGATGGAGGTGAGCATGCAGTCTTCCTGGCAGGCCGAGAAAGCGATCTTGAACTTGCGCGGCATCGAGTCGGTCAGTTCCTTGTGCAGGAAGGCGAAAGCCACGGTCCGCGCATAGGGCTGAACGTCGAACGGCTCGCCGGCAAGGAGCCCGCTCAGGGGGCAGGCGGTGACGTTGCGGACGGTGTTGTAGCAGGCCTCGCGGGTGGTGAGCCGGTAATCGGCGAGGCGGTGCAGCAGCGCGGGAACATCGGCGAGCGGAACGAAGTGGTACTGCATGTTCTGCCGCGTGGTGAGATGCCCTTTGCCGCCTCCAAAATCCTCGGCGATGGAGGCGAGCGCGGCAAACTGATCCGCGGTGGCGATGCCGCCCGGGATTTTTGTGCGCACCATTTGCACGCCGGGCTGGCGCTGGCCGTAGATGCCCCGCCGAAGGCGGTGCGGGCGGAACTGGTCGTCGTTGATTTCACCCGACGAATAGCGATGGGCCGCCTGGCGGAACAGTTCGATGTCCTCGCGCACGATGCGGTCGTATTCGATGTCGGTTTCGGTGGTCTGCGGGAGAAAGGCGGCGTGGCTCAAGGCAATCTCTCTTTGTATATAGAGATTACTATGTTGGCTGCAAAGATTCAAGTTTGCGGGGTCACAGAGGGACGAAATTAACGTTCGGGGCAGGCCGGGACCGGGCCGCCGGCGTAGTAGGAGAGACCGTACTCAAGTTCTCGGGGAAGATTGGAAACACAGGGACTTACCATCTCCCGGACCTGATCGCGCCACAGCGAGCGGGCCGAGACAGTGCGGTCGAGTTCCGGCAGACCGCGCCAGAGGAAAGCGAGGTATGCGGCCAGGAATACGCTGACAATCAGCGCGGCCGCCCATTCCCTGCGGTTCGCCCAGGCGGCTACGAAGGTGGCGGCGGCACACACGGCCGCGGCGGCCCAGACCCAGAGGGGCACTTGGAAGGCGACATGGGTGATGCCGCCGGCGGCTCCGGGTCCGATCGCGGAGGCGATCCAGCCCAGGAGCGCGAGGAGGAGGCCGGAGGCCGCGAGGGCAAACGAAGCTGCCTTTCGCGTGGCGCGGTCCAGGCCGACGCCGATGAGCAAGGCTACCGCCGGCAGGAGCGGCAGCAGGTAGCCAGGCAGTTTGTTCCGGGCCGAGGAAAAAAACACGAAGCCAAACAAGGCGATTGTGCCCGCCAGACGAAGCATCGCGTCTTCGTAGAGCCGGCGCAGGCCGGCGAGAGCGAGCAGTGGTGTCCAGGGAAAGAGTCCGCCGAGCAGGACGGGAAAGTAGTACCACCACGGCTGGACGTGTTGGAGGGCGGAGGTGGCGAAACGGGCGAAGTGCTGTTTCCAGATGAGATCGTCGAGAAACGGCATGCCGTTGCGCGCGTAGCAGAGCACGAACCAGGGGAGAGCGACGGCGGCCGAGCAGCCGGCGAGCGCGGCGAGGTTGCGGAGGCGGCGGCGCATGAACCAGGCGACCGGAAGAAACAGAACCAGCGGGACAAGCGCCTTGGCGAGAACGGCGAGCCCGAGGAACGCGCCCGCCAGGCAAGCGGCGCGTACGCCGGGCCGCAGCGCCACGAGCCATGCCACCGTGAAGCATGCCGCCATCGGCAGATCTGTAACGGCGATGCGGCTGTAAGCCAGCCAACCGGCGGAGGTGGCGAGCAGCACAGATACGAACCACGCCGCGCGCTCGCCGTAGCTTCGGCGCGTTTCGAAAAACAGAAACGTGAGCAACGCCACACTGAGAAGAGCTACCGGGGTGCGCGGCGCGGTTTCTTGTCCAAGGCCCGCGCGGAATGCGAGCGCGGTCATCCAATAAATCAGTGGAGGTTTTTCAAACCACGGTTTGCCCCAGAGCCTTGGCGTGACCCAATCGCCGGTGGTGGCCATCGATTGTCCGATGGCGGCGTATCGTGGCTCATCGGTGCTGAGCAGACCGAACCGGGCGGCGCCGGCCAGCAGCAGAACAAGCCAGAGGAGGGCGGCGAGCCATGGCCGGGTGCGCGAGAGGGAGAACAATGCCTTCAGTATAATGAGCGAAATGACGCGACTCGGTATGCT
>JAJYCN010000390.1 GCA_021778335.1 Acidobacteriota bacterium | reverse complement strand
CAAATCTCCCTGCGCCCCGTAACCTTCCCTGCGCCCATCACGCCTTCGACATGAGATAAACTGATTCGCTTCATGCCTACACGCAGAGAGTTCGCCGCCTCCGTCTTCGCCGGCCTCGCAGCCCCGCTTGCATCCCGCGCGTCCATGATCCCCGACAAAGTCGGTGGCGTAGCCATCGGCGCCGTCACCTACAGCTTCCGCACCGAACCCCGCGGCCCGCACGGCGACAGCGTCGACATCGTCCTCCACGACCTCAAGCAGTGCGGCGTCGGCATCACCGAGCTCTTCAGCCCGCAGATCGAACAGGTCGGCGCCATGCCGCCCTTCCCGCGCCCCAAGCCCGGCGCCCGCTTGAACCTCGGCCCCTTTCCCGGCCTCGCGCTACCCTAACCGCGGCGGCGGGTACTCGATCGAGCCACCCGGGAACCAATCCGCGCGACACCCGAACGCCCTTGACCGTCTCCGGCCCAAGGGAACGCGCCCCGCCCCGAGCCATCAAAACGAAAGCCCTAGCAAAAGCTCGACCTGGTCCTGCCTGGTACGGCCATACAGACCGGGGTAGCGATCCTGTGCCCAACGCGTGTAGCGGAGACACGGCGAGATTCGCAGCCACTTCACACTCGCGATCCCCCCGACCTCGGCCGCGATCCCATGGTTCGACGGCCACGCTCCACCCACGTTGTTCCCCGAAGCGCGGAACGACGGGCCGGCGCCAACGAACGGGCTCATCCAAGGCAGCCGAAAGCGGTATTCTCCAAGAACCGGAAACTCCCAGGTGATCACCGAGCTCGGCGATGCACTGCCGAGCGAGCCGGTCGGGTACACCGACCGGGCTCCGTACCTTAACGGCCGGTACAGCGTGTCGAACTCGACCATCCAGTTCCCCGGCAGATCCAGCTCAACGAAGCCGCCCGCAGCGTATCCCCTCGTCGTTGGAACGTTGGCAGTCGAGAAAGGGCCACCCGGCGGCCCAAGCTCCGTCACCGCCTGAAACCCATTCGTCAGCGGAGCCCCTCCGATCAACCCGGCACGCACGCTCTGACCTACCGCCGGCGCCCACGGGATCACCAGGAGAGCTACCGTCCCAATAGCCATTCGTGCGAACCTCGGCAGGTTCAATCCCGCGGCGGAAGTGACCTCTGCGCTCTGATCAATTCGCTGCAACCTTTATTTCCTCCCTCTGGCTCGCACTAACCTCGACATCGACAGCTTGACCCTCCACCTTCCGGAACTCCGCGTCGTCCGTCCACTTGCCGCAACTTGGCTCGTCCGTGAACAGCGCGGCGTACGCTCCCGGTCTCACGTCCGTGATCGTAAATGTCCCAGTCTGATCCGGCACAACCCACCACGCGAGGCCTGCGCCACGAAGCTTGGAATCCCTCGGCAGGAGACACACCAGGCCGGCGAGTGCCGGACCACCCGGGACATCGAGCGAACCGTTCACTGTTCCCCCGTCGCCGCGAACCGTCGCCGTAATCGTCTGCGGCCCCGACGCAATCGTTATCTCGTTTAGCAACGCATCCACCCCGCCGAACGAGATCGACTCCACATAGCCACCCCTTACGCCGCTGATCTTCACCCGGTAGCTCCCGGGAGGCACACCGCGGAACTCGACCGCTCCGCTCTTGTCGGGTTGGCGCGGCGGCGCCAGCACCGGAAGCCCGCTCCTCAGCGTCACCGTCGCACGGGAAACGTCCACATCCTTCGCACCGCTCTTGACCAGCCGGACCACAGGCGATGCCGGCGTACCCGCTATCACCGCCACCCTGCCCGTGGCGGGGCCCACCTCGACCTCCTGAACTCCAACACCGTCCTGTCGCGGCCCGGCTGTTCGCGCAACCAAAACATAAGAACCCGCCGCCATCGGGCCGGCACGAAACCCACCCCCACGCAGGGGCTGCGCCATCGCCAGGAGCATCCCGTAGCGCCCGTCGAGCAACTCCACAGAGTAGCTCGCCGGCTCCCGCCCGTCCGGGCCTACTACGGAACCCGTAAGATCAAACACCCGCACCGGCCGGAGCTTCAATTCGCCGATGTTCGTTTCCCGGCCAGCCTGCACCTCAATCGTCGCCGCCTCGCTCGCCTCAACGGCGTCCGGATAATAAATCGGAACGTACGCCGTCCGTGGCTCTCCGGGCTTGCGCGGCGGAACGGCGCCAATCGGGCTCGGAGAAACCATCAGAAACGCCGGGCCGGGGCTTGCGCTTACAATCAGACGAAATTGCCCACGATCGTCTGCGTGCGCCACCGCAAGCGGTGGACCGAGCCGGCCACCGGTGAAACTATGTGGATCGGGAACCGCAAAGAGTTGGACGGCCGCACCCTCTGCCGGCTCCCCGTCCACGTCCACCACCGAGCCCGACACCACGGCCTGGGAAAACATCCCAATCCTTACCCCGTCCAGACTCTCGCCCGAGGAAAGCCGAAGCCGGTACCCGGCGCCGCCAGGCCGTCGCGCACCGTAAAACGCGCGAAGAAACCCCACCCGCTCCGCCATCAGAACATAAACACCATCGCCAACCCCGGCCACCGCGAAACTCCCATCATCGCCGGTTCTTACGGTTTGAGAACCGCCCGAAGGCGAGCCGTCGCGTCCGGATCCGCTCGCCGTACTCAGGCGGTCCACAAATTCGAGCTTCACACGTGCCCCACGGACCGGCTCCCCGCTCACCGCGTTCACCACGACCCCGCTCACTTGTCCCGACGGCGCGACCGCCTGCTGTGCGAGCCCAGCCACAACCGAGAGCGCGACTAACACAGCCTGCGTCGTCATCGTCCCAACCAGCCTTCCGGCCACTCCCGATCAACAGCCCGGATAACCGTATTGATATCCATAGTCGGTACAAGATGACTGCCAGTCGGACTCGTAGGTCTGCTGATCCCCAATGACCGGCGTAAGGTACGTCGGACCCTGTCCCGGAGACCCGGCGGTAGGCGTCCACACGTAAGCCGGCAGGTTTTGATTTGACATCAGGAGCCGGTAGGACTGCCCGGCCCCGACGAGGAACTGAAAATCGAAAGAACCGTTCCCTAAGCCGTGAAATTGGTATATGGAGGTAATCGGGCTGCCGCACAACGTATCGCCCGATCCGCAGAGATAGATCGGCCCGTATTGACTACCCGGGCCGTCGGTTGTTCCGTGAATGCATCCGTCTCCCGACGGAATCGATCCGTCACACGCCCGCACCACCGCCGGTGCGAGAATTAGTGCGCCAAACAACGCAACATATGCGGACATTCTTCGCGTCATCGTCATTATTATCCTCTCTGGGCACGTCGTTAATTCCAGCAAAAAACGCGACCCGCCTCAATACTAAACTGTACGGGGGGGGGGGGTCAATTGAAAAATCATAGCAATTGCATTAACACTCACTTTTTTCGCAGACGTAATCACGATAACCGGCGCCAAATGCTGCGGATGTCCGGAAATTCTACTACATTCTTACTATATTCCACCGCGCGAACACCGCCGCCAAACTCCCGCAGGCCCGCCCTGCGCCGCGTACCAGGACCGGCGAAAGACCCGTCATAAGCAAGGTCCACAATCTCGCGGCCACCCCTTAACTTGCCATGCCGCACCACAGGGCCACACCTCGGATGCCCTACTCGCCGCGAAATCAGAAGCAGCACCACCGATTAACGCCAGGACGGATGACGCCACCCTTGCCCTCCTCCGTCCAAATCTCCCTGCGCCCCGTAACCTTCCCTGCGCCCATCACGCCTTCGACATGAGATAAACTGATTCGCTTCATGCCTACACGCAGAGAGTTCGCCGCCTCCGTCTTCGCCGGCCTCGCAGCCCCGC
>JAJYCN010000097.1 GCA_021778335.1 Acidobacteriota bacterium | reverse complement strand
ACTCGAGAATGCGGACGGCCGCCAGGGCCACCGACTGCACGCCTGGCGCGCCGCTCAGCCGCTCGGTCAACAGCCGGTAGAACGACTTCGTCCGTTCGCTTGTGTACCCGTTCAGCGACGGGTCCACCTCAAACGAAATCAGCCTCCCTGTGTTGAACCCCGGCCCCATGTCCCGCAGGTTTTTCAAACTGCGGATGAACAGTCCCGCGCCAGCCAGCAGCAGCACGCTGAGCGCCACCTGCACAGCAACGAGTGTCTTTCGCAACCGAACGTGCCCGCCTGAGATCACGGCGCCCGCTTCGTCTTTGAGCGCCGGCGCCACATCCGGCCGCGTCGCCTGCAGCGCGGGCGCCAGTCCGAACAGAATTCCCGTAATCACGCAGACCGCGAAAGTGAACAACAAGATCCGTAGATCGGGTGTGGTCGAAATGTGCAGCTGAGCCGTATCCGGGGGCAGGAAACTTGTGAGCAACCGGTCCGACCATGACGCCAACGCCAACCCCGCCAACCCGCCTGCGCCCGCAAGCAGCAGACTCTCCACCAAAAGCTGCCGGATCAGTACCATCCGGCTCGCGCCCAACGATAGCCGGATCGCGATTTCCCGCTGCCTCGCCGCCGCCCGCGCCACCAGCAGTCCCGCCACATTCGCGCACGCGATGAGCAGCACGCCCGCCGTCAACGCCATCAGCACCCACAACGGCTTCGCGATCATCTGCCGGACATAAGACCGCCCTTGCGACCCCGGCAGAGCCTCCAGTGTCCCCTTTACGAAGGCTTGCCGCTCGAACGGTGACGCATTGCGAAACGCCGGTTCCTTCACTTCCATCTCGAGCAGAGAATGATAGTAAGGCGCCAGCGACGCCTGCGCCTGCTCCCGGCTCACGCCCGGTTTCAGGCGCCCAAACGCGTTCACCCAGCTCCACCGCCGGTCCTTCATGCCGTTCCACAACGGCGTCACCCATTCCTTCATCGTCACGGGCACAAAAACCTGGCTGATGTGGCCCAACTCAACGCCGTCAAAGCCCGGCTGAGCCACGCCGATCACCGTATAGTTATGCCCGTTCAGCAGAATCGTTCTGCCGAGCACGGACCGGCTTTCCCCAAATCGCGTCTGCCAGTAGTCGTAGCTCAGCATCGCCACGGGATGCGCGTTCGGTTTGTCGTCGTCTTCTTCCCGGATTGTCCGCCCAAGTACGGCTTTCACGCCCAGCACGGGAAAGTACGTGCCCGAAACCAACTCACCGCTGACGCGCTCCGTGCGCCCGCCGGCGGTGAGGCTGAAATCGTACGGGAAGCGGCAGAACATATCGCTGAAAACCTGGTTGTGATGCCGGATGTCGTCGTACAACGGAAAGGACACGGCGTTCATGCCCCAGTTGCTGCCGTAGTTGTCGCCGTGCCGGGTCAGCAGCACGAGTTGCTCGGGGTGCGACACGGGCAGCAGACGCAGCAGCATCTGGTCGAGCAGGGTGAAAATCGCCGTATTCGCGCCGATGCCAAGCGCCAGCGACAGGATCGCCACGGCCGTCAGCACCGGGGACTTCTTCAGCGTGCGCAGCGAAAAACGAATGTCCTGCCCGAGTGTCTTCATTGCTTCCCTTGCCTCAGCCTATACGGTAATTACGCAGCCCAAGCCGGAATCGATCCGGGAAAAGCATCTCAGGGGACACTACCTTGCGGGGCAGGGAAGGTTACGAACCGCCAGAAAACAAACGAACCCGCCCTCGACAGCGTTTTCCAGAGGGCTGTCGCGGGCGGGCCCGGAGAATTACCCGGAAAAATCCGCTACCGGGTCGGCACCGGCTGCAGATTGCGGCTCGAGATGATGCGATCGATCATGCCGTAGTCCAGAGCCTGGTCCGGCTCCATGATGTAGTCGCGATCGACGTCGCGCGCCACCTTATCCACTGGCTGCCCGGTCGCGTTGGCAAGAATGCCATTGAGGTTCTCGCGCATGCGCAGAATCTCTTTCGCGTAGATGTCAATGTCGGCGGCCTGGCCCGCCAGTCCGCTCATCGACGGCTGATGAATCAGAATCCGCGAATGCGGCAGGCTGTACCGCTTCCCTTTGGTGCCGCAGGCAAGCAGCACCGCGGCCATCGACGCCGCCTGTCCAACGCAGTAGGTCACGATGTCCGGCTCGATCAGGTTCATCGTGTCCAAAATCGCCAGACCCGCAGTGATCGAACCACCCGGCGAATTGATGTACAGCGAAATGTCTTTTTCCGGGTCTTCGGCGGCCAGAAACAGCATCTGCGCAATGACGAGATTCGCGACGTTGTCATCAATCGGCGTGCCAAGGAAAATGATGTTCTCCTTCAGCAACCTCGCATAAATGTCAAAGGCGCGCTCTCCCCGGCTTGTCTGCTCCACCACCATCGGGACCAGCACGGAATTATTCATAACTTCTGACTCCTTTTCAACCAACGACGCGCTCAGCGAACCCCACAAAAACCATGATACGCAACGCGCGGCCCCGGGCCGCTACTTGCGAGGCTGGCTCGACGGCGGCACCATGCCGTTCATGCGCATATAGGTCACCAGGTTCCCGTAATGTTCAAACGTGTGGCCTACGTTGAAGTCCAGCACGCCCAGCTTGGTCATCTTCATGCCGAAGAAATTCACGGTCTGCGCCGCTGAGCCATCGGACATTCCCGCGTACGTCGCTTCGCAGTAGGCAAACGCTTCGTTCAGCGCTTTGGTGATCGCTTCTTTCGTCGTCGCGGATTTTTCCACGTCCTTGCGCACCATGTGGCCCTCCTTCACCGGACCGCAGAATTCGTACTGGCTGTCAGCCACATGCGCGAGAAGTTGACCCATCGTCCGCACGCCATCCACCGGCTTGTAACTGTACTTGTCCGCCGGCACCATCGCCGCCGTCCGCACAATATCGTCCTTGACGATCAGGAAGAGTCTTTTCGAACTCGCCACCATCGGATCGGCGGGCGCCGCCGATTGCGCCCAGGCAGGCGCGGCAATAAGCGCGGCAATCATAAGTTTTCGCATCGGTTCTCCTTTGAGCGCACAGCGCGAGGCGCGGTGTCGACCAAACAGCTTCGCTTCAGTGTACTTCACGCGGCGCCTCCGCACTCCTCGACCCATGGCTCCTTGCCGCTCGATGCGTACAATAGAAGTCCATGGCTCGCGAATTCACATTGACGCCGCATGAGGTTCCGCGTGTCGAGACGGGCCTCCGGCGCATCGTTACGCCGCTTCCGGCGCCCGCTTCGCTCGACGTTCTGGCCGCGTTGCGCCGGCACGAGCCGCGCGCCATGCAAGGCCAGCCTCCTATTGTCTGGGACCGCGCCGAAGGCTTCCAGGTGTACGACAACTCCGGAAACTGCTGGATCGACTGGTCCTCCGGCGTCCTCATCACAAACGCCGGTCATGGCCGCCGCGAAATCCGCGACGCCATCGCCGCGCACGCAAATTCCGGCCTACTAGCCACATATGCGTTCGCCAATGAAACCCGCGCGCGCTTGCTCAGCCGCCTTTCCGGCCTCCTTCCGCCGGAACTGAATAGAATCTTCCTCCTCACCACCGGCTCCGAGACTGTCGAATGCGCCATCAAACTCAGCCGCATGCACGGTCTTCAATCGGGCGGACGCGGCAAGAAGGTCATCGTCTCGTTCCAGGACGCCTTCCACGGACGCACTCTCGGCGCCCAGCAGGCCGGCGGCATTCCGGACCTGAAAACCTGGATCGGCAATCTTGACGCCGCCTTCGTTCAGGTTCCGTTCCCCGACGGCTACCGCAACACGGAAGTTTCATTTGACGCGTTCCTCCGCCGTCTTCAGGAACAGGGCGTCGAGGCGAACACCATCGCCGGGGTCGTCGCCGAAACCTATCAGGGTGGCAGCGCCGCCTTCGCCGACAAGACGTTCATGAAAGCCCTGCGCCAGTGGTGCACCGGCCACAAAATCGTCCTCACCCTCGACGAAGTACAGGCCGGTTTCGGCCGCACCGGCACGATGTGGGGCTTCGAGCACTATGGCATCGTGCCGGACCTCGCCCTCTTTGGCAAAGGTATTTCCAGCTCTCTGCCGGTGGCCGCGGTCGCCGGCGCCGCTTCCATCATGGACCTCGCCGCCCCCGGCACCATGAGTTCCACCCATGGCGGCAATCCCGTTTGCTGCGCGGCCGCGCTCGCCTCCATCGATCTCATCGTGAAAGAAGGCCTAGTCGACGCGGCACGCTCCCAAGGCGCGTTCCTACACGAACGCCTGCGCGCCATAAAAGATCGTTTCCCCTGCATCGGCGCGGTGCTGGGCCTCGGCCTCGTCGCGGGCGTCCATTGTGTCCGCCCGGGCACGAAGGACCCGGACGCCAACCTCGCTTGGACCGTCGTCGAGCGCTGCTTCGAAAAAGGTCTGCTCATGTTCGCGCCCGTCGGCCCCGGCGGAGCCACCGTCAAGATCTGCCCCCCGCTCAACATATCGCGGGAAGCCATCGACGAAAGCACCGCGGTCTTTGAAGAGGCCGTCGCCGAATGTGTCGCCGCGCGTTCGAGGGAGGCCCACGCCTCGTGATGCGCGCCGCCGTCATCGGCGCCGGCATGATCGTACACGACCAACTCCTGCCGTCGCTCTATCATCTCCAGCGTCTTGGCTTTGTTGGCGAAATCGACATCTGCGCCACCCGCCCCCGCTCGGTGGCCGCGCTCGCCAACGCGCCGGCGCTCCAAACGGCGTTCCCGGGCCACTCCTTCCGCCCATGGCCATCGCCCAACGAGCCCGATGAACCCCAGGCCAATCTCTATCTCAAACTTCTCGCCGCCTTGCCGCCGCGAAGCCTCGTTGTCGTCGCCCTGCCGGACCAGCTCCACGCTGAAGTCATCCTCGCCGTCCTCGCTCATTCTCATCACGTGCTTGCGGTCAAGCCGCTCGTGCTCCGGGTGGCCGATTCCGAGCGCATCGAGCAGGAGGCACGCGCCCGGGGAGTCCTCGTCGCGATCGACTATCACAAACGCTTCGACACACGCAGCCTGATGGCCCGGGCGCGCTTCCGCAACGGCGAGTTTGGCGAGTTCCGCCTCGGCTCGGCCCGCCTGCTCGAGAAGTGGTACTACCGCGTGTCGAACTTCCAGAACTGGTTCAGCGCCGACAAGACCGACGCCTTCACCTACATCGGTTGCCACTATGTCGACCTCGTCCACTTTCTCACCGGCCTCGCTCCGGCGGCGGTCAGCGTCCGTGGGGTGCTCGACAATTTTCCCAACGGCAATCGCGGCTACCTTTGGACCGATGCCCGCGTCGTCTGGGAAAACGGTGCGTGCCTGAACGTCCAAAACGCTCTCGGCTATCCGGAGGACGGACCGGGCAGTAACTCGCAAGGTATGACGCTCTACTGCTCCGGGAAGGGCCGTGGCGCCATGCTAGTCCATTCGGACCAATACCGCGGTGTCGAGTATGTGACCACCGGAGGTTATTCCGAACCAAGCCCCGACTACTTCCAGTATCTGGACCTCGGCGGTCCTGGACTTACGCCCTCCGGCTACGGCTATCTCTCCGTCGAAGCGATCGTGAAAGCCTGCTTGCGCGTCGAAGCCTCCGCGGATCGCGCTGCAACCCTCGACGCGATCGACCTCGAAGGCCCTCTTGCGACCCCCGCTAACAGCCGCTATAACGAAAGAGTCATCGAAGCGGGCCGCCGGTCTCTACTCGACGGTGGCCGGGAGGTGGCAATTTCATGATTCGCGCCGCGCATCTCGTCCGCTACGCCGCCGCCTCGCTCCTCGCCGCCCTTCTGATCTACGCCGCCGGCCCCGGCTTTCGCAGCCGAGCCCTGCTCGACGAACACTACCACAAGCACGGCGCCGAGTTCGGCTCAATCAGCGAAGCCGAGTATCTGCGCCTGGCCCAGGCACTCCGCGACCAACCCGCCGGCGGCCCAATCCTCGAAGCGATCCGTCCCGAGGGCGGCTTCAGCCGGTTCGATCGAAGGCACGGCTACTTCGGCGCCTACAACGCAGACCGCACCATCCGCACCTTCTTCATCCCCAACGACGGCGAACGGTACTTCCGCCGCCAGGCAAGGAGATACGGCGAGTGAACGACGAGGAAATCCGCCAGTTCCTCGAGGACTACGGCTGTCCGGCTCACATCGTGCGCGCCGGCCGCGAGGGACTGATCCGCCGTTGGGAAAAATTCGTCCAGGAGAACGAATCCGGCTACCGTCTCGGCCTGGAAGACTATCGCAACGACCTGGATCTCCGCGAGATCATCGAACAAGCCGGCCTCTCGGCCGAAGTCCATGACGCGGACCGGCGTTTCCGCGCGCTTCTGAAGCCCGCCTCGCGTCCGGTGTGGGAGAGCGCGACGCCCGATGCATTCTGGATCTGGGGCTATCCAAGCAACGCCTCCGGCGCCCTTCTTGAAGACCTCGAGGCCGAGGGCCTCGCCTAACCGGGCCCGGCTCCGTTCGACTCACTCCTCCCTGCTAGTCCAACGGAGCTGCCCCCCCGGCTCTGCCGGGGGGGCAGCAGCGGTTTGACAATTCCGGCAGTCCATCGCTAAAACTCCAAACGTGAGCCGCCAAGCACGCGAAAAGGAGTTTCAACGATGGACGACTACGAGAGTTTAAGCCATACCGCGCGAGACTGCAAATACCGCGCTGTTTTCATTGCGAAGTGCCGGCGAAGGACGCTGTACGCGCAGTTGCGCCCGCGCTTGGGCGAGGTTTTCAAACGCTTGGCGATGCAGAAGGAGAGCCGGATCGAAGAGGGGCATTTGATGAGCGATCAGGTGCACAGGATGATCGCCATCCCGCCCAAGTACGCGGTGCCGCGGGTGATCGGATTCATCAAGGGCAAGAGCGCGATTCCCCTCGCCCGAGTTTATGGAGAGCGGAAGCGGAATTTCGCCGGGCAGCGCTTTTGGGAGCGAGGGTACTACGAGTCCACGGTGGGACGGGACGAAACCGCGGTGCGGGAGCATATCGGTAAGCAAGAGCAGGAAAACGAACGGCTCGATCGGTTGAAGATGGATCTCTGACGGCCACCGTTCCGGTGGCCCCAACGAACGGGGCCGCGTCAGCGACCCCGCATAGCCGCTTTGAGCCGCTCACATCCTAAAGCCCCCGGCTCTGCCGGGGGATACTTACTCTCGAAGCCACAGCACCATCGAGGGTACGCTCTCGCTCTCAGCCACCGCCGCCGACCTTACCAGCAGGCCACAAAATTCGGGTCCCAAGGGCTTGCAGGCACAACAAAGTAACGTCCGCCCTCACTTCCCTCCACGTCTGTTCTAACGCTTTGACGTGGGGAGCCGCTCTCCCGCCCATCTGTAAAAGGTCGCGACGGCGATGCCGAGGAGGCGTGCCGCGTCTTCGTCATTTCCCATATGGCCAACCTTTTCCCGAGCCCAGCGGCAGCAGAACCTATGAAACCTCTCAACCTCGGACTTCGGATTGATCTTTTCCGCACTAATCGCAACCACGAAAGCGCCATTCAACGATTCGATCTCCCCTTGAACCTCGCTGCCGAGCCTCAGAACGAACGAATTTTCGATACTGCCGAGCCTGGCCTTCCAGTAGTCAAGATGGTGATAGGCGTCTGCAAACTGACCCAAGTACGCCAAAGCTCTCCCGGCGTGGAGATGGGCTACTAGACAAACCTTGAAGTTATCCCGGCCTAAATCGAGCCTTCTTGAAATCGCTTGCCGCTAAGCTAAAGCTCGCCGGGGCAGATTTCACCCTCCTCATTTCGAAATGTCCTTCACCTCGGGCTATAAGGGCGTCTATCTTCAGGAATGGAGAATCGTTTGCGTCCGCGAAAGCATCTTTAGCACAGCGAACAGCATCGTCATACCTGCCCTGACATCGGTGCAGGCGGCTACGCGCGATGTTCGCCTTACACCTCCACCGTGAATCTTGCTTCGAGTTTGCGTACGTCAGTAACTCATCGATACTTTCCTCTGCGGCGACGTGATATACCTTCTTCTCCTTGTCCGTATGACTTAGAACCGCCCTCCTAATGTTTGCGAGAGCCAACTCGTGCGCTGCGCTCGCCTTGTAGCCCTCGTGACCACTTGTTTGGCTCGCGAACACTTCGTGAGCCTTTCCTAGCGTGTCGATAGCTCTGTCAACAACCTTGAATTCGTCGCCGTGGGCGGACATCTCGATGCACGCGTGAACAACGTTCACGTATTCCCTCGTCAAGTGAGCCGGCGTTTCGGCGAGTAGCGTCTGTGCCATGGCGACGAATGGGCGGGCCATGCCAAGTTGACCCTCAGTGTAAACGATCCAACCAAGACGCACCAGACTACTTGCAATGCGGTAACGTAACAACGCCGGAGTTTCAACTTGGCCCGCTGCACTGTCGGCGGCCGTCAGCGAGAAGTGATCGACGGCGTCCGAGAAATACTGCTTGGCATCGTTGTAATGGGGATCGCCCTTCTCGCGGTAGACCAGCCCGATCGCGTGGCAGACACACCCCAGAACGGCGTGGGACCGAAAGCCCCCATTGACAATGAGCTTTGACAGGGCCTTCTCGCAAAGTTCGAGGCATTCGAGAGCTGAATCGTAATCATGCTTCCGGTAGTACCCATGCGCCCGCTGCACGCCCGTGACGACACACAGCTCGTAGTACGCCTTGAACTCCTGATAAAGGCCCGGGACATCCGACGCATTGGCGTCCACAAGTTCCTTGAGCCATTTTTCGCATTGAGTCCAGCTCTCCCCAACCATTTTCACTGCCTCCGTGTCCCGCCCGAAGTACCCGTAAACTTCAGATGCGAGACCGTTGAGCCGAAGCCCGTCGAGGGCATCTAGCGTCCATCGGAAGGGGTGCCTCACGGGCCACTCTTCGACCTCCTCTAGCGCCGTCGTAAAGTCAGCCATCGCGATGGCTCTCTCGAGACTTCTGACAAGTCCGAGCACCTGCTGACCATTCGGCATGTCGGAGATTATATCCCGCGGTTGGCAAACCGACAAACGGCGCGGACCGCACGCATGCCGCCGGGGAGACCGGAGCTTCCGGCCGCCCATAAATTGGAGTGCGGGGCTCTCAAAAAGCGGGTCTCCTGAAATGGGCGTTCGGCAGGCACAAAAT
The DNA here is from genome assembly GCA_021778335.1 of Acidobacteriota bacterium. Classification (GTDB taxonomy): domain Bacteria; phylum Acidobacteriota; class Terriglobia; order Bryobacterales; family Bryobacteraceae; genus JAJYKC01. Next base: position 9,220 of record JAJYCN010000097.1, on the reverse strand, counting down.
CCTCGTATGGGTCAAGCACGTGAGTGGTCGCAACACAAGGACGAGACGCGCCAGCGGGATCTCAAAATTGCGAGCCGCGGGCCATCTGTTTTTTTTCAAGCGAGTCTATCGCCTTCCGAAAGTAGCATGGAGTGTAAGAAGGAGGGTCCGATGGCGGCCGAGTTGAAGCCGGGCGAGAGTTTTGAGGGCTACCAGATCATCGAGCTGATCGGAGAAGGAGCCCAGGCCCAGGTTTTCAAAGTCAAAAATGTGTCGACCCATCGCATAGAGGCGATGAAAATTTTGCGGTCACCGCTCGCGGAGGCCGATCCGGACACCATTTCGAGATTTCAGCGCGAAATTCGAATATGCCAGAACCTAAATGACCCACACATAGTTGGGGCTCGGGCCGAAGTGCGCCACGGTGGGCGGCTCGGTCTCGTCATGGAGTTTGTTGATGGTAAAACCCTAGAGGAGATGCTTAAAAACGATCGCCCGCTGCCACTGAAGCAGGTCATAGAAATATCGATGCAAGTTCTAAGTGCTCTGGGATATGCTCATGCCAAAGGGGTTGTTCACCGAGATCTAAAACCAGCGAATATTCTAGTGTCACTGAACGGTTCCGTGAAGGTCGCCGACTTCGGAATTTCTCTTCAGATGCACGAAGCCCGGCTGACTCGGTTAGGCGTGTTCCTGGGTACGCTCTCCTATGCAGCTCCCGAGCAGAGGTACGGTGAAGCGGAGCCGCGCTCAGACCTTTTCGCCGTCGGGAAGGTACTGTCTGAGATGCTCAAAGCCAGGCCGGATCCGGAGATCCCGCCTGAGCTTAAAAAGCTCGCCGCCCGCGCCACCGAGTATGAAGCGGACGGGAGGTTCGAAAGCGCCCTCGAATTCGCCAAGAAACTGGCAGAAGTGGCGAATCTACTTGATCTGTCGACGGGCGACGGGCTGGAACAACCCGATGGGAATGGCGACCTGAATGCGCCGCGGACGACCGCGCCGCCGCCGAGCAGCCGGTTTAAAGCCGGTTCATCTCGATCGTCGGGAGTGCATGCCCTTAGGATCTTTCTGGCCCTCGGAGCGTGCGGCCTGTGGTTTCTGGCGAATGCTGTGACGAAGAGCCATCTCGCCACTACGCCCAAGGCAGGGGTGGCCACGCCCGCCGCTGCCCAGGCAATGCCAGCGCAACCAGCCCCCCGAATCGTGGCGAACGTTATTAAACCCCAACTTGCTCCGGTTCGCATGACGCGGACCAGACAAAAGCAGTCCGTCACAAACGTCCGCCGATTCGAAGGGCCGAGAACCCTCGCCGAGGTCGAAGTTCCTCTATCGAAGCTCCTCCCGACTCCGCCGCTCCTTCAGGCCGAGACGGTGCCAACCGGCGCCTTCGGCGAAGGCTTATTGACCAGGTCGGCGCCACCTGCGCCACGGCCGTATCGAGCTAGGGCTTCCCTCTGGAGACGATTAGGCAAAAGATTTGAAAGAAGGCACGGCCATCTTAGGGGCCGCAATTGAACCCAGTGGCTACTCCCAAAACGCCCGAGCATGGCCTGATAGAAATCATACAAAGACTCGAATTCGAAGGAGCTTCCAATGAATCAGCCGAGTGACAAACGAGCCACCGGACAAGGACCAACAGCACAGGCCCACGTCGCGGCCAGACTATCATGCACGGCCTACACCGTACTTGCGATCAAAACGCTCATCGCCGCCGGCCGGCTGCGGCAGAACCAACCAATATTTGTTGGACCCGCCTATGGTCCCACGCACCTCTCTGGCGATGGGTTCCTGACGCAAGCGGCGCACCGCGTGATGCGTGGCGTCTGGGTAGTCCACCGCAAGGGCGACCCGCGATACGACGCACTGCTCGCCGACGGCCGCCGGTCCATCCTGCGCGACGGCACGATCATAGCGGCGCTGCCAAGCGCCGCTACGTCGGCACTCGGTAGAAGGATCTGCGCTGAACCGATTCGTGCTGTCACCGTGCTTCCAAGCGCATATAACAAGGTGAACTCGTTCACCGAGGGGCACGGCGAGCGTGGCGTATACGGCCAGATCATCCAAATGGGCCGCGCGGTCTGCGCCCATTCCACCGAAGGAAGTAGCAACTTCGGCGCGCGCCATCGTTACCGGGCTCCTCCTTCCAGAGTCAATCCGCGCTACCGCGCAAGCTGTCAAGTTCTACCAGGCCAAACACAATCTCACCCACCTCTGGAGCCCCGAGAGGGCGACTGTGGACGAGTGCCTGATGTGCGCTGAGGAATCATTGGCGAGCCTGCTACGCATTAGCCAAGGGCAGGTAGCGGTACCCGCTATGTCGTTACCGTGCCTGCAGTCCACAGCGGAGGTCCTTAGATCTGCAGAGGAGAGAGCAAAGCCCGGCGACAGCGACCCTGACGCCAACGGCTAACTTTCCTGGGAGGCGACTAGGGCGAAAGATCCCTTGCCGCCGCCCCGAACGGACTGCCCTCGCCAAGCCCCATCCGGGACAGCGCCACCTCGTACGCATTCTGGATCTGGGGCTATCCAAGCAACGCCTCCGGCGCCCTTCTTGAAGATCTCGAGGCTGAGGGCCTCGCCTGACTCACCCTGCGCGTCAGTGTTCGTCGTGGCTGTGTTCTTTGAGTTCTTCGGGGAACACTGCGTAACCTGACGGCGGCGTGAACAATTCGCGCAGCAGGTCGAGCCGCTTGCGTAGCCACCGGCTCGCCAACTGCCTCGGCCCGGTATCCACGTCGATGTCGCAGCAGATGCCGTGCAGGTACAGCGTCAGCGTGTCGATGAAACTCGCCTGCGCGTAGTCTACGAAAGCCTTCGTCTCTTTACGAATGCCGGTCTCCCGGCGCTGGAGCGACTGTTTCAGCCGCCAGCTTTCCTCATCCACTTCGCCGTGCGCCGGGGCTTTCAGTTCCTCGCGCAGCAGCCGGTAGTACCTCTCCCGAGCCTCCTCCGGCAGACGCGCCGCGATCAGCGCCGCAATGCCGCGGTAGAACCGGTAGTGGTATTCCGCCACCTCCTGGTCCTTGAGCCCGAACAGCAGCACTTCCTGGTTTCCCAGCGTCACCTGCGAAGCCCACGACAGCTTGTTCTCCGGGGGCTTCTCCGTGCATACAAAATCAGCGCCTTTACCTGGCGCCACCTGCTTGCCGTTCGCCCGTTCCAGGTATGGCACCAGCATGATCGAAATGTTGGGCAGCAGGGAGGCAACCGCCGGGGGCAACGCGGCTATCGGTTCCTCCAGATACTCCTTCAGATCTTCTTCGCTCATCGGCACCGAGGCGCAGAAGTAAGAAAAGGTGTTGCTCAGCGGAATCATTTCGTTGCGGAAGCGTTCCGCAAACTGCCCCACGCTGAGCTTGGAGAGGTTCGTTTGCGCGGACATCAGTTGGGTACCCACAGTTTAGCAGACCCCCGCTCGCCCACCTACAATTTGCGTTCAAAGATTTGAGGAACTCGAATCCGTGGACGCGTACACGATCTCGGCGACCGTCGGGCCGTATGGCCCGACGGCCCATCACCACGCTAGCAGGACCTCTGGCTGCATCCGGCCGGTCATCATCCCGCAACTGCCGCATTGCGTTTGGTATTGCGGGTTCAGGCGCAGGACCAGAGCGGGGATGATGTCGGGGTCGGATTGCCTATGCTCCATCGAAATCTCAAGACGTGGCTTGTAGGTGGCAAGCGTCCTGGCCGCACCCCGAAGGGCGTGAGGTTCCGAACCCTCGATGTCCATGTTGATGAAGTCAACGCGTGGCAGGTGCAGCTCGGAAACCAACTCGTCGATCGTCGTGAGCTGAACCTCGGGGCCTTCTTCGCCGCGGTTGATCGCTACGCTGTCGGCCGCGGAGGCGAGCCCTTGGTTCGTGGTCAGGCGCAAAGTCGCATCTTTGTCCCAGACGCCTTTGGGATAGAGGATCACGCGGCCGTCCCGAATCTCGCGTTCGAAAGTCCGACGCAGACAAGCGAGTGGTTCAGGTGCGAGTTCGATCGCGACCACGGTGCGAGCGCCCCGAGCTAGCGCTACGCGAGTGTAAACCCCGATGTTGGCTCCGCAATCTAAGACGACTTCTCCGGCGCGGACATCGTGGCCGTACACCTCCAGCTTTTGCTCCGCCAGTTGCTCGGCCAGGGTGTCGATGTCGGGAGCGGGAATCCAGAATTCGCCGGACGGCGTCGCCACGAGGCGCAGGTTCCCGTCGGTCCCAATCACCTTGTCGGCAGTGCGGATCTGAGCCTTGGTCGTTCTAAAGCGATCCCCGTTCAGAGCGTCCCAGACATCGCCGGCTGAGCACCGCTTGTCTCGCCCGCGCATTACCATGGCGAAACCGGCCACTTGCATGATCGAGGAGGCCGCGGCGTGCATGGGGCGCCAATAAGGCGCCAGCGCGAAAATGGTTTGGAGCGGGAGTACCACGACGGCGATAAGTCCGGTGGCGGATATCAACAGGCCGGCAACTAGCCTACGGCCCCACGAGTGACCTGCCATCTAACGCACTGTAGCGCGATGCCCGGGGCTTGGCAAGGTGCTCCGTGCTTCGCTCTACTCATGGTGCAAGTCTGCGATCGGCCACATTCGAATGTCACCGTTGCTAAACTAACACCAGATGGGCGCTCGGCTTCTGGTTTCTGCCGGCGAGCCTTCGGGCGACCTGTACGCCTCCGAACTCGTCCGCGCGCTTCGGCGCCGCAATCCCGGCCTCGAATTCTTCGGCTGCCCGGGCCCCCGGATGATTGAAGCCGGCGTCGAGCCCGTCGCCGATTCTTCCAAACTCGCCGTCGCCGGCCTCGTCGAGGTCGTCTCCCACATCCCGCGCATCTATGGCGAGTACCGCGCCCTCGCCCGCGCCGCCCAACATCGCCGCCCCGACTTGGCTATCCTCACCGACAGTCCGGACTTCCACCTCCGCCTCGCCCGCCGGTTGAGCAAACTTGGCATCCCGGTCATCTACCTGATCGCCCCGCAAGTCTGGGCCTGGCGCCGGGAACGCATCCCGTCCATGCGCCGCACGCTCTCGCGCCTGCTCTGCATTTTCCCCTTCGAGCCCGAATTCTTCGCCCGCCACGGCATGAACGCCACTTACATCGGCCACCCCCTCAGCCGCCGCGTCCGCCCTTCGGCCGATCCACTCACCCTCCGGGAACGCTTCGGCGCACGCCCCGGAACGCCTCTAATCGCCCTTCTACCCGGCAGCCGTTTGGGGGAAATGAAGCGTCATCTGCCGGCCCTGCTCGACGCCGTGAACCGCATCCGCGTCGCGCGGGATGCTACTTTCGCCTTGTGTTTGCCGCCCGCCTTTCACGGACGCGCCGGCCTCGCAAATTTTGAGGAACGCTTTCGCCTCGCATCCATCCAAGTGTTTGAGGGAGGGAGCTGGGATCTTCTTGCCTCGGCGGATCTAGCCCTGGCTGCGAGCGGCACCGTGACCGTCGAAGCGGCGCTGCTCGGCACGCCGATGGTCACGTTCTACAAAGTGAATGCCGCAAGCTGGCTGGCCGGTAAGGCGCTGGTCCGCGTGCCGTTCTATTCCATGGTGAACCTGCTGGCGGGCCACGCGGTCGTGCCGGAGTTAATGCAGGGACAAATGACAGGCGCCCGGCTTGCCGGTGAGGCTCTGGCTCTTCTCGCCTCTCCCAGCCGGCGGGAAGCGATGCGCGCCGAACTGGAGAAGGTCAGCGCACGCCTGGCAGGTTCGGGCGATCCGATAGAAGAAGCAGCGGCGGCGGTGGAAGAGTGCCTTCGAGGGAGGCAGCCGGCTGTCGCGCAACAGTAAGCTGGAAGAGGATGAGACGAAAGCGTAAACACAATAGCGTGCAATTCTTGGCGGCGGTTCTGGCCATCGCGTCGGCCGGGCCGCTCGTCGCCCAGGAGCGGTCCCGCAACGCACGCATCAACATCACCCACTATCAGATCGACGCGGAGATTAACCCGCGAACCCAAACGCTCAACGCCACCGCGAAGCTGGACTACACCGTTCTCGACAGCGACATGTCCACCATCAACTTCGAACTCAACGGGGCGCTCAGCCTGTCGAAGGTTGTCGACGGACAGGGCCGCGATCTCAGCGGCTCGCGCTCCTCCGACAACGGCCTGCTCGTCAGCCTACCCGAGCCCACCAAACAGGGCCAGGCCGGTTCGCTCACCTTCACCTACGGCGGCCGTCTCACCGGCAATGAAGACTCCCCCGTCTTCGGTATCCGCTTCGCCGCCATCCACAACGACTACGCCTACCTGATGTATCCGTCCCGCTGGTTCCCCATCCAGGGCTATACGACGGATCGCTTCAACGCCGACCTCCGCATCACCGTCCCCTCCGGCTACAGCGTCATAGCCAGCGGTGACGAGAAGTCGGACTCCTCCGGCGACAGAATTCTCTACAGCTTCCACACCAATCAACCGAGCTTCCCGGGCAGCATCGCCGTCGTCCAGGGCGGACCCACGCAGATCCAATCGGCCGGCATCGTCACCTCCTTCTATCTGCGCACACGCAAAGCCGTAGCTCCCGCCTACGGCAACGAAATCGGCAAGATAGCCACGTTCCTCACCAGCATCTACGGCCTCGCTCCACAGGCCAACTTGACCGTCGTCGAAACCGAGGATGGCGCGCCCAATGGCTACGCCGCCCCCGGCATTCTCTTCCTGAACCCCGGCGCGCTTACGGACCGCGTCAACACCCGTCTGCTCGTCAATCAGATCGCCCGCCAGTGGTGGGGCATTCTCATCTCCCCTTCCAGCCGAAACCATCTCTGGCTCACCAACGGCCAGGCCCGTTACGCCGAACTGCTCTACATCGAGCACGACGAGGGCCCCGGCGCTTTCACCACCGCCGTGAAGGACACTTACATCGAAGCGCTCACGGTTGAGCAGCCTCCGCTCATCCAGGCGGGCCGCCTCGAAGATTATTCGCCCGAGTTCTGGGCCGAAACCGCCGCCAAAGGCGCCGCCGTTTTCAACATGCTCCGCACCATGATCGGGGATGCAAACTTTTTCAAACTCCTGAAAGCTTTCCCCGATCAATACGCCTGGAAGGCGGTCAGCACCGCCAATTTCGAGGACATGACCAGCCAGGTCTACGGACAGAACGTCCGATACTTCTTCCTCCAGTGGATCGACTCCAGCGGTGCGCCCCAGTTCAAGCTCGACTACATCGTCTATCGCACTCAGAAAGGCTTCCGCGTCGTCGGCAAGGTGAATCAGGACCTCGACACCTTCCACATGCCCGTCGAGCTCCTGATTGAAACCGAAGGCAACCCCGAACGCCAGCGGATCGACCTCGTCGGCAGTTCAACCGAATTCACCATCGACACGTTCGGCAAACCGAAAGACGTCAAGGTCGACCCCGACGAGAAGGTGCTCCACTACACTGACAACATCCGCGTCGCGGTAGCCATCCGGCGCGGCGAACAGTTCGTCGAAACCGGCCAGTACGCCGAAGCCCTGGCCGAGTATCAGAAGGCGCTGCAAGTGCACCGCAACAGCTCCCTCGCCCACTTCCGCATCGCCGAGGTCTTCTTCAAACAAAACAATTTCCAGTCCGCCGCCAACGAATTCCGCGAAGCCTTGAACGGCGACCTCGACCCCAAGTGGATCGAAGTTTGGGCCCACATCAACCTCGGCAAAATTTTCGACATGACCGGCAGCCGGGACCGGGCGGTGAACGAATATAACCTCGCCATCCGCACGCACGACAACACCGCCGGAGCCCAGGCGGAGGCCGCGAAATACCTCCGTAAACCCTACGAGCAGAAGTCGCCCGATACATAGGGCTCGCGGTCAGGCCGGTTTCATGCTTCCCTCCGCCCGAATGCGCTACGATGGGCGCGCTTTGAATGAGCAGGGAGGGAACTTTGAAAAAACTCGCGATTGGACTTCTCATCGCCGCCGCGGTAGCCGTCGCCGGATCGAGCGGCTATAGGGAAGCACGCACTTTCACGATCGGTGGCAACGGCTTCTGGGACTACGTCTCCGTCGACTCCCCGGGCCGCCGCATCTTCGTATCTCATGCAACGGAAGTCGACGTCGTCAGTCTCGACACTGGCAAAGTGATCGGCAAAATCCCCGACACGCCCGGTGTCCACGGGATAGCCCTGGCTGCGGATGCCGGCAAAGGCTTCATCACGGCCGGCCAGACCAACCAGGTCGTCGTTTTCGACCTGAAAACGCTCAACACCATTGGCCATCTCACACCAGGTAAAAAACCCGACGGAACCATTTACGATGAATCTACTGGCCGCGTCCTCGTCTTCAACGGTGGCAGCGACAGCGCCACTGTCATCGATGCCCGCCGCGCCGTCGTCACCGGTACCGTCGATCTCGGTGGCGGTCCCGAATTCGCCGCCGCGGACGGCCACGGCAAAGTCTTCGTCAATCTTGAGGACAAGAGTCAAGTGGTCGAGTTCGACCCCAAAACGCTGAAGGTCGACCACACCTGGCCCCTCGCTCCCTGCGAATCTCCGTCGGCCATGTCCATGGATCGCGAATCCCGCCGCGTGTTCATCGGCTGCCACAACCAGATGATGGCCGTCGTGAATGCCGACACCGGCCAGGTTGTCACGACCCTCCCCATCGGCCGCGGCGTCGATGCAGGCCGCTTCGACCCGGCGACGAAGTTTGCCTTTGCCTCGTGCGGTGACGGAACCACCACGGTCGTCCACGAAGACGGCAACGGCCATTACTCCGTAGTCGACACTCTTCACACCCGGGTCAGCGCGCGCACCATGGGGCTCGATCTGAAAACCCACGCCATCTATCTGCCGTTCGCCGAAACGAAACCGAACCCCCAAGGAGGCCGCCCATCCATCGTTCCTGGCTCGTTCGCCGTGCTGGAAATGACGCGTTAAGGTGCAGGCGAATTATCGTTGGCCATGGCCTTAAGGGTTGTGGTGCGAAGCTGTGTATTTGATACGTAATAAAAAAACCGGCTTTTCAGTCGGTTTTTTATTTTGTGTCTGTTGTGAATATCGCAAAACAGAGCGGGTTTTATCGTTGAAGTCGATATCAATTCAAGCGCTTGTATCGTTATTGCCCGTGCGCGTGTTGTGCCGAATCTAAGCTGTTTTTAATAAAATCACTTTCGCTCAACCGTTCGTAGACATTTTCAACCGTGTCGCAAGTTTCGAGCAATGAAACAACGACCGGATGCGGCGATGAAAAAATGCCGTCGATGTCCATTTCGCCAGGCTGAATCAGCTTAAAGGCAAGGCATTCAATGGGCGGACAAAATTCTGCCTCAACGCCGTCTTT
>JAJYCN010000389.1 GCA_021778335.1 Acidobacteriota bacterium | reverse complement strand
TTCGGCGACCAGAGGGTAAGTCGGTGATAACGGCTGTGGTTGCCGTGGGCAATGGCGTCGTTGTATTTGGCTCGTGCTTCGGTGGAGATGATAGTGGCGATGTTATGGAGGAGAGGAGCATCGAAGGTGGCGGCGAGTCCGATGGCTTGCGGGAATACGGTGGCGAGGCCGGCGCGGGCGACACCGTGTAGAGCTTCGTTCCACCAATCGTAGGCGGGGATGCCGAGGCGCGGAATCGCGGGGGCGGTGTTCTGCATCTGCCCGGCTTTTTCTTCGAGGGTCATGTGCGAAACGAGGCCGGCGGCGCGCTGCTCGGGGGGCAGATCGGGGTTTTGGTAGAGGGGTGGCGCGGGCGCCTGGGCGTGGAGGAGGGCTGTGACGGTCAACGCGGGCGCAAGACGGCAGACGAGGGAGCAGCGGCTAAGTCGGGACATGTTTTTTCTAAGTGTATCGCTGGGTGTGGGGGCGTTCGCGTGCGGTCTCGGGTAACAACCACTTCCCGGCATTTCCACGATTCCGGCGCGAAATGGCACAAAGCTCAGCAAAATCACACACATGCGGCAGGGAACGTGTACTCCCGGCTTGCCGCGGGACGCGATTGTAGTGCAAGCGCCTGGGGCGGATTGGCAAGGCGGGTGCAACGTCGGAAGGGGAAGCCGCAGGTGTGTGGAGCGACGGGGAATGAAAAGAGTCTGGATCGTCATTGGGATAGCGGCCGCGGTGGCGGTGGCTGTGTGGCTGATCTATCGCAGCGTGAATGAGAGGCCGGATGACAGGATTCTGCTGTCGGGAAACATCGAGCTCACCGAGATTAACATCGCGTTCAAGGTCCCAGGGAAATTGATCGAGCGCACGGTGGACGAAGGGGACAACGTAAGGAAAGGCATGCTGGTAGCGCGCATCGACCGGGATCAACTTCCGCGGACCGAGGAGAGAGAACGGGCCGGGTTAGGTTCGAGCCGGCAACAGTTGGAGGAAGCGCTGAGCTCGGTGGAGTGGCAGGAGAAGACGCTCGCGGCGGATATTGAACAGCGGCGCGCGGACCTGAAGGCGTATGAGGCGCAGTACGAGGAACTGATCAACGGGTCGCGGCCGCAGGAGATTCGTGAGGCGAAGGCGGCGGTGGACAGCGCACAGGCCGAGTATGCGCGGGCCTCCAACGACTGGAAGCGGATGCAGATGCTGTACCAGCGGGATGAGATTTCGGCGCTGCAGTTCGATCAGTACCGGCGGAACTTCGAGGCGGCGGAGGCAGGATTGCGGTCCGCGAAAGAGAAATCGGAACTGGTGGTGATCGGGCCGCGCGAGGAACAGATTGAAGCCGCGGCGGCGCAGGTGAGACGGGCGCGGGCGGGTCTGCAGGCGGCGGAGGCAAATCAAATCGAGTTGCGGCGGCGGCAGGAGGTGACCACGCGGCGGGAGAAGGTCAAGCGGCAGATCGCGCAAGTGGGCGTGGTTGCGTCGCAGTTGGACGATACGATCGCGACGTCGCCGATCGACGGTGTGGTGCTGGTGAAAGCGGCGGAAATTGGGGAAGTGCTTGCGCCGGGTTCGACGGTGGTGACCGTCGGCGATATCGATCATCCGTGGCTTCGCGGCTACATCAACGAGCGGGACTTGGGGCGAGTGAAGCTCGGGGCGAAGGCGCGGATCACAACGGACTCGTTTCCCGGGAAATCGTACTGGGGCTATGTGAGTTTCATTTCGTCGCAGGCGGAGTTCACACCGAAGCAGATTCAGACCTTCGAAGAGCGGGTGAAGCTGGTGTATCGAATCAAGATCGAAGTGGCGAATCCGGAACGGGAGTTGAGGCTGAACATGCCGGTGGATGCGGAGATTTTCACGGCGACCGAAGCGAAACGGTAGCAGGCGCGATGGAGCCGATCATTGAAACCCGGAACCTGACGCGCCAGTTCGGCGCGCTCACGGCGGTGGACGGGTTGAATCTCGAGGTCGCGGCAGGAGAGGTCTTCGGGTTGGTGGGTCCGGACGGCGCGGGGAAGACCACGACACTGCGGATGCTGAGCGGATTGCTTGATCCTTCGAGCGGAAATGCGCGCGTGGCGGGAAGTGACGCAAGCCGCGAGTCCGCCGCGGTGAAAGATCAGATCGGCTACATGGCGCAGCGTTTTGGTTTGTACCAGGACCTGACGGTAGAAGAGAACATGGATTTCTATGCCGATTTGTTCGGCATCGAGGGTGCGGAGAAGCATGAACTCAAGCGGCGGCTGCTTCCCATGACACGCATGGAGGCGTTTCGCACACGTCAGGCGGGAAAGCTTTCGGGGGGCATGAAGCAGAAGCTGGCGCTGATGTGCACGCTGCTGCACCGCCCGCGGATCCTGTTGTTGGATGAGCCGACGAACGGCGTCGATCCGGTTTCGCGGCGGGACTTCTGGGCGATTCTGTATCAGTTGGTGAAAGACGGAATCACGGTGGTTGTATCGACGGCGTATTTGGATGAAGCGGAGCGGTGCAACCGGGTTGGGCTGATGTACAAGGGGCGGCTGATTTACTGCGACGAGCCGCGGAGGCTCCGGGAGAAGTTGCCGCAGTCCTGTTACGAGGTGGAGACGGTGGATCCTTTGGGAGCGCGGGAACAGTTGCGGCGGCAGGAGGGCATCGAGAGCGTGGAAATTTACGGGGCGATGCTGCACGTGCTCGCGTCGCCGCGTGTGGGCCCGGAGCAACTGCAGCGGGCATTGCCCGAGGGGCGCTTCCGTGCAATGCTGCCGACGCTGGAGGACCTGTTCATGTCCGTGGTGCGGGGGCAGGAGGGCCCATGAGCGCCGCGGTCGAGGCCGAAGATCTCGTTAAGGCGTTCGGCAGTTTTGTCGCTGTGGATCATGTGACGCTGGCGGTTGAGCGGGGAGAGGTCTTTGGGTTTCTCGGGCCAAACGGCGCCGGGAAGTCGACGCTGATCCGGGTGCTGTGCGGGCTGCTGTCGCCGACCTCCGGGGGCGCGCGCGTAGCGGGGTGCGACGTGGCGCGTGAGCCGGAGCAGGCGCGGCGCCGCATTGGCTATATGTCGCAGAAGTTTTCGCTTTACGACGGCCTGACGGTGGAGGAGAACATCGACTTCTTCAGCGGGATTTATGGGGTGGAGAAGGGGCGGCGGCAGGAGCGGAAGAGTTACGTCCTGCGCATGGCGGGTCTGGAGGAGCGCGCCGGTTCACGCACGGCTCTGCTGCCGGGAGGATGGAACCAGCGGCTCGCGCTTGGCTGCGCGATTTTGCACGAGCCGCCGGTGCTCTTTCTCGACGAGCCGACGTCGGGGGTAGACCCGGTGGCGAGGCGTAAGTTCTGGGACCTGATTTATGAGCTATCTTCGGCGGGACGCACAGTCTTCGTTACCACGCATTACATGGATGAGGCGGAATACTGTCACCGCGTGGGACTCATGTACGCAGGAAGGCTAGTGGCGCTGGGCTCACCGGCGGAACTGAAGCGGGGCATGAAAGCGCAGGGGCTGTTGTATCTGGAGACACCGGATCTGCTGGGGACGATGCGCGCCATCGAGAACAAGCCGGGGATTCGCGACGCGGCTGTGTTTGGAGCGGGGCTTCACGTGATGACCGATGAGGGGGAGACAGGCGCGGCCAGCATCCGGCAGGTGCTGGAGGCGAACGGGATCGAGATACGGAGGCTCGATCCGATCGCGCCGTCGATGGAGGACGTCTTTGTGTCAGTAGTGGAAGCGGAGGAGAAGAAAGGGCCATGAGCGGGCGGCGGCTACGCGCGATCCTGCAAAAGGAACTCCGGCACATTGTCCGCGACACGCGGAGCCTGCTGCTGGCGCTGTGGCTTTCGC
>JAJYCN010000388.1 GCA_021778335.1 Acidobacteriota bacterium | reverse complement strand
TGATCTGGGGCGGCGAGTTCGGGCGGACGGTGTACTGCCAGGGGCGGCTGACGGCGGGCGACTACGGGCGGGACCATCATCCGCGGTGCTTCACGGTGTGGCTGGCGGGCGGCGGGATCAAGCCCGGCCTCACGATGGGCGAGACGGACGACTACTGCTACAACATCGTGAAGGACCCGGTGGACATTCACGATCTGCAGGCGACGATTCTGCGCTGTTTGGGAATCGACCACAAGCGGCTGACTTACAAGTTCCAGGGGCGGCATTTCCGGCTGACGGACGTGGCGGGGAATGCGGTGGAGCGGGTGCTGGGGTAGGGGGACGGCGCCGGCAGCGCGTCTTTGTACTGGTTTCGTCTTACACTGAGTTCGTGCCCAAGAAAGTCACGATTACGCTGCGTGATGGAGCGGCGCTGTGGGTGCGGCGGAAGGCGGCCAAGGAAAATACTTCGGTCTCCAAGCTGATAGGAGCGATGCTGGAGCGCGAAATGCGGCTGAGCGATTCTTATTGGCGTGCGTTTGAGCATTGGAACTCCTATCGCGCAACTGCGGCCTCCGGGGCGGCGGGCCGGATGAGGCGTGACGAGGTCCATGAGCGCCGCTGAGAGGTTTTTCGTCGTCTCCAACGTCCTGCTCTGTTACGTCGATACGGTCGAACGTGGGAAGCGTCTGCGCGCGGCAGGTCGTCGAAGACCTTTGGTATTGGCGTCCTGTCGACTCTTCTCTCGCTCTGGTCCGCGAGGCCTGGCAGTGGGAGGACAGTGCCCAGCTTGCTTATTGGGACGCTCTCATTGTGGCCGCCGCTGCACGATGCGGGGCGCGTTATTTGTTGTCGGAGGATTTTCAGGACGGACGCGTTTTCGAGAGCGTCCGAGTCTTGAACCCATTTGAGCATTCGCCCGCCGAGTTCTCGTGGTGAGGCCCGCCGCCCGGCGCAGCGCGTGCTCGTTGTACATAGGTTCAGTGTTGGGCGTCGAGGGCGCGGAGTTGGGATTCGCAGGCGGCGCGGTGGGCGGGGGCGAGGCGGCAGGCGGCGGCGAGGTGGAGGCGGGCTTCGGCGGTGAGGCCGAGGTGGAGGTCGGCGAGGGCGAGGCCGTATTCGGCGACGTAGGAGTGGCCGTCGAGTTCGGTGAGTTTTTCGAAGGATTCGCGGGCCTTGGGGTAGTTCTTTTCTTTCAAGTAGAGTTCGCCCAGGGCTTCGGCGGCGGGGGCGTAGCGGGGGTCGTCGTGGAGGGCGGTTTGCCACTCGCGGGCGGCGCCGGCGGGACGGCCGGCGCGGGAGTAACATTCGCCTAAGTCGCCTCGGGCCGGAACATTTTCGGGGTCTTTTGTCAGGATGGCTTCGAAGTTAGCCGCGGCTTCGTGGAGGCGGCCGGAGTACATCTGGCCAAGGGCTTGTTCGAAGCGGTTGTATTCGGCGAGGCGGTCCTTGGGGTCGATGTTCGAAGGACGGGCCGAGGATCCGGCGCCGGAGAGATAGCCGAGGGATTCGAGGATGGCGCGATTGCCGTTGGCGGCGGAAGGGGTGAGGATGGCGGCGCGGCGGACGGTGGAGAGCAATTGAGTAAGTTGGGCGCGGAGACGGTCTACGTCGTTGTGGCGATTGGGGGCGAGGTTGTGGGTTTCGGATGGGTCGCGAGTAAGATCGTATAACTCGGGCTTCGGGGCTTCGATATAGCGGAGATTGGCTACTTCGAGGGAGCGGAGCGGGGCCCAGTGGAACTGGTCGCGTGCGTAGACGCTTTCGGCGTAGACGGGGGTGGCGGTTTTGGGAGATAAAACATCGTGGCCTTGAAAAGTTTTGGGCGACGGGAGGCCGAGGGCGGCGAAGATGGTGGGTGCGACGTCGATTAACCCGGCGGGGGCGGCGATGCGGGCGGGGCGAGAGGGCGCGCCTTCGGGCCAGTGGATGAGCAGGGGGACGCGGACGGTGCTTCGGTAGATGAAGTAGCCGTGGCTGAGCTCGCCGTGGTCGCCGAGGCCTTCGCCGTGGTCTCCGAGTAAGACGACGATGGAGCGTCGCCAGAGGCCGTCGCGAACGAGCGCTGCGCGGAGGAGGCCGGTGAGGTGGTCAATGTAGAGTAACTGGCGGTCGTAAGCGGCGGATTCGGGCTCCATGCGGCCGGACGGGTAAGGAGTGTGGAGATCGAATAAGTGGATGAAGGCGAAGACGGGGGCGTCCTGTTGGGAATTTAGCCACTGCAGGGCGGAGCGGAGGACGAGGGCTCCATCGCGGCGGACGTGCATAGAGGTTGGGTTATCGGTGGCGGCGGACTCGAAGGGACTGTCGTAGAGATCGAAGCCCGTGTCGAGGTGGAACTGGCGGCCGAGCATGGCGCTACCGATGAAAGCCGCGGTGTGGTAGCCGTGGGCGTGGAGGATGGAGGCGAGGGTGGTGAGGCCGTCGGGGACGCGGACGGCGTTTTCTTCGACGCCGTTCTGGAAGGGGTAAGTGGAAGTAAATAGTGAGGTGTGGGACGGGAGAGTAAGTGGGATCTGGCAGAGGGCGTTTTCAAACAGCGTTCCGGCGAAGGAATCGATGGTGGGGGTGTGGATGCGGGTGTAGCCGTAGGCGCTGAGATGATCGGCGCGGAGGGTGTCGATGGAGATGAGGATGACGGGGGTTTGGGGCGCGGCGGCGCGGGCGGGGACGGATAGCAAGAGGGCCGCGATGAGAGCGGTGTGGCGCGGTCGGGGTATGAGGGGAAGGGCGGCGCCGGCGAGATAGAAAAGGGTGAACCAGGAGAACCAGCGGAGGCCGTGGATGCGGGCGAGCGGGTAAGTGGTTTCAAGTGAGGCGATGTCGGGGTCGGAGATGGGAACGCGGAGGGGATCGAGCAGGCGGGCGAAAGGGCCGCTGCGAATGTGGCGGGCGGCGAGGCCTTCGGAGATGGCGATGGGCGAGTAAGTGGTCAGGTTGGCGCGCGTGAATTCGAGGTCTGCGGCGCAGGGGGCAAGGGCGCGGAGGCGCCAGACGACTTCGGCGGTGCGGAGGGCGCGGACGCCGGGGGTTTCGATGGCGAGGCAGGGCGGAGCGTGGAGCGTGGGGCGCTGTTCACCGTGGGGGCCGTTCCAGGCGAGGGTGAGGAGAGCGGTTTGGCCGGGTGAAAGAGGGGCGCGGGAGTACGCGGCGGCGAGGGATTCGGTGGTGAGGAAGACGAACGGAGCGAGGATGAGGACGGGGAGTAAGACGGCGCGGAGTAAGTGGACGTTGGCGGCGAGTAAGTGGCGCTGGGCGCGGAAGACGATGACGGGGTCGTCGAGATAGAGGTGCATTTCGAGGAGGTGGGCGGTGATGCGGCGGAGGGTTTGGCGGAGCAAGGCGAGGTCGGCGAGGCGGCGGAAAACGGCGGCGCTGATTGCGCCGGAGAGGAGGCCGGAGAGAGCGAGGACGAGGAGGGCGTTACGGGCGAACAACTCGGTCACGAGAGGTAGCCGAGGCCTTTCAGCTTTTCGAGGATGGAGGGGTCGGCGGAGTTTTCGGTGCGCGCGAGTTCCTTTTCGATCAGGTGTTCGATGAACTCTTCGGTGGAGCTGTAGCCGGCCTTCACGGCCGCTTCGGCGGCGCGGCGGTGGAGGGTCTTGTCGATTTTGATGGAGGTTTTAGCCATCGTTGTTAGTGTAGTGCGGCGGGAGGGACGAGGCGGTATGGAAGAGATGTTTCATGGGCCGGGAGGGATCGACATCTGCTAAGAGCGCCTGGGGAAGCGCGATGCGCCGGCGGTGCTGGTGATCACGGGGCTGAGCGGGCAGTTGGTTCATTGGCCGGACTCGTTTTGCCATGCCCTTGTCGACGGCGGGCTACAGGCGATCCGT